>JADLHO010000053.1 GCA_020848735.1 Planctomycetota bacterium | reverse complement strand
GCTGCGCGCGGCGATGTACGAGGAGGCGCGGCTCGGCGTCGATCGCATCCTCCGCGAGGATCGCAACATCCTCGAGCTGCTCGATGCCGACTGGACCTTCGTCGACGCCCGGCTCGCGAAGCACTACGGACTCGCCGAGCCGCCGACGCCCGGCATGCAGCTCGTGGCGCTCGACGACGCGCGGCGGGGCGGGGTGCTCGGATGGGCGGCGACCGCCACGGTGACCGCCCTGCCGCTGCGCACGAGTCCGGTGCTGCGTGGGCGCTTCGTGCTCGAGGACCTGTGCGGCGATCCACCCCCGCCGCCGCCGCCCGACGTGGGCGCCCTGCAGGAGGACGATCGCCAACCCGATGGATCGACGTTGCGCGCGCAGCTGGAGCGCCATCGCCGCGACGCGCGTTGCGCCGCGTGCCACGCGCGGCTCGACCCGTTCGGACTCGTGCTCGAGAACTTCGATGCGATCGGCGCGTGGCGGACGCAGCACGAGACCCAGCCGCTCGACACGCGCGTCGTGCTCGCGAGCGGCGAGGGCCTCGCCGACCTCACCGACCTGAAGGGTTGGCTCCTGCGGCGCAAGGACCGCTTCGTGCGCGTCCTCGTCGAGAAGCTCTTCACCTACGCCATCGGCCGCGAACCCGAGGCGGCCGATGAGGCCGTCGTGTTCGAGCTGATCGACGCGTGCGCCGCCGCGGGCTACCGTTCCGGCGCGCTGCTCGAGGCACTCGTCACGAGCGACGCGTTTCGCCGGCGGAGCAGATCCTGATGCAACGGAGCGGAGCTGCCAGATGCAACGGAGCGGAGCTGCCTGATGCAACGGAGCGGAGCTGCCTGATGCAACGGAGCGGAGCATGACGTCGACCGGCTCCGACCGGCCCTCGCGCCGCGCGGTCCTCCGCGCGGCCGGTGCCGCGATCGCCCTGCCCTGGCTCGAGAGCCTCGCGCCACGCCGCTGCCCGCGCGTGCCGGTGCGCATGGCCTTCTGCTTCATGCCCAACGGCGTGCTGCCGCGGGATTGGACCCCGATGGACGCCGGATCGTCGTTCACGCTCTCGCCGACCCTCGCGCCGCTCGCTCCGGTGCGCGATTCGCTGCTCGTCTGCTCGGGGCTCTGGAACCGCAACGCGGACGAGGGCGAGGGGCACTACGTGAAGACCACCTCGCTGCTCAGCGGCGCGCGCGTCAGGCGCAGCGGCGGGCGCGATCTCCGCTGCGGCACGAGCGTCGACCAGGTCGCGGCGTCGCTGCTCGGCGACGAGACGCCCCTGCCGTCGATCGAGCTCGGGATCGAGCCGGCACGGCACGTCGTGGACATGGGCTACAGCACGGTCTACGGCGCGACGATCGCCTGGCGCTCGCCGACGGAACCGATGCCGAAGGAGATCCGGCCGCGGCAGGCCTTCGAGCGGCTCTTCCGCGGCGGTCGTCGCGGCGAGACGGGCGAGGCCAGCGTGCTCGATCTCGTGCTCGGCGAGGCGCGCGCGGTGGAGCGGCGGCTCGGCGCCGCCGATCGCGACCGGATGGGGGAGTACCTCGAGAGCGTGCGGACCGTCGAGCGGCGCATCGCGGCGTTCGACGCGCAGCGCGCGGCGCACGCCCAGGCGCTCTTCCGCGCGCGCGAGGTGCCCGAGCGCGCACACGACCACGCGGAACACGTGCGGCTGATGTTCGAGCTCATCGAGCTCGCCTTCCGCAGCGACACGACGCGCATCGCGACCCTGATGCTCGGCAACTCGGTGTCGGGCGTCGACTTCTCCTTCCTGGAAGGGGTGCGCGGTGGGCACCACGACCTGTCCCATCACGGCGGCGACGCGGAGAAGATGCGGCAGTACGCGCGCATCAACCGCTGGTTCGTCGAGCGCTTCGCGGAGTTCTGCACGCGCCTCGCGGCGATCGAGGAGGGTGACGGCACCTTGCTCGATGCGTCGATGCTCGTCTTCGCCGCGGCGATTCGCGACGGCGACCGCCATGACCCGCACGACCTGCCGATCGTGCTCTGCGGCCGCGGGGGTGGGGCGCTCGCGAGCGGTGACCACGTCCGCTTCCGCCACGACTCACCGTTGACGGATCTCTGGCGGACGATGCTGCACGTCTTCGGTTGCCCGGTCCGCAGCTTCTCCGACAGCCGCGGCGTGCTCGACGAACTGCTGCGCTGATCCGCTCGCGCAGAGGGGCGGATGGGCGGATCAGAAGACGATGCGGCCGCCGTCGGAGGCGAGGAGGCCCAGCGCATTGGCGCCGTTCGCGACGGCGATCCACTGGCAGTGCAGCGCGCCGCCGGCGAGCGCCGCGAGCGGCGGGATCGGGAAGCGCGCCGACGCGATGCCGGCGGCCGAGCACGGATAGGGCGTGGCGTCGAGCGGCTGCACGAACAGCGTGCAGCCGAGCATGCCCGTGGGATCGAGCGGGAGATTCGCCGCGAAGACGCCGAGCAAGAGGAAGGCCGCGCTGTTCGGCGCGCCGCCGCTCATGCGCAGCGAGAAGTCGATGCTGCCCGGATAGGGTCGGCCGACCGCGCCGATCGCCGGGGCGACGCCGGCACCGCTGCAGCCCTGGCCGTAGCCGACGAAACGCGAGGCGTAGGGGCGATGTTCGAGATGGCCGAGCGGGGGCGCGGGCGTCGGACCGCGGAAGCCCGCGCCGTCGAAGTCGAAGATGCCGGCCGGCGTGGCGATCGCGAAGCTGCCGTCGTCGCCGTTGCGGCCGATGGCCAGCACCGCACCCGGCAAGGGACCCGCGACGAAGCTCGCGATGAAGCGCTGCAGATCGAGGAGCCAGAGGTTGCCGCCGGCGTCGCCGACGAGGAGCGCGCCGCGCAGGAGGTCGAACGCGAGCGCGCGCGAACCGGGGATCGCGAGCTGATGCACGGCGACCGACGAACTCGCGGGGTGGGCGAGCACGAGGAGCGGATTCGCCGCCGCGCCGCGCGCGAGGGCGGCGACGCGATCCTCGCCGACCGCGAGTCCGACGAAGACCGTACCCATCGGCGCGGGGGCGAGCGGCAGCGGTTGGGTCACGCCAGGGCCCGCGACGAGCAGGCGCGTCGGCGTCGCGATGACGAGCAGTCCACCCGTGAGCTCGCCGAGGCCGACGACCGCTTCCCCGAGGTCCCGCGTGCGCGGGAGGAAGCCGCTGATCGCGAGGCCCTGCAGCGTGCACTCGACGATCATCGCGGTGCCCGTCGCCGCGCCGGCGTCGACGGCCGCGAGCAGACGGCTTCGATCGTCCGCGAGCGCGACGCGCTGCGCGCGCGCGAGGACGCCCAGGGGATCGGCGATCGGACTGAGGTTCGGCGCGAGGGGCTCGTAGGCGAAGAGCCCGGCGCTCGCCGGCTGGCCGACGGCCAGGAAGCTGCCCGGCGGGACTTGCGGCCGTGCCGCGGCGCCGAGGAGCGCGAGGCAGAGGGCGGCGAGGGCGGGACGCAGGGAACGACGCATCGATCGAGGAGGGGCGATGGGCAACGCGGGGCGCTGCGTGATTGTCGCTCCGAGCGCCGCGCGACGGGCGAATGTCGCGCGCGGGCCGGGTGGCGCGCCGATCGTCTCGATGCCGTGGGGCGCAGCGGCGTCCCAGCGTGGCGCGATCAGCGCTTGGGGCCGGTCTTCTGCGTGCGGCGTTGGAAGGCCTCGTGCAGGCGCCGGTACCTCGACGGCACCTCGGGCACGCCGGCGCGCAGGTGATCGGGCGGGACGTAGCGCTGCAGCTCACCCCAGCCGCCGTCCTCGATCGCGCGCTCCGCGCGTTCGGTCGGACTCTCGAGGGGATTCCCTCCCGTGCGGTTCTGCCCGGGATCGCGCGCGCCGGCGGGACCGTCCTGCGGCTGCGTGCCCTGCGGGTTCGTCTGACCGGGCTGCTGCTGGCCCGGCTGGCCCTGCTCCTGGCCCTGCTGCCCCTGGCCCTGCGGCTGCTGGCCCTGGCCCTCGCGCTCGGCGAGTTCGGGCGTCTGGATCTCCTCGCGCTGCCCCTGGCCGCCCTGCGGACGACCCTGGCCCTGCGGCTGCCCCTGGCCCTCCTGCGGTTGACCCTGCTGCCCCTGCTGCTGGTCCTGCTGCTGCTGGTCCTGCTGGTTCGAGGGCCGGTTCTGTCCCGACTGGCTCTGACCCTGCTGCGCCATCTTCTGCAGCTCGTCGATCATCCGGTCCATCCCGCGGACCACCTTCTCGATCGACTCCTGCGAGCGGCCGACGAGCTCACGCGCAGCCTCGCTGCTCTTGCCCTGCGGCCGCGACGACTGCTGCAGGAGCTGATCGATCTGCTTCATCTCGCTCTCGACCTCGCTCGCGATCTTCTTCACCACGTCGACCGCGTCGTTCTGCGCGACGAGTCCCTGGGATGCGACGAGGGCGAGGAGGCCGCCGAGGGTGAGCGCGCGCGCGCGGCGCGCGGGACTCGAAGGGTGCTGGTTCATCGCTTGCGCTCCGTCTCGGTCTCGCCCGTCTCGCCGCCGCCGAGGGCGGCTTCGAGCTGGGCCTTGAGTTGCTCGAAGAGGTTCGTGATCGCCGCGTGCTGCCACGCGAGGCGTTCGGCCATCGCCGCATCGGTCGAGGTCAGGCCATCGCCGCCGGCGGCGGCGAAGAGCCGCGCGAGCTCCTGCGTACGGGCGAGCATCTCCTCCTCCATCTGCCTGAGCATGATGGCCTCGGAGAGGATCGGCACGAGGCGGTCGCGCTGCGGACCGAACTGGTTGTCCTGCTGCTCCTGACCCTGCTGGTCCTGCTGCTGCTGCTGCTCGCGGCGCTGCGCCTCCTCGCGACGGCGCTGGCGCTCCTTGTCGAGCGCGGCGATCAGACGCTCGGTGCGCTCCTCGACCTCGCGCTGCAGGAGCTGCGTGTACTCCGAGGGATCGGGGTCGCGGCCGCCGAGGCGCTCGGTGACGTCGAGCAGGTCGCGCTCGTTGACCTGGATCACGTGCGTGAAGACGAGCGTGCCTTCCTGGGCGAGCGACTCGTGCACGAAGCGCAGCTTGCTCGCGAGTTCGCGCTCGCGCTCGCCGAGGCGGTTGAGGTTGCGGCGCAACGGGCGGGTCAGGGTCGCGCCACCCTCGAGGGCCTTGCCGGCCTCCGCGGTCTCCGCGGTGATCGGCTTCTGCTCCTCGAGGAAGCGCGTGAGCTCCTCACCGATGCGGAAGAGCATCTCCTCCTGGCGGAGGTCCTGATAGCGGTCGCGTTCCTGCTCGAGCTGCTTCTGCGTCTCCTCGAGCTTGCGCTGCGTCTCGGCCTGCTCCTGTTCGGCCGACTCGGCGTCGCCCTGCCGCATCGACTCGCGGGCCTGCTCCGACGACTGCTGGGCCGCCTGCGCGGCCTGCTTCGCGCGCTGGTTCTCCCGCTCCTCGAGCAGTTCCTTCAGGCGCGCGATCTCCTCCTCGAGCTCGCGCTGCCGCTGCTCGACGGCGTTCATCTGCGCCTGCTGCTCCGCGGTCGCGGGGCGATTGCGTTCGAGCTGCTCGCCGGCGCGTTGCGCGGCGTCGGCGGCGCGTTGCTGCTGGTTCCCGGCGCGCGACTGGCCGCCCTGCGCGAGCTCCTGCTGCGCCTGGTCGAGCGCGGCCTGGGCGTCCTGCATCGCGGCCTTCGCGGCGTCGCTCTGCTGGGGCGAGAGCTCGCCGCGCTCGGCGGCGGACTGGATCTCGCGCGCCGTCTCGGCGGCGCGGGCCGCGAGCTGTTCGTTGCGCTCCTTCGCGCCCTCCATCGCCGACTCGCGGCCTTGGTTCGCGGCGTCGAGCGCGCTGCGCAGCGCATCGCGAGCCTGCTCGAGTGCCTGACGCGACTGCTGTACGCCGGCCTCGGTCCGCTGCGTCGCTTCGGGCTGGTTGGTGCCTTGCGCCTGTTCGGCGCTCGCGGCGGTCTGCTCCAGCGCCTGCCGAGCCTGCTCGAGCGCGTCGGTGGCCTGCGCCTCGGGAGAGCCGCTTTGCGCCTCGACGGCCTTCTGCAACGCCTCGCGCGTGCGTTCGGCCGACTCGGCCATCGCGCGGGCGCGCTGCGCGGCATCGGGGTTCGCGTTCTCCAGCGCCTGACGCGCCTCGGCGGCGAGGCGGCTCGCCTTCGCCGACTCGGCGCGCGCGCGTTCCGAACGGCCCTCGCGCGCGGCAGCCTGTGCCGCCTCGAGTGCCGCGGCGCTCTGCTCGAGCGCCTTCGCGGCGGCCTCGTTGCGACCGGGGCTCGCGTCCGTCGGCGGCGTCGTGCCTGCATCCGGGGGGGTGGCGGGATCGGCGCGGCGCTCGGCGGCGTCCGCCTCGCGCGCGGCCTCCGCGAGGGTCCTGGCCTCGGCGGCGGCCTTGGCCTGCTGCGCCGTCGCCCGCTCGCCACCGCGCTCCGCTTGGGCCCTGGCCCGCTCGGCGAGCTGGCGCGCGGCCTCGAGCATCGCCTCGGTGCGCGCCTCGTCGACGCGGCCCTCGGGGACCGGCGCGTCGCTCAGCGCCTTCGCCGCGTCGAGGATCGCGGCGCGGTCGACGGCCTGCTCCTCGGTCATCGAGCGCGTGGCCTCGGTGGCGCGCGCGAGCGCGGCATCGCGCTGGCGCAGGAGGCGCTCGCGATCACCCGCGGCGGCCGCGCGCTGGAGTTCCTCGAGCTCGGCGCCGAGCTGCTGCAGTTCGCCGGCGCGGGCTTGCTCCGCCTGCTGGGCCTCGAGCGCCGCGCGCAGGGCACCCATGCGGAAGGCCAGCTCCTCGGCGGCGCTCCGCTCGCCCCGCAGTTCGGCGGCGGCCGCGGTCTCGAGCGCGGTCTGGTCGCGCAGGAGTTCCTGCACGCGAGCGAGTGCGCCCTCGAGCGAGGGGCGCGTGGTGCCGGCCTGACGCTGGTTCTCGTCGGCCTCGCGACGGAGCTCGCGGGCCAGTCCTTCGAGCTCCTTCTGGAGCTGGCGCTCGCTCTCGCTCATCGCGCCCTGGCGCGTCTCGTCGAGCTGCCTCCGCAGCTCGGCCTGACGGCGCGCGAGTTCGGCGGCGGCCGCGCGCAGTTCCTCGACGCGCGCGGCCTCCTTCTCGAGCGTCTCGACCGTCGGTCGCTCGAGCAGGATCGAGAGCAGGCGCTCGAGGTTCTCGATCACCTGCTGCTGGCGCTGCAGTGCCTCGCCGAGTGCGCCGCTGTCGAGGCTCTGCCGCGCGGCGGCGGCCTCCTCGAGCAGGCGGGACTCGGTCAGGTGCTTCATGCCCTCGCGGAGCAGGCGCACCTTGTCGGTCGCGCCCTCGCGCTCGTAGCGCGTCGCGAGGCCATCCATCATCGCGCGCAGGCGCTCGGCCTTGCGGAGGATCTCGGCCTGATCGCGCGGCAGGTCGTTCGGCGCGGGCTCCTGGCAGCGGAGCTCCGCCGGCGACAGCAGGCCCGCGGCGGTCGTGACGAGCACGAGGCCGCAGGCGATGGCGACGGCGGGGATTCGACGAGGGCTCATTTCTTCTCCTCTCCGCTGCGCGAGCGCGTGCGGTATTCGATGTCGCGTTGGGCGTCGCGCAAGGCGCGCGCCGACTGGACGACGTCCTGGAACTCGTTCCACTGGTCGAGGCGCGCGAGCAGCGCCTCGAGTTCCGCGACGGCTTCGACCTGAAGACCGCGCACTTCGGTGAGCGCGGCCAGCACGTTCTCGGGCTCACCCGCGATCGAGGCCTTCTCGAGGCCCGCGAGCGCGCGGTTCGCGAGCTCCTCGACGAGCCGATCCGCGCGGAGCGTCATGTCGAGCAAGGGGTCGAGCGCCTTCTCCATGCGGCCGATGCGCCCCGCGCGCTGTTCCTCGGCGAGCGCGCGGTAGAACGCGGGCTCGCGGTCGGCGTCGCTCGCGGTCTCCCGATGGAAGCGCAGCCAGAACTCCGCCGCGGCGACGGCGTGCGCGGAGTCCGCGCCTTCGAGACCGTTGAAGAGGTGCGCGTCGAACGCGTGCTGGAGTCCCTCGCGGACGCGGCGACAGCTCGCGAGCACGCGGCCCTGGCCGACCTCGAGGGCGACGAGCTGCGGGCTCCGACCCGCACCGCTCGCCTCGGGCGGTGACTCGAGCAGACCCTCGAGCGCGTCGCGACGCTCGCGCTGGGTCTGCAGCGCCGACTCGACGTCGGCGCGCACGCGACGGAACTGCGCGGCGAGCCGCCGCATCAGCTCGACCTCGTCGACGATGTGCACCGTGCGGCGGGGGAGCTGCGTCCGACCCGCCTCGGGAGCGCGGTTGTCGACCAGTTCGAGTTCGAGGGCGATCGCGTCGCCCTGCACGGGGCCGTTGCCGCCGACCG
The DNA here is from genome assembly GCA_020848735.1 of Planctomycetota bacterium. Taxonomy (GTDB): domain Bacteria; phylum Planctomycetota; class UBA1135; order UBA1135; family UBA2386; genus JACRLW01. The sequence goes on along the minus strand of JADLHO010000053.1, from coordinate 41,458 downwards.
GGCCGAGTTCGCGCACCGCGAGCAGCTCGGTGATGACGATCTCCCGCGGGCGCGGTCCGGGGCCGTTCACGAGCAGCTCGCGCCGGCGTGCGGAATCCGGCGCTCCGCTCGCGCTGGCGAGCGCGACGACGGCGAGTCCGAAGTCGTCGCTCGCGACGAGGCGCAGCGGCAACGTCGCGGTGGGGACCACGACCTGCACGTCGTCGTTCGACGGCGTGAGCACGCGCCCCGTGGGCGCCTTGTCCTCGAGCGCGAGGATCGGGTAGCTCGCGGGCCGCGGATTCGCGAGCTGCTGCTCGCCGAAGAGGTGGATCTCGTACTGGTCGGAGACCAGCACGTCGAAGCGCGCCTGGAAGCGCCGGCCGGCGCCCGAGTCGTCGTCGATGCGCGTCGGCTCGAGCTTCACGATGTTGCCGCCCTGCACGAAGCGCAGCTCGGCGCGCACGACGGGCGCCGTCGTGCCGATCGCGAGGGCGACCCGCGTGCCGGCCAGGGCTTCGATCGCGCCGCCCTGGCGCGTCTCGGGCGGCAGCCCGGTGTAGGCGGGGAACTCGAGGGTCGCGTCGACGGCGGCGACCAGCGGCGGTTCGACCGCGCGCACGGTCACGAGCAGGTCGCCGGACTCGTCGTCACCACCGCGGGCGTGGAAGCGGAACTCGCCCTGCACGCGGCGGAAGACGTGGCGGAAGCGCTCGCCCGGGCGCTGCGTCATCGCGATCGAGGCCGGCAGCCCGCGGCCACCCTCGACCATCAGGAAGGCCTCGCGAGGGATCTCGCCCTCGGCGCGCACGAGCACCGGCAGGTCGGTGCCGGCGCCCAGCGTGACCAGGGCCGTGGCGCCGTCGCGCTGTACGATGAACTCGGGTTGGCCCTCGGGCAGCTCGACGAAGAGGTGCGTGCGGCGCGGGTACTCCGCGCTCGAGCCGAGCGCACGGCGCAGGAAGACGCCGAAGGCGTCCGCGCGCGGGACGACGACGATCGCCGCGATCGCGAGTGCGGCGCCGGCGGCGGCCCAGACCCGCGCCGTGCGGCGCAGCGAGAGGAGCTCGCCGAGCGGCAGGCGGCGCGCCGACTCCGCCGCCTGGTCCACGACCCGCTCGAGCATGCCCGCGGACTCGCCGCGCAGCGCCGCTTCGCCGTGCTGCCCGAGGCCACGGCCGAGCTGGAGGGCCGTGATGAGCTCCTGCCGGAGCTCGGGGAAGCGCTGCTCCACGGCGAGCGCCACGTCGTCCGCGCCGATCGCCTTGTTCAGCGGGTACAGCACGCGACGGCGCAACGCGAACGCCAGATAGACGAGCGTGCCGAGCGAGAGCGCGAGCCGCACCAGCGCCGGGACGCGCAGGGTGTAGTCGAGCACGAAGGCGAAGAGGCCGATCAGGGTGACCGCGCCGACGATCCAGCCGAGGCCGTGGATCAGGAAGCGTGCGCGGATGCGCCGGCGCTGCGACTGCAGCACGCGATCGAGGTCCTGCGTGCGCGCGCGGATGGACTCCACGCGCCGGGCGTCGTTCGCGTTCGGGTCTCGGTCGCTGTCGTTCTCGCGGAGCAAGGTGCCTCGTCAGCGCTGGAAGATCGGGAGGTACTGGTAGGGGATCTGCAGGATGAGCGCCGCGACGGCCGTCGAGAACGCTTCGCCCGGTCCGACCTGGCAGGGCCACGAGCCATTCGATTGCTGCTGGCGCAACAGGAGGTCGCGGATGCTGCGGAAGTAGTTCTTGAAGCGGTCACCGCCGGCCGTGTAGTAGGCCTGCACCGCGTAATAGTGGCCGTAGTAGAAGAAGTAGTGCCCGAAGTAATAGCGGTTGAAGTCGGGCATCTGCGAGTCGAGGAACTCGAACGCGTCGTCGATGACCGGGTCGTCGTAGATCCCGGCGGCGTGCAGGGTCGTGACGCCGGCGGCGGTCAGCGGGAAGGTCGCGCGGCTGTGACCCCGGAGCTGATAGGTGAAGGCCCCGCCCTCGTTGTAGGGCGAGTAGCCGTAGTTGTAATTGCCCTCGCGGCGTGAGACCGCGCTGCGTCGCACGTAGCGCTCGGCGTCGCGGATCGTCCGCGACGGCACCGCGATGCCGACGTTGCGCGCCGACCGCAGGGCGAGCACCTGACAGACGGTGATCGACATGTCCGACTCGCGAGCGAAGGGCTTGTAGCGCCAGCCACCTTCGCGGTTCTGCGAGTCGACGATGATGTTGACGGCGGACTGCAAGGCCTTGCGCACGTCGCTGCGCGCCGTCATCCCGTAGACCTCCGCGAGGAACAGCGTCGCGAAGGCGTGGTCGTACATCCTCGAGCCGTGGTCGGTGATGTAGCCGTCCTCCTTCAGGCAGCCGAGGAGGTAGGTGATGCCGCGCTCGAGCACCTGCCCGTATTCGCCGCGGCCGGGCAGGTTGCCGCCGGCGAGGAAGGCGATCAGAGCGAGCGCGGTGACGCCGACGTGCGGCGCATCCGCCTCCATGATGCTGTAGTCGGTGTTGAGCTTGAACCCGATGTCCTGCGCCCAATAGCCGTCCTGGGATTGCTGCTCGGCCAGCCACTTCAGCGCGCGCGCGGCGGCGCGCCCGACCTCCGGTGTGATCCACTCCTCGCCGGAGGTGACGGCGATGCGGCGCTGGTGCTCCTGGGCCGGGCTCATGCCGCTCGCGATCGCGAGGAGGAGCGGCGCGCCCAGGAGCGCGAGGCCGCGGCGACGGGGCGCAGATGTCGGGGAGGGCTTGGTCACGAGGGACTTCATCGGCATGCCGAGCGTCTCGGGCGCCGGATTCCGGCGCGGGGGATCGCCGTGATCAGAGGACTGCCCATCGCGGTTGGAGTTCATCGGCGGGTACCCATCACGCGCAGGGCATCGAGGGTTTCGAGGACGACCTGGCCATCGTGCGCATGCACGCGCAACGGGCGGGTGAGCCCCAGTCTAAGCGCGGGATCCTGGCTCGGGAGGGCGGCCTTCCGCGTCGCGAGATCGACGACCTGCACGAGCGGCTCCTGACGGCCGCTGACATAGGTCGGCAGGACGAGGAAGCCGTCGCCGACGATCGGTTCGCGCTGCACCGAGTCGGTGCGCGCGAGTTCGATCTGGAAGCGCGGTCCGCCCGGCTGGAGCGAGACGCAGGTCAGGCGCAACGTGCCGTTCGACTTGTCGGTGATCAGCAGGGGATCGGGGGCCGTGGCGGCGCTGTTGCGGTCCGCCCAGCCCTGCGCATTGGCCTGGGCGGCGAAGTCGTAGCTCGCGACCACGCTGCCGAGCTCGTCGAGCAGGGAGAGCCGGGCGAGCAGGGTGCTGCGCTCGAAGATCACGAGCCGGTTCCCTCGCTTGCCGATCCGCGTGATCGAACAGCCCGGCAGGCCCGACCAGCGCCAGCTCACCTCGCCGCTGCCGCGCTTCAATGCGACGAGGCGCGAGGGCTCGTCGATCTGGTTGAGATCGACGGGCACGTAGAGCCGCTCGCCGTCGGCGAAGCTCTTGCCGACCACGCCGGGCTCGGCGAGCCGATGGGATGCGCTGCCGGCGAGCCCGAGCTCGCGCAGGACCTTCGCGCCGAGCGGCGTCGCCGCGAGCTCGCGACCGTCGAGCGGGTCGAAGCAGCGGAACGCGACGGCGTCTTGATCGCGCGCGTCGAAGAGCCAGAGCCGGCCATCCGAGAGGATCGGCTCGACGCCCGGCGTGGTGCCGGCGACGTCGATCTTCGCGAGCACGACGCCCGTCGACGGCTCGACCATCCGCAGCAATGCCGCGTCCGCGTGCGTGCCGGCGTTGCGCGAGAACACGACCAAGACGCCGTCGCTCGCACCGAGCACCTTGCAGGACCGACCGCGACCCGCGGGCAGCTCCCAGAGCACCTGTCCGCTCGCGCGGTCGAGGGCGAAGACCCGGCTGGACTCGTCGACGACGAGCCGCGAGCCGCAGACGAGCACCGGCTCGTTGAGCATCGAGTCGTCGGCGGTCCCGCGCAGCGACACCGTGAAGCGCGCGTCGGCGAGTCCCGCCGGCTTCGCCTCGAGGTCCATCCCGACGAGCTGGACGTTGTCGACGCGCAGCAGCAGGGGCAGGCGGTCGTCGTCGGGGAAGCCCGGCGCGCGCGCGACGCGCACGAGCGAGAGCGCCGATTGCACGTTGGGCGCGGTGAGCGTCGCGATCGGTTCGACGGGCAGTTCGATCTTGCGCGGCGCCGGCAGCTCGGCGGGCCGCCGCTCGCGGAAGAGCTCGGCGTAGGTCGCGCCGCCGTCCTGCGCGAAGTCGGAACGCTCGGCGCCGTGGCGCTCGACCAGCCGCGCCGCGAGGCCGTCGCCGAGCGCCTGGTTGCCGCGCTTCTCGGCCGCGGCGAGCAGGCGGCGCATGACGCTCGCCGGCACCGCGCTCCGCGCCGTCGCCTCGGCGTAGGCGAGTGCCGCGATCCCGAGGTCTCCGCGTTCGATCGCGGCGTCGAGCATGCGCGCGGTCGCGCCGCGCGCGGCCTCGCTCGTCGGGAAGCGCCACACCACCTGTTTGAGCGCCTCGGCGGAGTCGGCCGCGCGCGTCAGGGCCTCGCCGGCCTCGCGCTCGATCGCGGCGTAGGGCTCGCGGCCGTGGCGCTCGATCAGGCGCTCGAGCGCGGCGACCGCGAGCTCGCGCACCGAGCGTTCACCGACCTGCTCCTCGCCATGCCGCGTGACGAGTTCCTGGCAGAGCTGCATCGCGGCCGCGGGGTCCTTGGTGCGCGCGACGCTCGCCAGCTTGCCGTAGGTCGCGACGCGCAATCGCCCGACGTCGCGGAACACGAAGGTCTCATCGGGCCAGCGGCCCGCCATCCGCGCGAGTTCGTCGAGCGCGGCGGTGTCGTCGGCGCCGACCAGTTCGAGGATCTCCTGCTGCACGCGGAGCCAGGGCCGGGCCTCGGTCGCGAGGTCGCGGACGCGTCGCAGGCGGCGCAGCGCGTTCGCCGGGTCGGCGTCGCGCTCCGCGCGCGCACGGTCGAACGCGAGCTCGAAGAGACCGTCCGCGAGACCCTGCCAGGTCCGCGAGCCCGGGCCGAGACCCCGCGCCGTCGCGAGTTCGAGGCCGTGCGCGAAGAGCTGTTCGACGCGTTCGCCGCTCGAGCCGAGGAGTTCGTCGCCGAGGCGCGCGCGCTCGAGTCGGGCGAGGCGCAGCGCGGCCGCCGGATCGTCGGGGCGCTTCAGGACGCGTTCGCGGGCGTCGCGGACCAGTCCATCCTGGTCGTGCCAGATCACGACGCTGGTGTCCGACGCGACCGCGAGCAGACCATCGACGAGCAACAGGTTGCCGTAGTGGGCGTCCTTGAGGTCGTTCGCGCGCGGGTCGCGGTTGCCGCGGGAGTCGAAGATCCGGAGCGCACCGTCGGCGCCGACGAACCAGATGCGGTCCTTCGTGACCGCGCCGCGCGGCACGGCCGAGGCCCGGTAGTAGTTGTTGCCGCCGGCCTGCTCCGACGCGACGAGGCGTGCGCTCGCGCGGCCGGTCTCGGTGCTCTCCCGCGCCCGCACGGCGACGATGCCGGCGCCCGCGAACACGAACTCGTCGCCGAGCGCGCCGAGCAACCAGCGCACGGTGACCGAGGGCAGGGGCTGGAAGCGCATCCGCCATTGGGTCATCCCGGTCTCGAGGTCGAGTCCGAGCGCCCACTCCGAGTCCAGCGGCGTCGTCGCGAGCACGCCGTCCGCGACGACGATCGGGTTGTTCGCGAAGTAGACCATGCGGCGGTCCTGCCCCTGGAGCTGTGCCGGCGGCAGCGAGATCGTCGGATAGCCGGTGATCCAGCGGATGCTGCCGTCCTCGGCATTCACCGCGTAGACGACGCCCAGGTTGGTCGTGCCATAGACGACGCCGGCGTGCATCGCGATCGGCCCCGCGGCGAACTCCTGCCGCGAGTTGCCGAACATGTTGACCTCCTGCTGGCTCGCGCAGATCAGCCGACGCCAGCGCAGCTCGCCGGTCTGCAGGTCGTAGGCGGCGATCGCATAGGAGATCGCGCCCGTCGGATCGTGCACCGCGGCATACACCGTGTCGCCGTGGACGAGCGGGGCACCCGCCGCGTCATGACCCTCGAAGCGGCGCGCGAGCGGCCCCTCGAGCTCGTCCCAATGCGACCAGAGTCGCTTGCCGGTGGACCGCTCGAACGCGAAGAGCCGCCGCGAGGGCATCTTCTGCAGGATCGGGATCGCGTCGCGGTACATCCGCGTCTGGCTCGCGCCGACGACGTTCGCCGGCACCTGCAGCGCGGCCACCACGATCTCGTCGCTCGCCGCGCAGGCGAGGATGACGTCGCGGTTGATGCCGTCCCGCAGTTCGCCCCAGTCCTCGACCTCGGTCATCGGACCGGGTGCCTCCCAGAGCAGCCGCCGCGCGATCGGGTCGAGGGCGCGCACCGAGTGGCCGTCGTTGACGAAGACGCCGGTCAGGTCGCCGACCAGATGCAGCGGGAAGGGATTGAGGTCGAAGCCGTCGACCTCGATCGGGAGCTGGTAGGGCGACAGGCGCGCGATCGCGGGCTCGTGCATCGGGCGACCGCCGTCGTACCCGCCGCCGTAGGCCGGCCAGCCGCCCTCCCCGAGCGCGGTGAGTGCCGACTCCACGGTGCCGGCGAGCGGCGCACCGCCGTCGAGCGCGTCGAGTGCGCCGCGCACCATGAGGTCGGCGAGCTCGCGGCGTTCGCGCAACGCCACGCGGCGCGGGTCGTCCCTCTGGATCGCGTCGTCGGCGCACCGGAACTGCTCGCACGCGCGCAGGGCGTCACCGCGCTCGAGGGCGAGATCGCCGAGCCGCAGACGCGCGGCGATGCCGCGGCTCGCGGTCGGGAAGCTCCGTGCGAGCCAGAGCAGCTCGTCCTCGCCGAGCTGATCGAGGGGCAGCGTGGCGAAGGGGCCCATCTCACGCGTCGCCAGGCGCTCGTACGCGGCACGCGCGTCGGCCGGGAAGTCCCGCATCGCCGTCAGCACCGCGAGGCGCACGCCCTGCCAGCGGTCGACGCCGCCGAGGGTCGGCACCACGCCGTGACCGCCCTCGCGCAGGAGGCGATGGAGGCGCTCGGCGGCGGTCTCGTAGCGCTTCTCGGCGAGGTCGCTGAGCGCCAGGCGCAGCTCGGCGAGGTCGTCCTGCGAGCGCGGCAGCGAGTAGAGGCCGTCGCCGCGGGCGTCGTCGTCCTGCTGCGCCGGCAGCGGCGCGGCGAGCACGGCGAGGAGCGCACCCAGGGCCGCGAGCGGGGCACCAGAGCGGCGTCGGTGAGGGCTTTCGCGGCGGGCCATCCCGCGTCGGGTCGCAGTCCTCGGCGTGCTCGTCGTCATCGGTGTTTCCTGTCGCCGTGCCCCACGTCGTTCAGCGTCGGGCCGCGGCCGCGTGGGAGAGGTCGCTCGGCCCGGTCACACGAGTCGCGCGCGCTTCCTGAGCAACCACTCGACGCTCAGGACGCCGAGCAGGACGAGAAGGCTCCAGGTGGAGTCCCAGATCGGCCGCGTCGAGCGATCGACCTCGGTCGAGACCGGTCGTCGCCGCGCGAGGTCTTGGGCCAGCTCCGCGGCGTCGGCAAGGAACACGTAGCGGCCGTCCTTGCTCTGCCGGGCGATCGCCTCGAGCTGGGCGCGATCCTGGCTCGAGTCCGCGAGCTCGCGATCCGGGATCTTCACGAGCAGGTCCTGACGCGCCAGCGCCTCGCCGTTCTCGCGGTCCCCGTCGAGCACGAGGAAGCTGTAGCTCCCGGGCTGATCCAGCGTGAAACGGCCCTCGTAGGTGCCGGGCTCGAGGCTGGTCGGCCGGAGCAGCTTGCGCTCGAGGGGGCCGCGTTCGCGGCGCATGAAGATCGCGAGCTGCTCGGTGAGCAGCGGCTGCATCTCCGCGTCGTGCGCGAGCAGCGTGACCTGGACCTGCCCGCCCGTGTCGATCGTGGCCTTGTCGAGCGACATCACGAAGCGGGCATCGCGGCGCGAGGTCCGCCCGCTGGCGAGGAAGCGCACCAGGTTGCGCCAGAACGGGTCGTGGTACTTCTCGCCGTAGGGCTTGCGCCAGCGCCAGGTCTCGTCGGTCGCGAGGAAGAAGCTGTGTCCGCGCGGGAAGGGCGCCGTCGCGGCGAGCACGCGGCGGCCATAGCGGTTCTCGTCGCTCGGGTGCTCGAGCAGCACGCGGGCGCCTGCCTTGCTCTGCTGCACCGGGTAGTAGATCTCCAGCGGTTCGAAGCCGCGCTCCCAGAGCTGCCGGTTGTTCTCCGGCTCGCGCTTCAACTGCACGATCTCGTGCGGCATCGCGGCGTTGCCGAGCGCCGGGACGAAGGGCCGCGTGATCGGCCGCGCGTCGTTCGGCTCCTCGAGCACGACCGGCAGCAGGTCGACGAGCGGCGTGCCGCGGTACCGCTCCGGCATCGCGCGCTCGCCCCAGATGAAGCCGACGCCACCGCCGTTCTCGACGAACTCCACGAGCAGATCGAGCCACGCGCGCACGCCCTCCTCGGTCGGAGCGAGCCGTTCCGGGGGCACGTCGCCCAGCAGGATCACGTCGTATTGCGCGAGCTCGGCCTTCGTCGACGGGATCTCGCGCAGCGGGGGCAGCTCCTCGCTGTGCTCCTGCTCGAAGGAACGCGTCGCGTCGCAGAGGAAGCACTGGGCGACGATCGCGGTGTCGACGCGCAGCAGCGCGTTCTTCAGGTAGCGGTATTCCCAGCGGGGGACGTCGTCGACGAAGAGCACGCGCAGCTTGCGGTCGTCGACGCGGAGGAAGCGCACCGCCTCGTTGTCGTCGGTGCTCGTCTCCTCGGGGAAGGGCACGGCGGAGAAGCGCAGCGTCCAATCGCCCGCCTCGTCGAACTTGTGCAGCAGGCGCACGACGAGCGGGACGTGGTCCTCGATCAGGGTCGCGCGCTCCGAGACGAGCGCGCGGAACGCACCGCCATCGCGCGAGCCCTCGAGGGCGACCGTGATCGCGCGGCCCGCGAGGCGTTCGGCGTCGAGCACGCACTCGAAGACGACCTCCTCGCCGAGCAGCGCGTCCTTCGGGCCCGGCGGGCCGATCAGGCGCACGTTGCGCGGCGGGTTGGGGTCGCCCACGCCCACGGTGATGATCGAGGTGTCGTTGAGGCGGTACTTCTGCGCCGCTTCGAGCGGGTCCAGACCGGCGTTGTTGCGGCCGTCCGAGACCAGCACGATCGTGTCGACGTTCGCCGCGCCGACCGTCGGCAGGTGCAGATCGAGGGCGTCGCCGAGCCAGGTGCGCGGGCCGGCCGCGCTGAGCTCGCCGAGCTCGCGCATCGGCAGCGGCTTGCGGCCGAAGCGGAAGAGCCGGACGTCGTAGGCCTTGCGCAATTCGTCGAGGGGACCGGCGGCGCGCTCGAGCACCTTCCGCACGAGTTCGCTGCGCGAGTGCGTCGCGAGGTCGGTCACGCCCGCGGCGTTGCGCAGCGCCTGCGCCTCGTCGGCGTCGGGGTAGCTGTCCTTGCGCTGCATGCTCGCGCTGTCGTCGATGAGCACGTGCACCTGGCCCTTGAGCTCGGTGTAGCGCACGCGCTCGAAGGCGGGCTGCATGAGGAGGAACACGCAGAACGCGATCGCCAGCGTGCGCAGCGTGCTGAGGACGATGCGCGTCGGCCGCTCGAGCCGCGCGAGGCCGCCGTAGCTCCACACGCCGAACGCGATCAGCGCGGGGACGAGGACGAGTCCGAGCACCCAGGCCGGCGGCAGGGCGAGGAAACGGAAGGTCTCCTCGCTCTGCATCGCGGCCGCGGCGGGCGCCGCCTGGTCCTGCCACGCGTGGCCCAGGAGCGTGAGCTTCGCGAATCCGATCACGTGCGCCTCCGGGCGATGAAGCGGGCGAGCGCGGCCTCGCCGACGAGGACGAGCAGGGTCAGCCAGAGCAGCCAGGGTCCGAGCTCACGCACGCCGGAGTCGACCGACGCGTCGGCGAGCACCGGCAGTTCGGTGAGGACCGCCGTGAAGCCGAGCCGCTCCTTCGCGCGGGCGTGCGAGAGGTAGGCGAGCTCGCCTTCCGCGACGTCGGGCTGCACCGCGAAGAGCTCCGTGTGCCGCGCGCCGGCCTCGTCCTCCCCGAGCAGCATCTCGAACTCGTAGAAGCCGGAGTACTCCGTGCGGCGGAAGGGCGGCAGCGCGTAGCGGCCACCCGGCAGGGGGGCGGGCTCGTCGCCGATCGGCAGCTTGGCGACGCCGGCGCGCTCCGGCATCAGCACCGAGAGATCGCGCGGACGCGTGCGCAGCGACGCGGTGAGCGTCTCGCCCGCGACCACGTTGCGGTTCTCCATCGCCGGCGCCGTGAGCCACTCGGCCATCGGCCAGAGCAGCAGGAACGCGAGACCGCCGACGGGGCTGTCGAAGCGGTTCCAGCGCTCGGGATCGCGGGAGATGGGACTCGTCAGGAAGAGCGCGCGTCCCGCGCCGAAGCGCGCGGCGATCGCGAGCGGGGACTGCGTGGGATCGCGGACCGTCAGCAGGACCTCGCCGGTGCTGCGTGCGGTCTCGAGCGGCGGCGTCGCTTCCGCGACCGCGGGTTCCGCCGGCACCGGTTCGCCGGCGAAGGGTGCCTCCGCCCCGAAGTAGCGCCACACGGGGACGCTCTCGAGCAACTGCACGTAGGCGTCCTCGCGGAACTCGCGCAGCACCGGATGGTCGGGCGCGGCGATCGAGCTCCCGAACCAGCGATCGCTCCGCGGGGTCGTGCCGCGCGCGCTCGTGATGACCATCGGCATCGGCCCGCGCCCGCCGCGCTCGAGGTGCACGACGTAGCTGTCGGGGTCGGTGTGGCGGCCGAACATCACGAGCAGGCCGGTGCCGGCGCGCACCGCTTCGGTCAGCGCCTCGCCGGCGAGCGGATTGAGCCGGTCGACGTCCGCGAGCACGACGAGGTCGTGATCGCCGGGCTTCGCGCGGCCGGTGAGGAGCGCGACCGTGTCGACGACGGTCGGCGCGAACGGCGTGAGGTCTGCGCTGCCCTGGCCTTCGGTCGGGTCGAGGACCTCGAGCAGCAGCGTCGAGGTGCGCAGGCTCGGGTCGGTCTCGGTGCTGCCCTCGACGACGAGCACGCTGATGCGATCCCTCACCGGCACGGCGAGGAAGCGCTGGTCGTCCATCGCGAAGCCGTCCGACTCGAGGGAGGCGCGCAGGCGGCGCGAACCCGCCTCGGGGAAGCTGACCTCGAACTCGAGCTCGCCCTCGCCGCCCGCCTCGACGTCGAGCGACTTGCGCGTCGGCTGCGTGCCGTCGATCTCGAGCGTGACCTGCACCGTGCGCTTCTGGTCGCTGCGGTTGCGGACCGTCGCGACGACGGGCAGGGGCACGCGGCGGATCGCGTGCGTCGTGCCGAGGCGGAGATCGGCGATCTGCAGGTTCTCCTCGGTGCCGCCGTCGACGCCACGGACGTCGAAGAGGTTGACCTCGGCGTGCTCGCGGATGCGCTTCAGGATCTCGGCGATGGAGTCGCGGAACTCCTCGGGTCGCGGAGCGCCCTGACCGGCGCCCGCCTCCGGCGCGGGCGGCTCGAGATCGGCGCCGAAGGCGCGCACCTGCAGGTCGGTGAAGAGATGCACGCGCAGCGACGGGTCCGCGGCCTCGTCGGTGATGCGCGCGACCGCGAGCAGGGCCTCGCGGAGATCGCCGCCGCCGTCGACGGGCGGCTCGAGCGCGGCGAGGCGCGCCTTCGTGCGCTGGGGGTCACCGTCCTCGCGGATCGGCACGGTCGCGCGCAGACCCTGCACGACGACCGTGATGCGCGGCGCCGCCTCGCGCGAGGCGATGCGGTCGAGCAAGGCGAAGGCCAGCGCCTTGGCGCGCTCGAAGGGCGTCGTCGCCCCGCGGAGCTCGAGGCCGGTGCTGCCGGTCGCGTCGATCACGAACACGTGATGCGCGCTGCCGCTGCCGAGCGCGCCGACCAGGCGGTCGTCGCGGAGCAACGGCCTCGCGATCGCCAGCGCGAGCACCACCGGGATGAGGCAGCGCAGCAGCAGGAGCAGCAGGTTCTCGCGCCGGAGCCGGCGCCGCTGCTTCTTGTAGGCCGCCAGCAGGAACTCCATCGCGGCCCAGGGCCGCCGACGGAAGCGTTGGCGGTTGAGCAGATGGATGACGAGCGGGACCGCGAGGAGCGCGGCGCCGAACAGCAGACCCGGATTGAGGAAGTCGAACACGGGCTCGGATTCGGGTCAGCGGGCTCGCTTGCTGCGGGCCATGCGCGCACTCAGGTACGAGGAGAGCACGACGTCGAGCGTCTGGCCGTTGCTCAGTTCGACGTAGTCCGCGCGCTGCGCGAGGCAGCCGCGGCGGATCTTGTCCTGGAAGCCGCGCACCTCCGCGAGGTAGGCATCGCGCAGGCCACGCGGATCCGCGAGCAGCTCGGGCATCTGCTCGAGGCCTTCGAAGAGCGTCATGCGCTCGAAGGGGAACTCGAGCTCGTCCTTGTCGAAGACGTGGAAGACGATGACGTCGTGGCCGCGCTGGCCGAGCGCACGGATGCCCTTGAGGACCTCGTCGGCGTCGTCGAAGAGGTCGCTGAACACGGCGATCACGCCGCGCTTGCGCAGCGAGCTCGCGAGCTCGGTCAGCACGCTGCCGATCTTCGACTTCTGGGTCGGCTTCGCGTCCTGCAGCGACTGCATGAGGTTGCCGAGCCCGTTGCGCGTGTTCGAGGCGGGCACCTGCCGCACGACCTTGTCGTCGAAGAGCGAGAGGCCGACGGCGTCCGCCTGCTGCTGCAGGAGGAAGGCGAGCGAGGCCGCGCCGGTCGCCGCGTAGTCGAACTTGCTCATCCCGCCGTCGTGGGCGTAGGCCATCGACTCGCTCTGGTCGACGAAGAGCCAGGCGCGGAGGTTCGTCTCCTCCTCGAACTCCTTGATGTAGAAGCGGTCGGACTTGCCCCAGATCTTCCAGTCGACGAAGCGCACGTCGTCGCCGGGCACGTATTCGCGGTGCTGCGCGAATTCGACCGAGAAGCCCTTGTAGGGCGACTTGTGCATCCCGGAGATGAAGCCCTCGACGACGAGGCGCGCGCGGACCTCGAGTCGTTCGACCTTCGCGAGGATCTTCGGATCGAGGTAGTTCTTGGTCTCTTGGGCCATCGCTCGAGGACTGCGTCCGGCGTGTGCTGCGGAGCGCGGCGCCGGCGCGGCGCGCGACCGCTTTGGGTCAGTGTCCCTGGGTCAGTGTCCCTGGGTCAGAGCCTCTGGATCAGAGTCTCTGGATCAGAGTCGCTCGATCAGAGTCCCTGGATCAGGGGGGGATGCGTCGGGTTCACGGGAGCCGGACCCGTCTCAGCTGCTCGCCTGGCTGATGACGCCCGGGAGCTTCTTGTCGGCGAGCGCCGCGCTGCGGTTCGGATCGGTCTCGGCGAGCAGGCGCTCGACGACGGTGTCCGTCGTCACGCCCTCGGCCTCCGCGGCGAAGCTCGTCACGAGGCGGTGGCGGAGCACCGGTGCGGCGACCGCGCGGATGTCCTCGGCCGCCACGTGGAAGCGCCCCCGCAGCAGCGCGTGCGCCTTGGCCCCGAGCACGAGGTACTGGCTCGCGCGCGGCCCTGCACCCCAGGAGAGCCAATCGCGCACCCAGCCGGGCGCCGAGGGGTCGGTCAGGCGCGTCGCGCGCGTGAGGCGCAGGGCGAAGTCGAGCACCGAGTCCGCGATCGGCACGCGCCGCACGATCGCCTGCAGCGCCATGATGTCGGCCTTGTTCAGGACGGGCGAGACCTTGGTGTCGCGGGTCTCGGTCGTGCGCCGCACGATCTCGCGCTCCTCCTCGTGGCTCGGGTAATCGACCTTCACCATGAACATGAAGCGGTCGAGCTGGGCCTCGGGGAGCGGGTAGGTGCCTTCCTGCTCGATCGGGTTCTGGGTCGCGAGCACGAAGAAGGGCCGGTCGAGGTCGTGGCGCTGGCCGCCGACCGTGACGTGGTACTCCTGCATCGCCTCGAGCAGCGCCGCCTGCGTCTTGGGCGGCGTGCGGTTGATCTCGTCCGCGAGGATGACGTTGGCGAAGATCGGCCCGCGCAGGAACTTGAAGACGCGCTCGCCGGTCGCCTTGTCCTGCTGGATCACCTCGGTGCCCGTGATGTCCGAGGGCATGAGGTCCGGCGTGAACTGGATGCGGTTGAAGCTGAGGTCCAGGATCTGCGACAGCGTCGAGATCATCAGGGTCTTCGCGAGACCCGGCACGCCGATCAGCAGGCAGTGGCCCCGGCAGAACAGCGCGGTGAAGAGCTCCTCGACCACGCGATCCTGGCCGACGATGACCTTCTGCATCTCGGCCTTCATGCGCTGGTAGGCGGCCTGCAGCTTCTCGACCTGCTGGAGGTCGTCGGCGGACGGCTTCTGGATGGACTCGCTCATGTCGATGTCGGCGGTGGGTCGGGGTCGACGGGTGGGGGCGACGGGTGGGGGCGACGCGGGTGCCAGAGCACCTACGGCGCACGACGTTGGGCTGCGCGATGCCGCTGCGGCGGGCGGAGTCTAGCTCGGATCCCGGGCCACGACGTGCGACGTTCGTCGCAAGTGTCGGGGCGGCATCGGCGGCCCATCGAGACGCCGGCGCGGCGCCGATCTTCCCGGGCGGGACACGGGCGCGCGGCCGCCGGAAGGGCGCAGCGCCTCACCGGCGGGGCGTTTCCGCTCGGGGTCCGGTCGCGCCGCGGTCGGCGCTGGGGGAGTTGGCGCTGGGGGCTTCCGCGCCGGCTTGCTCGCGCGGCGGCGGCAGGCTCGCGGGATCGATGCCGTGCCGGTCGAGTTCGACGAGCACCGTCTCCGGGTCGTTCTGCAGGCGCGCGCGCCGCGCGCCGAGTTCGTGCGTGGCGGCCTCGCTCGACTCGAGCTCGCCGCGCAGGCGTTGCTCGATGCGATCGAGTTCCGCGCTCTCCGCCAGCGAGGGCGTGGTGCTGCGGAACCAGATCGTCAGTCCGACGGCGATGCTGACGAGGCACACGACCCACGGGAAGGGGTCGGCCCCCTCCGCGCGACGCCCGCTCGCTCGGTGAGCCATCGGGCGCGGACCATAACGCGCGGAATGCCAAGTCGGAAGGGCGCGCTCGCCGCCGCGCGGCAGGCCCGCGGACGCCGTCGCTCTCAGCGGATGCCGTAGCAGGCCGCGCTGCCGAGTTCCTCCTCGATGCGGAGGAGCTGGTTGTACTTCGCGACGCGGTCGGTGCGGCAGGGCGCGCCCGTCTTGATCTGGCCGACGTTGGTCGCGACCGCGAGGTCGGCGATCGTCGTGTCCTCGGACTCGCCCGAGCGGTGCGACATGACGGCCGCCATTCCGGCGCGGTGCGCGAGGTCGACCGCCTCGAGCGTCTCGGTGAGCGTGCCGATCTGGTTGACCTTGATCAGGATCGCGTTGGCGGCGCGCTCGGTGATGCCGCGCTGGAGGCGCTGCGTGTTGGTGACGAAGAGGTCGTCGCCCACGAGCTGTGTGCTCGCGCCCAGCGCCTGGGTGAGGCGCTTCCAGCCGTCCCAGTCGTCCTCGGCGCAGCCGTCCTCGATGCTGAAGATCGGGTACTGGCGGCACCAGTCCTGGTACAGCGCGACGAGTCCCGCGGCGTCCAGGGTCTGGTTCTCGCCCTCGAGGTGGTACTTCCCGTCCGCGAAGAACTCCGTGCTCGCGACGTCGAGCGCGAGCTTGATGTCGCGGCCTGCGACCAGGCCCACCTTCTCGACGGCCGAGAGGATCACGTCGATCGCCTCGCGGTTGCTGCGCAGGTTGGGGGCGAAGCCGCCCTCGTCGCCGACCCCGCTCGCGAGCCCGCGATCCTTCAGGACCTTCTTGAGCGCCGCGAAGACCTCCGCACCCATGCGGAGGCCCTCGGCGAAGCTGCTCGCGCCGAACGGCATGACCATGAACTCCTGGAAGTCCACGTTGTTGTCCGCGTGCGCGCCGCCGTTGAGGATGTTCATCATCGGCACCGGCAGCCGGCGCGCGGAGATGCCGCCGACGTAGCGGTAGAGCGGGATCTCGAGATGCTCGGCCATCGCGCGGGCGGTCGCGAGGCTGGCGCCGAGGATGGCGTTCGCGCCGAGCTTGCCCTTGTTGGGCGTGCCGTCGGCGTCGCAGAGCAGCCTGTCGACGATGGCCTGATCGTCCGCGCTCTCGCCGAGCAGCAGGTCCGAGATCGGGCCGTTGACGTGGCCCACGGCCTTCGTCACGCCCTTGCCGCCGAAGCGGGCGCCGCCGTCGCGCAGCTCGACGGCCTCGTGGACGCCGGTCGAGGCGCCGGAGGGGACGATGACGCGGCCGAGGGCGCCGGACTCGAGGCCGATCTCGACCTCGACGGTGGGATTGCCGCGCGAGTCGAGGACCTCGCGGCCGTGGACGTGGACGATCGTGGACATGGCTCGGAAGGGGCCGGACCACCGCCGGCGAGGCTCGGTGCGCTGACGTGCGACCGCAATGCAGCGCCGGCGGTGGCGGGCGGGGGAGCTTAGCGAGGCGAGACCGCGCTCGGCCACCGGGAGCCGCGGCGAAGTCTCCGGTCGGGTTCACGGTCCGCACGCGCCGAGCGGCGGCCCGCCCTGCGGCTTGTCGTTACGCCCGGGTGACCCTGGGCTATCGAGCCGGCCACGGGATGGGGCCGTCGGGCGCGGGCACGGTGATTGCCATGCGCTCGCGACCCCTCACGAGGACGCCCATGAAACTGTCCATCGCCGTGTCCCTGTGGACCTCCTTGATCCTCGCGACGAGCGCTGCCGCACAGCAGCTCTCGCGCGTCGAGGAGGCCAAGGGAGGAACGCCGGTCGACCCGCGCAACGTCGATCCATACACGAAGGGGGTGGCGACGGCCTTGGAGCGTGCGGGCTACGTGGGGACGGGGCCGTTCGCGATCACGAGTCGTCACGGCACGGCCGAGGTCGATGCCCTGATCGGGGGGGGCAAGATGCACTGGATCGAGACCGCCCACTTCCGGCTCGGTTTCGACCTGCCGCCGCTCGACCTCGCGGGAGCGGAGCGGCGCCTGCGCGAGAAGCTCGCCGGAGAGTTCCGCCAGCTCGCCGAGCGATTGCCGGGAGTCGGCGAGCCGCCGCGCGTGCTCGACCCCTGGCTCCGCGCGCACCTCTTCGCGCAGCGCTGCGAACAGACCTATGCGGAGTTCCGGCGCCTCACCGGCTACCACGACGGCGACTTCCCGGTGAAGCGGCGCAGCCTGCGGATGGACGACGACTGGCTCGGCTTCGGACCTCATCTCGGGCAGGCGGCGAAGTACGTCGTGCTCGTCTTCACCGAGTCCACCGATCTCCGGCGCTATGCGAGCGAATACCTCGGGACCGACGACGTCCGCTGGCCGCGGCGCCACGACTTCGGCGTCGGCATGCCGCTCGCCTTCCTCACCGCGCTCGATTTCGAGGGCAATCTCGGCGACGACACCGCGCTGCATTGCCATCTCGCCTACAGCCTGATCCACAACCTCTGCGACGGCTATCGCGGCTATCTCTTCGAGACCCCGGCCTGGTTCAAGACCGGTCTCGCCCAGGCGATCGCGCGGCGCATCGACGCGCGCTACCCGAGCTTCGATCGCCCCCCCGACCGCCGTGCCGACGGCCGCCTCGACGTCGATTGGGAGGCGCGTGCGCGCAGCCTGGTCGAGCACGATGGCGCGCGCTCGATCGCCGAGCTGGGCGGCTGGCGTGATTACGCGGATTACCGCTTCCACGATTACGTGCTCGCGTGGTCGCGCATGGAATTCCTGATGAGCAAGGGCGACGTCGCGCTCGCCCGCTTCCTGCACCGCATGAAGGCGCCGCTCTGGCCCGACTACGGCACGCGGGATTGGAACATGGTCCTGTCCCAACAGGACCGGGCGATCCAGGAGGCCTTCGGCTTCGAGTCCCTCGCGGACCTCGACGCCGCCTGGGCCAAATGGGTGCGCAGCCGGCCCAAGGCCGTCGCGCGGCAAGGCAAGTGACGTCGCCCGGATCGGGCACGTCGACTCACGACCGAGGAGCAGAACGATGAAGACGATGACCGTGACTCTCGCGCTCGCCACGTTGGCATTGAGCGCCGGGCTCTCCGCACAGGCGGGCTACAACTGGGGTGGTGGCGGCGGCAACCGCGGTGGCGGCGGCGGCTTCACGGGGGAACTCGGCGCCGGCGGCCCGGGCGAGGCCTTCCCGCGCCTCCCGCCCCGCCCGCGCTGGAACCCGAACGACGTGACTCCGGAGCGTCCGAACCTGGCCGACGCGAAGCCGGGCGCCGCGATGCCGACCGGCGCTCCGACCAGCTCGGGCAGTCGGCCGACGGGAGTCGCCAGCATCCCCACGGCGAGCCAGGGTGCGACCGCGCCGAGCCCCGTGGGCGTGCCGATGGACTTCACCCGCGCCGAGGCGACGCTGCGGGAGATCGAGATCGAGTGGACCTTCCCCGTGACGCCGAAGGCGGCTCAGCCGCTCGGCTTCGAGCGCGCGGTCGCCGCCCTGGCGGGTGGTGATCGCCGGCCCCTGCTCGTGCGCCGCCACGGGCACGAGGTCGAACTCGGCCAGGAGCGCCGCGTGGAGGCCCTGCTCGACCAGGAGGAGCTGCGCGTGCTCACGCGCTTCTTCCGCTGCGTCGATCTCCCCGACACCACGCGCCACGACGGCCATCCGCTCTCGGGTCTCTATGTTCCGGAGCGCGCACCGCTGCTCTTCGTCGTCGACGCCGACGCGGAGAACACCGTCGGCTTCTCGGGACTCGAGTCGGCGACCGAGATCTACCGCGCCCTCTACGCGGCGATCGAGCGCAACTACGCCGGGGACGCCGAGCGCACCGTCCGCAGCCTCCGCCGCGGTATCGAGGACTACGATCGCCTGCTCCCGCGCGAGGAGGAGCTCCGTCGCGCCGTCGACGACGCGGTCGCCGCGAACGGCCCGGATTCGCCCGCGGCCCGCAAGCAGCAGAAGCGGCTCGACGAGGTCCGCCGCGAGATCGAGGCGCTGCGCGCGCGCGAGGCCGAACTCGACGCCGCGCTGACGCTGCGCAGCGCGAAGGCCTGAGTCCGCTCGGCCGAGATCGTGCGGGCGAGAGCCCGCACGGGGGTCGCGCCGCGCGGCGCGGCCCGGGACCGCTCCGCTCGATTTGACCCTTCTGGTCGCTGGATCATGCTCCGCATCGCCGCTCACGCCGTCGTCGCCGTCGCGACCCGCGCCGTCCTGTCCTGCGTCGCCGTGTCGGCCGGTCTGCAGGCCCAGGGACTGCCACCGGTTCCCGTGCCCGCCGGCAATCCCCAGACGGTCGACAAGGCTTTGCTCGGCAAAGCCCTCTTCTGGGACGAGCAGCTCTCGTCGTCCCGCTCCGTGGCCTGCGGCACCTGCCACATCCCCGGCGGCGGCAGTTCGGATCCGCGCAGCCTGACGCGCCTCGCCGAGTCGCTGCATCCCGGCGCCGACGGCCAGCCTGGCACGGCGGACGACGTCGGCGGCTCGCTGGGAGTGCCGCGCCTCGACGCGGCCGGTCATTACCTCGGCTCGCCCTTCGGCCTCGGCGCGCAGGTCACGCCCCGCCGCTCGATGTCGGCGGTGATGGCGGCCTATGCGCCGACCCTCTTCTGGGACGGCCGGGCGCCCGGTGCCTTCGTCGATCCGGTCAGCAATACGACGCTGCTCCCGACCAATGCGGCCCTCGAGAGCCAGTCGCTCGGTCCCTTCCTCAACGAGGTCGAGATGGGGCACGTCGGCCGCACGCTCACCGATCTCGTCGCCCGCGTGACCGCGTCACGCCCGCTCGCGCTCGCCTCGAACCTGCCCCTCCCGCTCGCGTCCTTCGTGTCCGGGCGCAGCTATCCGCAGCTCTTCCAGCAGGCCTTCGGGAGCACGGCGATCACGCCCGCGCGCATCGCAATGGCGCTCGCCGCGTACCAGCGCGAACTGGTGCCCGACCAGACGCCCTTCGACACCAATACGCTCAGTCCCTTCGCGGTCGCGGGCCAGCAGGTGTTCACGACGACGGGCCGCTGCTCGACCTGCCACGTGCCGCCGCTCTTCACCGACCACGCGTTCATCAACCTCGGCGTGCGCCCGGCCGCGGAGGATCTCGGCCGCAGCGTCGTCACGGGCCTTCCGGCCGACGACGGGAAGTTCCGCATGCCGAGCCTGCGCAACGTCGCGCTGCGCGGACCCTTCTTCCACAACGGCCGCTTCACGACGCTCGAACAGGTCGTCGACTTCTACGACCGCGGTGGGGACTTCCCGCCGGCCGGTCGCCTCATCACTCCGATCGGGCTCTCGGCGCAGCAGAAGCGCGATCTCGTCGCCTTCCTCCGTGAACTCACGGATCCGCGCGTGGCGCAGGAGCTGCCGCCCTTCGATCGGCCCACGCTCTGGTCCGAGTCCGCGCATGCCTCGCAGAGGATCGGCAACGCCTCGCCCGGCGACGGCGGCGTGCTCCCACGCGCGCACGCACTCGAGCCCGCGATCCTCGGTTCGTCGCGCTGGACCCTCGTGCTCGAGAACGCGACGCCCAACGTCCCGGTCTGGATGCTGCTCTCCACGGGTGCGGATCCGCTCGGATTCGACGTGCTCGGCACGCGCCTGCACGTGCTGCCCGGCCCCGGCCTGGTCGGCTTCCTCGCCGGGTTCACGGGCGGCACCGCGCCCGGCACCGGCAGCGCCACCCTCGACCTGACGGTCCCCGCGATCCCGGGCCTGCACGGCTTCACCATGTTCGGCCAATGGTGGATCCTCAATTCGTCGAGCCCGATCCCCTTCTCCGCGAGCGCGGGCTTCTCGTTCACGCTGGTGGATTGAGCGCGTCGCGGTGCGCGCCTCCGCGCGCCGGATCCGCGCCGAGGCCGAACAGCGCGACCGCATTGTCGCGCGTGCGTCGCGCCAGCTCGGCGGCCGACTCGCCGCGACAGCGGGCGAGCACGGCGCAGACCTCGCCGAGCCACTGCGGTTCATTGCGGCGGGTCTTCGGACGATCGCGCAGCGTGCGCGGCAGCAGGTAGGGGGCGTCGGTCTCGATCAGCAGCCGGTCGCCGGGGATCTCGTGCACGAGCGCTGCGAGCGCGGTGCCGCGGCGTTCGTCGCAGAGCCAGCCGGTGATCCCGATGTGCAGGTCGAGCGCGAGGTACGCGTGCAGCTCATCGCGTGTGCCCGTGAAGCAATGCACGACGCCGCCGCGCAGCCGCGGGCGCCATCGCGCGAGCAGCGGCTGCAGGGCGGCGAAGCCCTGCCGGTCGTGCAGGAAGACCGGTTTGCCGCACTCGGCGGCGAGCTCGAGCTGCGCCTCGCAGGCGCGGAGCTGCGCGTCGCGCGGCGAGAGCTCGCGGAAGAGGTCGAACCCCGTCTCCCCGACGGCGACGACCTCGGGTTCGCGAAGCAGGCGGCGGAGGGCGTCGAGCGTCGCGCCGTCCCACGCCGAGGCGACGTGGGGGTGCACGCCCGCGGTCGCGACGAGCAGGCCCGCGTGCGTGCGGGCCAGCTCCAACGCCCGGCGGCTCTGCTCGAGCGAGGTCCCGGTCACGAGGATGCGCTCGATCCCCGCGGCCCGGGCCCGACGGAGGACGGCCTCGAGATCGCCGGCGAAGGCGGCGTCCGCGAGATTGGCGCCGATGTCGATCATGCGTCGCGAAGGGTACGCGGCTTGCCGGTCGGACTCGCCATCCGCTCGCTCGTTCACGGGAAACCCCTGGATGTCGCCACGCAGCTCGCTCGCCGCCCTCCTCGTCGTCACGTGCTGTGCCCTGCCGCTCGCGGCCCAGGTGCGCGATCGCACGCCGTCCCCGCGGACCGACCCCTATACGCGGGGAGATCCCGCCGCCTGCGCGAAGGCGGGGATCGTCGGCACCGGACCCTTCGCGATCGATGCGCGGGTGAGCTCGGCGGACATCGATCGTCTCCTCGGTCACGAGTCGCTGCTCTGGCTCGAGACCACGCGGTTCCGCATCGGCGCCGAGCTGCCCGCCCTGCCCTGGCGCGGACTCGAATCGCGGGAGCGGCGCGCGCTCGAGGCGGAGCTCGCACGGCTGAGGACCGTCGTGCCGATCGGGTCGCGGACGCCGCGCGAACTCGAGCCCTGGCTGAGGATGCACCTGCTCGCCCAACGCTGCGAGTCGCTCTACGCGCGCTTTGCGGCCGGTCTCGCCGACCTGCCGCCGAAGCCGGCCGCGAGCGCGCGCAATCTGGGCGCCGCGCGCCTCACGCGCGATGCCTCTCCGGCGGCGAAGGGCGAGGGCCCGTACCTCGGCAAGTCGCAGAAGTTCGTGGTGCTGATCCTGCGCACCCGCGTCGAGCTCGCGCGCGTGTCGGCCGAGTTCTTCGGCCAGGCGTGTGCGCTGCCGCGCCGCCACGACCTCGGACTCGAGGAGGGGATGCTCTTCCTCACCGCGCTCGACTGCGATCCCTCGCTCGCGCGCGAGGGCGCGCTCCACGCGCATCTCGTGCACAACCTCGTCCATGCGCTCGCGGAGTCCTACCGCGGCCATCTCTTCGCGACACCGAACTGGTGGCGCATCGGGTTCGCCCACGCCGAGGTGCGCCGCATCGACCCACGCTGCGTGAACTTCGATCGCGAGCTCGAGCAGCGACCCGATGCCCGTGTGGAACTCGAGTGGGACGCCATCGCCGCGGGGCTGGCCCGCCACGGCGGCGCGCGGCCCTTCGCCGAATCGGGTCGCTGGTTCGACTTCGCGCCGTATCGGTTCCACGACCACGTCCTCGCCTGGTCGCGCGTCGAGTTCCTCATCGCCCGCGAACCGACGCGCGCGCTCGGCGAGGCGCGCTTCCTCCGCTTCATGGCGCAGGCGAAGGCGCCCGACCTGGCACCGGGTTCGAGCGACGAGACGGCGATCCTCGCGATGCAGTCCGGGGCGCTGCTCGAGGTCTATGGCTACGCGAGTGACGCCGAGTTCGACGCCGCGTGGCGCGCGTGGGCGGGTCGCCGTCGTTGACGGGGCGAAGGTCTCAGACCCAGGAGTTCGTCAGGAGTTCGCCGAGACCGCCGGCACCCGGCACCACGTACTGCACGTCGTTGAGGCCGCGCTCGCGCTGCGGATGCGTGCCCGGCGGCGTGCGGAGGACCTCGTCCGGCGAGAGTCCCCGATCGAAGCGGCCGCACCAGATCTCGGTCTCCGGGCTCCCCTCGAGGACGCGCAGCGTCGCTTCCGGCGTGCACATCAGGTGCAGCGCGACGACGGCCCGCGGCGGGCGCAGCGAGAACGCGCGGTAGACCTCGACCGCGCGGCACACCGTCCCGCCCGTGGCGCCCATCGGGTCGGGGACGAGCAGCACGGCGTCGTCGACGTCGCCCCCGATCTTGCTGCCCTCCATGCGCACGCCGGTGACGTGGCCCGCGGCATCCGTCTCGCGCGAGAGGTTCAGGTAGTCGATGCGGACGTTCTCCGGCGGCAGGAGCTGGCACGCGAGTTCGTAGCAGGTCTGCGCGGGGAGGATCCCGGCGCGCACGACCGCACAGATCACGAGCCGCGTGCGGCGGCAGAGCACGCGACCCTGGTAGAAGGCGCGCGGCTCGGTCGCGGTCATGCGCGTCGGCAGGCGCGCCTCCTCGGTGGGGAAGCGCGCGTCGAGGACGGCGTGCAGGAGCCGGGCGTAGGCGGCCCGCACGAGATGCGGGACTTCCGCGGTCGAGGTCTCGGGCGAACCGAGGCGCGCCAGGATCGACAGCAAGGCCGCTTCGTCGAGGATGTGCAGTCGCGGCCCATACCCATGGCTCAGCTCCATGGCGGGATCCTACCCTTGACAGCCCAAGCGGAGCGGCGAGCATCCCGACCCTCTTGGACCTCTCCCACGACGCAAGCTGCGGCGCCTCTCGCGACGGATCCCTCGCCATGCCGGCGTTCGAAGTCCTCATCGATCGCGCACGAATCCTCCGCCGCATCGGCGAGCTCGCCCGTGCGATCAGGGCGCGCCACGCGGACCCCTCCGAGCTCTGCGTCGTGGCCGTGATGGACGGCGCGCGCGTCTTCTGCCGTCAGCTCGTCCCCATGCTCGACCCGGCCCTGCCGGTGCACGAGATCCGTGCGAAGAGCTACGTCGGCACGCAGTCGAGCGGCAACGTGACGATCAGCGGCGGCGAGACGCTGCGCGTCGCCGATCGCGAGGTCCTGATCGTCGAGGACATCGTCGACACCGGCCGCACCGTCGCGCGGCTGCGCGAACAATTCCTCGCGCAGGGCGCGCGCGGGGTGCAGGTCGTCACGCTGCTCAGCAAGCCCTCGCGCCGCGAGGTCGCGGTCGACCTCGCCTTCGTCGGCTTCGAGATCGAGGACCGCTTCGTGATCGGCTTCGGGATGGACTACGAGGGGCGCTACCGCGAGCTGCCCGAGGTCGTGGTGTACGACCCGGCGCGGGTGTGAGCCGCGCCGTTCGCCGAGCTCAGCGCGCCGCGCCCAGCAGCTCCTCGAGCAGCGCCGGTGCCGGCATGACCGATTCGATGTGCCAGAGCACGTAGCGCAGGTCGACGCAGACGTTGCGGGAGCGCTCGGCGTTCCAGCCGTAGTCGCCGGCGACGCCCTCGAAGACGCGGTCGAAGTTCAGGCCGACGAGCTCGCCCTTGCCGTTGACGACCGGGGAGCCGGAGTTGCCGCCCGTCGTGTCGCCGTCGGCGAGGAAGCAGACCGGCACGTCGCCGAGGCGGGCGTCGAAGAAGCGGCTCGTGCGGCGCGCCGCGGCCGCGTCGCGCAGCGCCTGCGGCGCATCGAAGGGCTCGTTGCCGCTGTGCTTGCGGAGCAGGCCTGCGACCGTCGTGTGCGGCGTGTAGCGCACGCCGTCGCGCGGCGCGTAGCCCTTCACGTTCGCGATCGACACGCGCAGCGTGCTGTTCGCGTCGGGATAGAAGGACGCGCCGCGCCATTCCTCCTGTGCGGCGATCCAGCGCCGGCCGACGTCGAGGCGACGACCTTCCATCGTCTCCATGCGCAGGCCCAGCTCGGCGCGCTCCGCGGCGAGTCCGCGCGCCAGCACCACCAGCGGGTCGTCGCTCGCGTCGATCGCCGCCTTGCCGCCGCGGAGGAGTGCCAGGCGCGCCGCCGGCTCGCGGAGCTTCGTCTGCTCGAGGAGGCGCTGCACGACGGCCGTGCTCGCCTCGCGCGTGCGCGGCGCGAGGGCGTCGCGGCCGCGCACCGCGTCGTCGCCGTCGAGGGTGCGGAGCTCGTCGAGCAGGATCTCGAGGATGGGCCGCTGCACCGCGTCGAAGTCGGCGAGCAGGGCCGGATCCTGCACGGCCCGCGCCTGCCGCTCGTCGAGCTCGGCCCCGGCGTCGCGCCGTGCCGCCGTGTCCACGAGGTCGACGATGCCGCGCAGGAAGGGGGCGATGCGCGGCGAGAGGGCGAGGCCGAGCACGAGGTCCTTGCTCGTCGTCTTCCGCTCGAGCTCGTCGAGCGCCAGCAGTTCGTCGAGCACCTTGCCGTGGCGTACGGCGCGCGTCGCATCGCCCTCGACCCAGGCGCGGAACGCGGCCTCCTCCCGACGCTTGCGCTCGACGGTCGCATTGTGGGAGAGACCGAAGACCATCCCCGCCGCGTTCTTCTGGACGTTCGCGAGCGACTTGATCGCGCTCGCATACGCGAGCTGCTCGGCGTCGCCCTTCTTCGCCTGCGCCTCCAGCACCGCGATGATCCGCGTCAGCAGGTCGAGGCGCTTCGGGTAGTAGATCGCCTCGCGGTCGGCCACGGCGAGCGAGCTCAGGTAACGCTCGGTGCGGCCCGGATAGCCGAGGATCAGCACCAGGTCGTTCTCGCGCACGCCCTCGGCGGCGACGCGGAGATGGTGCTGCGGGCGGAAGGGCACGTTCTCGGCGTGGTGCGCGCGCGGCGAGCCGTCGGGGGCGGCATAGGCGCGGAAGAAGGTGAAGTCGCCGGTGTGGCGCGGCCACTCCCAGTTGTCGACCTCGCCGCCGTACTCACCGACCGCGCGCGGCGGGGCATAGACGAGGCGCACGTCGGTGAGCCGCGTGCGGTGGTAGAGGTGGTACTCCTTGCCCTCGAGGAACGCGGCGACGCTGCAGGTCGTGTCCGGCGCCTTCTCGCCCTCGGCGACGAGCTCGCGGATGACCTGATCGGTGATCTGCGTGAGCTCGAGCGGCGACTTCGCCTTCGCCTGCGCGGCATGGACCTTCGCGGTCACGTCCTCGATGCGCCGCACGACGAAGACCACCATGCCCGGCGCCGGCAGCTCCTCGGCGCGCGTGCGCGCGACGAAGCCGTCGCGCAGCAGGTTCCTCTGCGGCGTGCTCAGCGCATTGACCGCGCCGAAGCCGCAGTGGTGGTTCGTGACGACGAGCCCTTCGGGCGAGCAGAACGACGCGCTGCACCCGCCGATCTGCACGGCCGCCGAGAGCACGCCGCCGCGTTCGGGGTGCCAGAACTCGTCGCGCGTGAGCTGCATGCCACGCGCCTCGAGCGCCGCCCAGTTCATCGCGCGGATCTGCTGCGGGAGCCATTGCCCTTCGTCGGGACTCGCGGCGAGTCCGAAGAGGGCGAGGAGCGTGGGAAGGACGGCGAGTCGGCGGGACGTCAGGGCGAGGCGTTCCTACGCCGATCGGCCGGATCGGCGAGGGGCGCGCAGGTTAGCGGGGCCGCGGCCGGGCGGTATGGTGCGGCGATGACGAGACGAACGGCGCCGCTCCTCGCCCTGCTCGCGTGCCTGTGCGCGGTCGCACCCGCGCAGAACTCGACGGCGAAGGACCGCGCGGCGCCTTCCGCGCTGGCCGCGCGCTGCGGCGAGGCCGTCGCGTGGCAGGCGACGCTCGGCGACGCGCTCGCCGCGGCCAAGGCCCAGCAGCGCCTGGTCTTCTGGTACGTGCCCACCCTCCGCGGCTCGCCGATGGACCGCAAGAGCGAGCTCGACCTCTACCTGCGCGCGGGTCCCTTCTCCTGGCCGCCGGTGCTCCGCGTGCTGGGCGAGCGCTTCGTCGCCACGAAGCAGGTCCCGCCGCGCGATCTCGCGCGGCAGTACGGCTTCGAGCGCATCGCCTTCGTCGAGCCGGGCTTCCTCGTGCTCGATGCCGAGGGCAAGGCGCTGCTCCGCCTCGACGAGATCACCACGCTCTCCCCGCACTGGTTCCTCGACCGCTTCGCCGAGGTCCTGCCGGCGGACGACCCCGTGCTCGCCGCCGCACGCGCCGATACGGCGCGTCTCGCCGCGGCCTGCGGTGCCGACCGCACGGCCCGCCTCGAGGGACCGCGCGCCGAGACCGTGTTCGCGGCGGGGGCGCTGGCCTTCTGGAACCACGACGAGGCGCGCGCGCGCGCGACCTGGCAGGTGCTGCTCGACGAACACGCCGACGATCCCTGGGCCTGGAAGGCCGCGGCCGAGCTCGAAGGGCATGGCCCCATCGTGAACGGCCTCGAGGTGCCCTGGCACCCCCTCGCGCCGGGCGTCGCCGGCGTGCGCGGCCCGCGCGGCACGCTCGCGCCGCTCCGCGCCTTCGATGAGCAGGGACTGCGCCGCGCGGCGCTCGCGTACTTCGAGTCGATGCAGCGCAGCGACGGCGGCTTCGTCGACAGCCGCTACGACTTCGGCGGCACGGACAGCCTGCCCAACGTGTGGACCGCGATCACGGCGCTCGCGGCTCAGGCGCTACTCGAGATCGCGGAGAAGCTCGAGGGCCCGGACGCAGAACGCGCCGAACGCCTGCTCGAGCGTGCCCTCGCCTACGTCGCCGACGACGCGCACCTCGCGCGGGACGACCAGGACGAGCAGATCTGGGCGCACCTCTACCGGGCGCGCCTCGCGTCGCGCTGGCTCGCGCTGCGACCGTCCGACCGGGATCGCATCGAGCCGCTGCTCCGCCGCGCGGTCCGCGACCTCGTGGCGATGCAGCCGGAGAGCGGGGCCTGGTTCCACGAGTACGCGAACCCCTTCGTGATCGGCGCGTGTCTGGTCGCCCTGCACGAGGCGAAGGATTCCGGCGTCGAAGCACCCGCCGAGGTCTTCGACCGCGGCGTGCTGGCGCTCCTGCGCTGCCGCACGAAGGAGGGCGCCATCAGCTACGGCTACAGCGAGCGCGGCGAGGCCCGTGCCCAGGTCGAGGGCGGTGCGGGGCGCATGCCGCTCGCCGAGCTCGCGCTGCTGCGCAGCGGCCACGGCAACCCCGAGGCGATGACGAGCGCGATCGAGGCCTCGTTCCGCTGGCACGAGGAGCTCGCGAAGGTCCGCAAGTACGACGACCACGCGAGCCGCTTCGGCTACGGCGGCTTCTTCTTCTGGTTCGACCTGCACGCGCGCAGCGAGGCGATCGTGAAGCTGCCGCCGAGCGCGCAGCGCACGCGCTGGATCGCGGAGCAGCGCGCGCAGATCGAGGCCCTCCCCGAGATCGACGGCGCCTTCGTCGACAGCCACGAGCTCGGCCGCGTCTACGGCACCGCGATGGCGCAGCTCTGCCTCGCGATGCTCGCGCGCGGCTGAGATCGGCGCGGCCTCACCGCGTCTTCGGCTGCCAGAACGTGCCGAGCCCGAGCCCGACGAGCGCGCTGATGCCGAGCGCGGCGAACTCCGTGGTGGCCGGCGCGAAGTCGAGCGTGAGCACGCGCAGACCGAGCGCCCAGAGCACGGCGCCCAGCACGCCCGCGCCGGTGCCGACGAGCAGCGCGCGCGGCCAGGAGCGCGCGGCCTTGCGGAAGATGCGCAGCGCGGTGCCGAGGACTCCGCCGAGCAGGGCGAAGAGCAGGAACGCGAGCGGGGCGACGAAGCGCACCGCGACCGCCTCGCTGTCCCAGCTCGGTGCGCGCACGTTGGCCTGACCGACGCCGTCCGAACGCAGCGTCGCGGTCGCGCCGCGTTGGGCGTCGAGCACGGGTCGCAGCGGGTCGAGATGACCCGCGTCCGTCTGCAGACCGATCGCGGTGCCGGCGCCGACCAGCTCGTCGCCTTCGACGAGGATCGTCGCGGTGCCGAGTCCGTAGCCGAGGATCTCGAGGGGGCTGGCGGCGAGCTGCACGCGGCCGCGTTGCGTGCCGAACTCGAGCTCCACCGCCTCGACGTCGGACTGATGGACCTCGATCTTGACGAGGACCTTGTCGCGCGCGGTGGGGATCGCGAGGTCGATGACCTTCGTCTCGTCGAGCTGCGCGAAGGCGATCACGGGCGGGGTCGCCGTGCCGCCCTCGACGAGGACGGCGAGCGTCACGCTGCGCGGCAGCACGAGATCGGCGCTCGCGTCGTCGGCGACGAGGCTGACGACGAGCTGCGCCCGGTAACCCTCGGCGTGCTTCGCGAAGACGCCGCTCGAACTCGCCTTCGGGCGGAAGGACACGAGGCTCGGGCTCGCGGCACCGGCCGGCGCGGCGACCACGCCGAAGCGGATCGGCAGGAGCGCCTCCGTGGCGAAGCGCTGCGGCGGCGTGGGTTCGTCGCGCGCGATGAGCATGGCACCCTTCGCGATGCGGAGCGCGTCGTTGCCCGCGACGCTGGGCTCGCGTGTGCCGGCAGCCGCACCCAGTTCGCGGAGCCGACGGCTGTCGAGGGCGCGGCGGAACGCGGGATCGAGCGCGTCGCGGCGCAACACCGTGTCCTGGGCGAGCAGCGTCGCCGGGGCGATCGACATCGCGGCCGCGATGGCAACGAGGCCCGCGAGCGCGATGCGGGCAAGGGACCGCACGAGGCCTCCTTCGGATTGCATGGCCGCGAGTGTGGGGAGCCCGGTAGGTCGAAGCAAGCCGGCGCCCTTCCCTGGCGTGTGTCCGCGGCCCATCATCGCGGGCCTCGCGTCCGCGAGTCCCCATCATGCGCAGACCTCTCCTCGCCCTCTGTCTGGCTGCCTTGCCGTTCGCCGCGCACTCCATCGGTGCGGGTCCCGGCGCGCAGGACCCGAAGCCCGTGTCCGCTCCGCAGGCGACCGCGCGGCCGGCGGCTCCCGAACTCGGCAAGCCGGCGCCGGCCTTCCGCGTGAACGACCACGAGGGCAACGCCGTCGCGGTCGGCGGCGAGGCCGAACATTGGACCGTGCTCGCCTTCTATCCCAAGGCCAGCACTCCGGGTTGAACGAAGGAGGTCTGCTCGCTGCGGGACGCAGCGACGAACTTCGAGGAACTCGGCGTGAAGGTCTTCGGCATCAGCCTCGACGACGTGCGCGCGCAGGCCGCGTTCCACGCCGCGCAGGAGCTGAACTTCCCGCTGCTCAGCGACCCCGACGGCAGCGTCGCCGCGAAGTACGGGGTGCTCCCGCCGGGTGGGCGCTTCACGCAGCGCAAGACCTTCCTGATCGACCG
The DNA here is from genome assembly GCA_020848735.1 of Planctomycetota bacterium. Lineage (GTDB taxonomy): Bacteria > Planctomycetota > UBA1135 > UBA1135 > UBA2386 > JACRLW01. Next base: position 11,376 of record JADLHO010000053.1, on the reverse strand, counting down.
CGCGGGGATCCTGCGCCACGTCGACGACAAGGTCGACGTCACGAAGCACGGCGCATCGATCGCGGACTGGATCAAGGCCGCGAAGTGAGCGAGCAACGCCGGGGAACGGCGCGGCCGGGCCCCGGTGTCCTCAGCTCAGGATGCCGTGCACGACGTTGCCCGCGACGTCCGTGAGCCGGAAGTCGCGGCCCGCATAGCGGAAGGTGAGGCGCTCGTGATCGAGTCCGAGCGCCCAGAGGATCGTCGCGTGCAGGTCGTGCACGTGCACCTTGTCGACGGTGGCGTAATAGCCGTAGTCGTCGGTCGCGCCGTGGCTGTGGCCGGGCTTGCAGCCGCCGCCGGCGAGCCAGACCGTCCAACCGTGGGGATTGTGGTCGCGGCCGTCCTTGCCCTGCGCCACGGGCGTGCGGCCGAACTCGCCGATCCAGAGCACGAGGGTGTCCTCGAGCAGGCCGCGCGCGGCGAGGTCGCCGAGCAGACCCGCGATCGGACGATCGACCTCGCGGGCGTTGGTCTCGTGCCCGTTCTTCAGGTTGTCGTGCTGGTCCCACTTGTAGGAGTGCGTGCACTGCACGAAGCGCACGCCGCGCTCGATGAAGCGGCGCGCCATCAGGCACTGACGGCCGAAGTTCTCGGTGTGCGGCTCGTCGATGCCGTAGCGCTGCAGCGTGGCGGCGCTCTCGCCGCCGAGATCCATCGTCTCGGGTGCCTGGTCCTGCATGCGGTAGGCGAGCGCGAAGCTCTCGAGGCGCGCGCGCAGCTCGCGGTCCTCCTCGCGGGCCGCGAGGTGTTCCTCGTTCATGCCGCGCAGCAGGTCGAGCCACTCGGCCTGATCGGCGCGCGCGAGCGTCGGGTGCCGCAGGTGCTGGAACTCCGCGCGCTTGCTCGGGATCGACGCGTTGCCGATCGGCACGCCCTGCGTCGCGCCCGGCAGGAAGGCCGCCGACCAGTTCTGCACGCCGCCGTGCCCGAGCGTGGGGCAGATGGTGACGTGGCCCGGGAGGCTGCGGTTCTCGGTGCCGAGACCGAAGACGACCCAGCTCCCGAGGCTCGGCCGCACGAAGGTGTCGGAGCCGGTGTGGATCTTCAGCAGGGCCCCGCCGTGCGCGTCGTTGCTGCCGTGCATCGACTTCACGAAGCAGAGGCGATCGACCTGGGTCGCGACGTGGGGGAAGAGCTCGCTGACGTGCGCGCCGCACTCGCCGTGCTGCGCGAAGCGCCAGGGCGAGCCGAGCAGGTTGCCGGTCTCCGCGAAGGTCACGCGCGGCTTGCCGAAGGGCAGCGGCTTGCCGTCGTCGCGCTGGAGCAGCGGCTTGTAGTCGAAGGTGTCGACCTGCGACGGACCGCCGTGCATGAAGAGCACGATCATCCGGCGCGCGCGCGGGCGATGGTGCGGCGGTCGCGGCGCGAGCGGGTCGTCGCCGCTGGCCGCGAGCTGCTCGAGCACGCGATCCGCGGCGCGCGCGAGCGCCGGGGAACGGCTGCCGAGCCCGAGCAGGGCGAGGCTCGCGGCGGAGGCGCGCAGCACGCTGCGGCGGTCGAAGATCCGCTCGATCGGTCGGGGCGCGTCCATGGCTGGTCTCACTCGATGCAGATCACTCGATGCAGAGGAACTCGTTGCAGCACAGCAGGGCCTGGCAGACGAGCGCGAGCGCGCGCTCCTGCGGCGACGCCGCGCCGTCGCCGCCGCTGCTCGCGGCGTTCGTCGCCGCCGCCGCGGCCTCGACGCGCACCAGCCAGGCGGCGGCGCGATCGATCTCGGCCTCGGTCGCGGGGCGCGCCAGCGCGAGGCGATGCGCGCGGTCGAGGCGGGCGCGGGCGTCGAGCGGCTCCTCGCGCAGCAGGCGTCGCGCGAACGCGAGCGCCGTGTCGCCGACGACGGGGCTGTTCATCAGCCAGAGCGCCTGCGTCGCGACCGCGGTGCGCGAGCGCGCGTCGTTGGGCATGCTCGGATCGCCGTAGTCGAAGAGGCCGAGCATGTCGTGCAGCGCGTTGCGGATGATCGGCAGGTAGAGCGTGCGGCGCGGCGCGTCGTAGCGCGCTGCGTTGCCGGACTGGTCGTTGGTGACGTAGTCGCGGTTGTTCGTCGGCAGCAGCGTGCCCCCGCGCGTGCGGTCGAGCCGGCCGGCGACGAAGAGCATCGAGTCGCGGATGGCCTCGGCCTCGAGCCGGCGGCGGGGGAAGCGGGAGAGCAGCGTGCCCTCGGGATCGCGCTCGTGCGCGAGCGCGCTGCCCTGCGCCGATTGCCGGTAGCTGCGCGAGAGCACGATGCGGCGGTGCAGGCGCTTCAGCGAGGCGCCGTCGGCGACGAACTCGCGCGCCAGCGCGTCGAGCAGCTCCGGGTGCGTGGGCGCCTCGCCGCGCACGCCGAGGTTGCTCGGCTGCGCGGCCAGCCCGCGGCCGAAGTGCGTCTGCCAGACGCGGTTGACGAGCGCGCGCGCCGTCAGCGGGTTGCGGGGATCGACGAGCCACTGCGCGAGTTCGCGGCGGCCGCTGCCGGCGGCGATGACGGGCTGCGGCAGGCAGTGGTCGAGGATCTGCAGCGCGCCGCGCGGGGTCGGGTCCTTGGCGAGCGCGCGGTGGCTGCCGCGCAGGTGCACGGCGAGGTCGGCCGGGGTGCCCTCGCCGACGCCGGGCGCCGTCGGCAGCGGCGGCGGCTTCCGCGCGTCGAGTTGCGCGCGCGCGTCGCGCAGGCTCGCGACGCGCTCGCGGAGCGCCGCGGGCCACTCGGCCTCGAGCGGGGGCTGCCGCGTGCCGAAGAGACCCTGCTCGCCGAGCACCGCGAGGCGGAGCTGCTCCTGTTCGGGATCAGGCAACGCGGTGACGCGCATCGCCTCGGGCCGGCCCTCGTTCTGCCGCGCGAAGCTCCGCTCGACGAGCGCGAACGCGGTCGCGTAGCGCGCGGCGAGCTCGCGCAGCGAGCGCGGTGGGTCCGTCGCGAAGGTCGCGCGGGCGAGCGGCGCGAGCGGCCGCGTGCCGCGCTGCGCGTCGGCGCAGAGCGCCGCACCGAGATCGGCCGCGCGCGCGGCGAAGTCCTCCTCCGGGATCGCGGCGAACGCGAGCAGGGCTGCGAAGACCGGGTCGTCCCGTCCGGCGGGCGACGCCAGGTGATCCGCCGCCGCCCGCACGAGTGCCGGGACGAGCGCCGCATCGCGCGCGCCGTCCACCGGCCAGGGCGCGCCGTCGGCCGGTGTCAGCGCGAAGCGATCGAGGTGGGGGATCGACCCGTCGCGCTCGAGGCGCAGCACGTGCGCACCGGCGGCGAGTTCGAGTTCGGCGACGACGTGCCAGCGCTGGTCGCGCAGGAACCAGTCCCCGGTCGTCTCGGCGAGCGCGCGCTCGCCGAGGCTCCCGCCGTCGATCGACAGGCGCACCGGCCGCGATTCCTTGGCGGCGAAGCGCACCTGGAGCGCGAAGCGACCGGCGCGCGGCAGCGTGAAGTCCCATTCCGCGTGCTGCAGGCCACCCTGCCCCGTGCGCAGCACCGGGGTCCTCGCCGTGCCCCATTGCGTCGTGTCGACGATGAGGTTGCCGCGCGCCATGTCCTCGGCCTCGAACCAGACCGCGCGGCGCATCGCCTCGAGGCCGGCCAGCAGGTGCGGGGCGAGCTTCTCGCGCATCGCGTCCTCGGCGCGCGCCTTCGCGTCGCGCTCGATCTGCGCGAGCTCGCCGTCGACGCGCTGGCTCTCCGCCTGCCAGCTCTCGCGCGCCGCGCGCTCCGCCGGCGTGCTCAGGTCGAGTTCGCGCCAGCGCGAGACGTGGTCGAGGTTCTCGAAGGTGCTCGTGCTCTTGAGGATGCCCGCGAGCGCGTAGTAGTCGCGCTGGGTGACCGGGTCGAACTTGTGGTCGTGGCAGCGCGCGCAGGACACCGTGACGCCGAGCACCGCCTTCGTGAGCACGTCGATCTGCTCGTCGACGACGTCCATCACGAGCTTCTCCTTGTCCTGCTCGGCGAGCATCTTCGGCCCGAGCGCGAGGAAGCCGGTGAGCGCGAGCCGATCGCGGTCGAGCTCGTCGTTCCCCGTCGCGGGCACCAGGTCGCCCGCGATCTGCCAGGTGATGAACTCGTCGTAGGGCTGGTCGCGCTCGAAGGCGCGCACCACCGCATCGCGGTAGCGCCACGCATTGCCGAGCGCGAGGTTCTCGTCGAGCCCGTTGCTGTCGGCGTAGCGCGCGAGGTCGAGCCACCAGCGTGCCTGGCGTTCGCCGTACGCCGGCGAGGCGAGCAGGCGATCGACGACGCGCTCGTGGGCGCCCTGGCCCTCGTCGCGCACGAAGTCCTCGGTCTCCTCGAAGCTCGGCGGCAGGCCGCAGAGATCGAGCGAGACGCGGCGCAGCCAGGTCCGACGGTCGGCATCGGCGGCCGGCGCGAGCCCCGCGGCCTCGAGCCGCGCGAGCACGAAGCGGTCGAGATCCGTCAGGGGCCAGTCGCTCGCGGCGACGGCCGGGACGGGCACCGCCGCAGGCAGCGGCGCGAAGGCCCAATGGCGCCGCGCGGCGTCGAAGTCGATCGCCGCGCGGGTCGCCGCCTCGGCGACGGGTGCCACGCGCGGATCGTGGGCCCCGCGGCGGACCCAGTCCTCGAGCACGGCGATGGCCGCGTCCGGCAGCCGCCCGTCGGGTGGCATCTGGAACTCGGGGTCGCGGTAGCGCACCGCGTGGATCAGGCGGCTGCCCTCGACGTCGCCCGGCACGAGCGCCGGCCCGCGGTCCCCGCCGCGCTCCCAGCCGGCCCGGGAGTCGAGGCGGAGCTGGCTCTTCTGCTGCTCGGCACCGTGGCAGCGTTCGCAGTGCTCGGCGAGCAGGGGGCGCACGCGGCGCTCGAAGAACTCGAGCTCGGCCTGGGCCGCGGCCTTGGCCTCGCGATCCTCCTGGGACCGCGGGCTGCCGAGCAGGGTCGACGCCGCGACGAGCACGGCCAGGGAGAGCGGCGAGCTTGGGACGGGCATGGCGACGCGAGCGGGGCGGGAGCATACCCTTCGCCGCCCGTCGCGCCGGACCGCCTGCGGGGCGCCACCGCCATGCACTCGCCGAGCCCTGAACCGACGGCCCCAGCGCCCGCTGCGGACATCGACGCCCAATCGCTCTGGTCGGCCCTGCGCGCCGCGCTGCGCGGGCGCGAGTTCGACTACACGAAGGGCTCGCTGCCGCGCGCCGTGCTCCTGCTCGCCGTCCCCATGGTCATCGAGATGGGGATGGAGTCGCTCTTCGCGGTGGCGGACGCCTGGTTCGTGAAGGAACGCGGCGAGGACGCCCTCGCGGCCGTGGCCCTCACCGAGGCGATGTCGACGATCGTCTACGCGATCGCCATCGGGCTCTCGATGGCGACGACCTCGCTCGTCGCGCGGCGCGTCGGCGCGGGCGATCTCGACGGCGCGCGCCGCGCCGCGGGACAGGCGATCCGCGTCGGCGTGTTGCTGGGAGTGCTGCTCGGCATCCCCTGCGCGCTGTTCCCCGGGGACCTGCTCGGCCTGATGGGAGGCTCGGAACGCGTGCGGGAGACCGGTGCCGGCTACGCGGGCTTCGTGCTCGGCGGCAACGTCGTCATCCTGCTGCTCTTCCTCAACAACGCGATCTTCCGCGGCGCCGGCGACGCCGTGATCGCGATGAAGGCCCTGGTCGTGAGCAACGCGGCCAACCTCGTGCTCGACCCCTGCCTCATCTTCGGCATCGGGCCCTTTCCCGAGCTCGGCGTCACGGGGGCCGGCCTCGCCACGCTGATCGGGCGCAGCCTCGGCGTCGCGTATCAGTTCCACGCGCTCCGCGATCGCGGCCGCCGCGTGCACCTCGCGCCGGGGGTCCTCCGCCATCACGCCAGCGACGTGCGCGAGCTGCTGCGGACCTCGTACGGCGGCGTGGGCCAGTTCCTCCTCGCGACCGCGAGCTGGATGGTGCTCGTGCGCATCGTCGCACCCTTCGGCGACGCGGCCTTGGCCGGCCATCAGGTCGGCGTGCGCATCGTGATGTTCACGATCCTGCCCGCGTTCGGACTCTCGAACGCCACCGCCACGCTCGTCGGCCAGAACCTCGGCGCCGGCAAGGTCGACCGCGCACGGCGTTCGATCTGGCTCGTCGGCCTCTGGAACATGGCCTTCATGGGCGTCGTCGCCGTCGTGTTCATCGCGTTCGCGCCGGAGCTCGTGGCGCTCTTCGCCGAAGAGGCCACGGACCGCGCGACCATGGAGCGCGTCGGCGTCGAGTGCCTGCGCATCATCTCCTACGGCTATCTCTTCTACGCCTGGGGTATGGTGGCCATGCAGGCCTTCAACGGCGCCGGCAAGACGATCATCCCCACCTGGCTCAACTTCATCTGCTTCTGGATCGTCGAGGTGCCGCTCGCGTGGGCGCTCGCGCATCCGGCGGGCCTGGGCACCGCGGGCGTGTACTGGTCGGTCGCGATCTCCGAGTCGCTGCTCGCGGTGCTCTCGATCGTCGTGATGCGGCGCGTGCGTTGGGGCTGAGCTCGGAGGCGAAGGGAGCGCGGCCTCAGCGTCGGGTCTCGCGCAGCGGCGGCAGGGGCGCTTCCCGCGCGGTCGTCACCCGGCGCGAGCCGTCGAGGCGCACGGTGAGCGTGCCGCAGCGATGGGTCGTGAGCACCTGGGCGCCCTTGCTGCGCGCGAGGGCCGCGAGCGGGGGATCGTCGTTGCAGCTCGCGAGGGCGAGCGAGGGGCGCGTGGCGTCGAGCAGGGCGGCGATCGAGGGGGGCAGGCCGCGGCCGTGATGCGGGAGCACGAGCACGTCGGTCTGCGTGAGATCGAACTGCGCGAGCGCGCTGCCGATGGCGAGGCTGCCGGCGTCGGCGGGGAGGACGAGGCGCAACCCGCCGTGATCGACGCGCAGCCAGAGGCTCTGCTCGTTGCTCGGCGCGTCGAGGGGCAGGGGCGGTGCCCAGACGACGACGCCGGTCTCGAGCACCGTCTCGCCGCCGGGCGGCACGAAGCGCAGCGCGACGCCGGCGTCCGCGAGCTGCCGCGCGATCGGACTCTCGCGCAGGAGCTCGGGGAGCCAGGCGGTGCCGATCGCGACCTGCGCGAGCAACGGCACGAAGCCCGCGACGTGATCCGCATCCGGATGGCTCAGCACGGCGTGCTCGACGTGCAGCGCGCCGTCGAGGACCTCACGCACCGCACGCGCGGCGCGCGTGGGGTCACTGGCCGCGCCGCAGTCGAAGAGCACGCGACGGCCGTCCTGCAGCGTGACGAGCGCGGCCTCGCCGTGGCCGAGTTCGACGAGCCGCAGCGCGGGCGACTCGCGCGAACCCAGCGGCAGGAAGTGCGGCAGACAGACGAGCACGCACGCGGCCGCGCAGCCCGCGCGCGACGGGCGCAAGACGAGCAGCGCGATCGCGCCGAGCAGCGCGGCGAGCAGACCCGCCGCGGCCGGCTCGTGCAGCGCGCGGATCGGCGCGCCGGGGAGCTCGGCGAGGGCGCGCACGGTGGCCGCATAGAGCTGTGCGGTGAGCCCGAGCGGTGCGGCGAGCAGCGGCGCGAGCGCGGGCAGGACGAGCTCGCCGAGCGCGGTGGCGAGTCCGAGTCCGAGCATGAGCGCGACGAGCGGCGCGAGCAGCGGCGTGCCGAGCAGGGTCCACGGCGCGCATTGGCCGAACCAGCAGAGCGTGAGGGGCGCCGTCATGAGGAGTGCGAAGAGCGAGGCGCGGCAGACGGCGACGAGGCGCGCGGCGAGGCCCGTCACGCGGCCGGGCTCGTACGCGACCGCGAGACCGATCACCGCCGCATAGCTGAGGCAATAGCCGATGCCCAGCACCTCCTGCGGCGCCGCGAACGCGGTGATCAAGGCCGGCAATGCCAGCGTCGCGCCGATCGTCGCCCGTCGCCCGTGCGCGCCCGCGAGCGCGAGCAGGAGCCAGGCCGCGATCGCGCGGAGCACCGGCGCCTCGAAGCCGACGATCGCGCCGTAGACGATCAGCAGGCCGGTGGCGACCCGCCGGTAGCCGCGCGCGCGGAACGGCTCCTTGCCGCGCAGGAGCGCGTAGCCCTGCGCGAGCAGGAAGGCGAGCAGCGTCGCGTGGGCGCCGCTGACGGCGAGCAGGTGCGCGAGGCCGGTCGCCCGATGCGCCTCGACGAGACCGTCGTCGACGTCCGAGCGCTGGCCGAGCACGAGCTGGGCGACGAGCCGCGCGTCGGCGGGGGCGAGCTGGGCGCGCAGGGCGTCGTCGAGGCGGAAGCGCGCATGACACGCGAGCCGCGCCGGCGAGGGCGGGCCACGCTCGATGCGCAGCGCGGCGAGCTCGAGCTCGACGATCGGCGCACGCCCGGTGGCGAGACGTCGCTCCGGATCGCGGAGGAAGCCGAGCCCGCTCACGCGGTCGCCCGGCAGCAGGGCGTCGGGTGCCTCGACCGCGCGCGTGTTCACGACCGCGAGCAAGGCGGCCGACTCGCCGGGCGCGGCGAGCCACACGAAGAGCCGCCGCGTGTCCACGTCGCGTCGCACCGGGCCGAGCACCACGGCGGCGATGCGCACCGGGCCCTCCGCGGGCCAGCGCGCGGCGTGCGCGTGCTGCGGAGCGGGCAGTGCGACGAGCGCCGCGGGAAAGGCCAGTGCGAAGGGACCGCGCCACCGCGCGTTCGCGCCGAGCAGCAGGACCGCGAGCCCCGCCGCGACGACGCCGAGCACGCCGCAGGACCTCGCGGCGAGCACGGCGAGCGTCACCGCGATCGCGGCGACGACGAGCGGCAGGGGACCGAAGCGCTGCTCGAGGCTGAGACCGGGTCGCGGGGCGAACACGAGCGCCTGGGTGTGGCACGCCGCGACGTGGTTACCATCCGCGGATGGTCCGCGCGCTGTATCCCGGCAGCTTCGATCCCGTCACCCGCGGTCACCTCGACCTCGTCCATCGCGCGCGTGCGCTCTTCGGGTCGGTGACCGTCGCGGTCGCGCGCAACAGCGGCAAGAACCCGATCTTCACCGTCGAGGAGCGGATCGAACTCCTGCAGCAGGAGCTGCCCGACGACGTCGCCGTCGTCGGCTTCAGCGAGCTCGTCGTCGAGTTCTGCAAGCGCGAGGGCTTCGGCGTCGTGCTGCGCGGCCTGCGCAACGTCGGCGACTTCGAGTTCGAGTACCAGATGGCGCTGACCAACCGCCACCTCCGGCCGGAGATCGAGACGGTCTTCGTCATGCCGAGCCACGCCTACAGCTACGTGTCCTCGTCGCTCATCAAGGACGTCGTGCGCTACGGCGGCGACGTGTCGAGCTTCGTGACGCCGCGCGTCGAGGCGGCGATGAGGGCGAAGTTGGCGCGGCAGGGGTGAGGGGGGATGGGCTGCTGTGTTCCGTCGGGTTGGCCCACGGGCCGCGGGACCGCGGCCACGTCGGGCGAGGCGGTGAGTGCTCCTACACCTGGGGCGGGTCGCGAAGCTTCTGCAGCGCCCGCAAACAGCGCGCGAGACTGTCGCTGGTCCGTGCGGCGATCTCAGGTCGCCAGTCACGCGCGACGAAGCTGACGAAGCTGCCGACGTAGCCTGGACCGATGCGTGCGGTGCTCCCCGTCTTCGGCACCAGGTCGCCGACGACGTGGCGGCGCCGCGAGTGCCGCGCGAGATTGATGAGCTCCTGCTTGGGATCTTGGAGGGCGTCCGGGTCGCGCGGCAGGCGGGTTTCGGACACACCCAACCAGGCGGCGGCACGCTCCCGGTCCGCGAGGATCCAGGCCTCCGATGCGCGCACGGCGATGCGGAGGCACAGGCCCGGACTGCGCTCGGGAAGCAGCGTGGCGATCAGGCGCGGGGCACAGTCGTGGCGATCCAGATCGCGGAGTACGAACCAGGTCGCGTGGCGTGCTGCGGCGTTGTAGTTCGGCAGCCGGGAATCCAGTCCACCGGCGCCGTGCATCACGTGGATCCGAGCTTCGATCTCGAGATCCAGGAGCAGTCTCGCGGCGATGGCTCGGTCGCAATCGCCTTCCACCGCGACGTTGATCGAGGCGATGGGGCTCACGGCTCGAAGAGCAGGAGCTGCGCGGCGTCACCAGGCGCAGATCGCGCGGCGATGACGGTGGCGAGGGGAATGCCCTCCTTCAGCATCTGGACGACGGGCTCGAGACTCGCTGCAAGCTGCGCACTCGTTCCGTCCTTGGTCGGCTGAAGGACCAGGACTTCCTCGGCACCGATGCCCTCGTCGAGGAGGAGATCGGAGGAGTGCGAGCTGAGCATGACCTGTCGGCCGCGCTTCCGATTGAGCTGATGCAGCATCTGCGGGATTCGCCGCACGACCTCCGGGTGCAGCGAGAGCTCGGGCTCCTCGAGCAGCAGGGGGGCCTTGGCCTCCAGCAGGCTCCAGAGAAGGGCGAGGAGGCGAAGCGTGCCGTCCGAGAACTGCTCTTCGGACTGCCAGCCCGCGTTGGGCCGCCAATGCTCGTACCGGCCCATCAGGTGCGGCGTTCCCGTGGCTTCGTCGCGCTCGAGCTTCAGTTCGTTCAGATGGGGTACGGCGATCCGGAGTGCCGCGCCGATCTTCTTCAGGCGGGCCTTGCGGGTGCGCTCATCGGTGCGGGCGAGCTGCTCGAGGAAGTCGCCGCCGAAGGGATCGCGCTCGCGACCGAGATACCGATCCGGCTCGCGCACGAGCTGCGGGACGACGTGCAGGTAGCGCACGGACGCGAGGAACTCCGCCAGGGGGCGGAAGCGCTGATTGCGACTGACCTGCTCGAGCGCGGTCTGGGTCAGGAGCTCGGGGTCCTTGCGATCGCCCTCGTCCGGACGCTCGAGCATGACCGTGTCGCCGTGTCGGACGCATTCGCGCTCCACGTACACCTCGCGCTTCTTGTCCCGGGAGAATCCGAGGGAGTAGGTCCAGGTGCCGTCATCGAGCTCGACTTCGACCTCGATCTCCACGTTGCTCTTCTCGCGCGCGTGGAGCGATCGCAGTTGCCGGACCCCGCGTCGAGCCGGGTTGGCGATTGCGCGCGCGAGCCCTCCCCCGGGGCCGGCGACGTCGCGCAGGAAACGGAAGGCGTCGAGCAGATTCGACTTTCCGCAGGCATTGGGACCGACGATGAAGACCCGCTCGCCGAGTCTGACGTCGACGTGCCGGAAGTTCCGCCAGTTCTGGAGTCGAAGTCGCGTGAAGCGCATGGCGGTTCGGTTGCGGCGCCGCAGCGTAGCCGCGGCGAGAGGGCTTCGCATCCCGCGCTCGGGCGAGTTGCATCGGGGATCGCTCGCCCGATCGAGCGGGACTCGAGCGCCCCTCAGTCGACGACGACAGTCGCCGCCGCACCCACGACGAGAGTCCCCGCACTCGTCCACGAGATCGGCTGCATCACCAGCAAGCTGCGGAGCGGCAGGTTCGGCATCGTCGCGCTGAGCTGCCGCACGCCGCCCGCGGGCAGCACCGCGAGGTCGAGCAGGGGCGCGCGCGGGT
>JADLHO010000052.1 GCA_020848735.1 Planctomycetota bacterium | reverse complement strand
TCCTGGAAACAGTGACCGTCTCCCAACGCGGCAAAGAGCAGCTCGTGCAGCTGAAGCGACGCACGGGCATCAAGAATTGGAACGTGCTGTGTCGCTGGGCGCTGGCGGCATCGCTCGCGGAGCCCTCGGTGCCACCGCGCGCGAACATCCCCGCCGACAGTTCGGTCGAGATGACCTGGAAGGTCTTCGCCGGCGAGCACGCCGACGTCATCGCAGCGGCGCTCCGCCTGCGTTGCCACCGCGACGGCTTGGGAACCGACGACAACACCGTGGCGACCTACTTCAAACTCCACCTGCACCGCGGACTCGGCTACCTGTTCGCGGACCGAGGACTTCAGTCCATTGGCGATCTGGTGCGCGTCGTGCCGACGCTCCGCAAGCCACTGCGATGAACCGCCAGGCGATCGATCGCAGCCGCACGGCGATCGGACGCGTCGAGTTGTCGCGGCCGGTGCGACTCGCCCTGGACTCGGGAGTGCTGCAGCCGGGCATGAGCGTGCTCGACTACGGCTGCGGCCGAGGTGACGACGTCCGACTCCTCAAGGATCTCGGGTATGCGAGCCAGGGTTGGGATCCGGCCCACGCGACGACGACCACCCCCGAGGCGTCGGACCTCGTCAACCTCGGTTTCGTCGTCAACGTCATCGAGGATCCCGGCGAACGCGTGCTTGCGCTTCGCGCGGCATGGGGCCTCGCACGGCGAGCGCTGGTCGTCGGCGCGCAGGTCGTCGGCGACGAGCGTGGCATCGATCTCAGACCGTTCGGCGACGGGTTTGTCACGCGTGCGGGGACGTTCCAGAAGTACTACCGACAGACCGAACTCCGCGAGTGGCTCGATGCCGTGCTATCGGTGCCTAGCGTGGCGGCGGCTCCCGGCATCTTCGTGGTGTTCCGCGAGGAGGAGGATCGCCAGCGGTTTCTCGCCTCGCGACATCGCCGCCGCGCAGAACTCCGGCCACGCATCTGCGATCTGTTGGTCGACCAGCACCGTGCGATCCTCGAACCGCTGCTCGCGTTCTTCGAGGACCGGGGTCGTCTCCCCGAGTCCGACGAGATTCCAACCAGCGCGGATCTCGCCGCCGCTTTCGGTTCTCTGCGCCAGGCATTCGCGGTGGTCCGTCGTGCAACCGGCGTCGAACGCTGGGAAAGGATCACCGTCGAGCGCAGCGAGGACTTCCTGATCTATCTCGGGCTCCAGCAGTTCGGGCGGGCTCCGCGGCTTTCGGACCTCCCGCTCGATCTCCGCCGCGACGCGCGGGCGTTGTTCGGCACCTTCAAGTCCGCGAGCGAGCAGGCGGTGGAGTTGCTGAAGACTGCCGGCGATCAAGATCTCATCGACTCCGCCTGCCGCGCCTCACAAATCGGCAAGCAGACTCCGAAGGCGCTCTACATCCACCGCACTGCGCTCGAGCGCCTCCCTACGCTCCTTCGCGTCTACGAGGGTTGCGCTCGCGGGCTCATCGGCGAAGTCGAGTCTGCCAACATCATCAAGCTCAACCGCTGGCGCCCACAGGTCAGCTACCTTTGCTATCCCGACTTCGACCGTGAGGCTCACCCTCCGCTCGCGCGATCGATCATCGTCACGCTGGACAAGATCGACGTGTCCGATCGTGTGTACGACAGCTCGATCAACCCGCCGATCCTGCACCGCAAGGAGGACTTCGTCGCGGACGACTACCCGGGACGAGAAAAGTTCGCGCGCCTGACCCGGCAGGAAGAGAAGCGCGGCTTGTACTCCGACACCGACGCGATCGGGACGCGTCTCGGATGGGAGAAGGCACTGGCGAATGCGAGAGTGACAATCCGAGGGCACCGGCTCTTCCCGGGATAGCGTTTCTGCTCACGCGCCCGACGTACGCAACGCGGCCAGTCGCGAGCGTTCCTCGCGGAGGTTTACGAGCTCGCGCTGTAGCGCCCCTTGCTTGTCCGCGAGCTTCATGTCCAGGTCCTTTGGGTAGGTGAACTTCGCGAACCGCTCACCGTCGCCGACGAGCTTCTTGCGGAACGCCATGTCCAGCATCCAGAAGTGGACCGCGGCTTTCGACAACGCCGCCTGGATGTCGGCGTCATCGACGCAGCCGGCGTTGTCGGAGATCAGAGCTGCAAGCCTCCGCCCGTTGGAGGCGAGCAGCTTCACCAGCGCGAGGTCATTTTCCTGGAACTGATGATCCCGGAGCAGATACGTAAGCGTGGAGTAGTCCGGCTCGTCCGCGTAGCGCTCGCGAAGTTCTTTGTAGACGGCCTTGTTCGACTCCGAGAGCTGGATGTACGGCCGGTAGAACGTGTCAAGCATGTTGACGACGCCGGCCGCTGCCTGATCCAAGGACTGCATCTGGAGTTGCCGAGTCGTCTCCTCCCGCTGCGCCTTGAGCTGCCTCCCGGACTCTTCGCTCTGAGACTTCATCTGGCGTGCCGCCAGAACCCAGGTGACCACGATTCCCACGGCCCCGATCAGCCCGGTCCAGAACTCCCAGTCCGGCCCGGAGGACACGAGGCGGACCACCACCTCGCCGCCTGACTGTGGAATGGACGGAGCCTGGATCGGCAACGGCGCCTGCATGATGAACGTCATTCGACCGTGCTCTTCCTGAAGAGGGTCACGAACCAGTTGGTGCCCGAGTTCAAGCTCTTGACCGGACGGAGTCCGCATTCGTTTCCGATCGCCGCCCACTGATCGATGGAGTAGAGCGCGAAGTACCGACCGTCACTCGCCTCGCGCTCGCCTTGGCCAAGCTGCATCGAGGTGAGCACGAGCCCCGAGTCCCGTACCACACGGCGGACTTCGCGAAGGGCGGGGCGCACCTCGTGAGGGCGCGCGTGGAGTAGTGCCGCGATGGCCCATATCCCGTCAAACGATTGATCGGCGAACGGCAGTTCGTGGAAATCCGCACGCACGACGGGGCACCCACTGAACTCTCTCGCGCCCTTCGCCAGCGACAGTGAGCGATCCAGTCCCACAGGTCGCATGCTGATGGAGCGCATCGCGCGCAGATCGCGTCCGGAACCACAGCCGAGATCCAAGACCTCGGCGCCGGGATTGAGCTCCTGTCGGAACAGACCCAACTGCATGGTCAGGTCCAAGTCGCGGGTCGCCCGGCTGTACTCCTCGGCACGCGTCGCGTAGTACTCGTCGGTCGGGTCCCGCCAGGTCGGTTCCATGCAGTCGTGGAGGTTGGGCACGCGCATCGCCTTGTGGTCCGCGATAGGTAGTAAGTGACGCTTGTCATCGACTCCATACCACGCGTGACGTTCATCTAGGCGTCGCCGGCCTTGATCGCCTGCGCGGCGAGTACCACCGCGTTCAGCCCGAACCGCAGACCATGAGGCTCGTCACGCCCGCCACCAAATCGAAGATGCGGCTCCGAGCTGCGGAGCGGAGAACAGCGCGAGCGCACCTTGGAAGCGACCGATCCGAGAGCGACACGGGGCGACGATGATCGGCTTGCCCACGGTTCTCCGTGGGGAGCGTCGGTTGACGGTTGGAGGAGAACGGATCCCGCCGGCCACAGCGAGTTGCGACCAGACGAGCCAACTCGCAGCCACGCGACGGAACGGGCGGCTGGCCGAGAGCGGGTCTCCGCGAGAAGCGGCGAGCGGAGGATTCTGGGTCCGACGCGGGAGGGAGTCAACGCAGCGGGACCGGGCGGAACGGATGCCCTTGGTCCGGTGGATGGCCCGCTACGGCGCGAAGCAGATGGGCTCGCGCCATCGCCCTTCGGTCGGTGCGGCGGGCGCGGACGCCGTCCGGCGCACGCTCGCGTCAACGCCCCGCGGCCGTCTTCGCCGCGTCCCCCGCGCCCGTCACGCGCAGCCGGAACGCGACGCGGCCATGGCTGTAATCGGTCACCATCACGAAGGGGCGCAGCAGCGGCGCGCCGATCGCGCCGTCGCGCGTGGCGTTCGCGCGCGAGCCCTTGCGCTCGAGGGGGAAGAGCGCGTCGACCGCGTCCTGGCGGAGGCCGGCGAACTCGAACCAGGCGAGCTTGCAGGACTTCGCGGCGATGCTGCCGCCGACGCCGCCGAGCCGGGCGTCGCCGAGTTCGCGGCCCTCGAGGAGCTGCCAGCGGCGGACGGCGGGTTCGTGGAAGGCCACCGGGGTGTTGGCGCCGGTGTCGATCTGGAAGAGGCCCTCGCGGTCCTCGAAGCGCGCGCGGATCGCGGGCGTGCGGCCCTCGAGGTCGAGCGGGAGCCAGCTCGCGCCCTCGGCGAGCTCGTAGCGCGCGGGTTCGAAGAGCGCGATGCGCGGCGTGACGAAGTCGAGCTCCGCGACGCAGCGCGAGAGCACGCCGAAGCCGATCACGCCGACGATCGGCTCGCCGAGGTGTTGCTCGAGGAAGCCGAGATCGGTGGCGAGCAGCGTGTGGCGCGACAGCGTCATCGGGCCGAGCTCGAGGGAATCGGCGACGAAGGTCTGCGACGCGGTGCTGCCCCCGATGCCCAAGGCCTCGACGGCGCCGGCCTCGCTCAGTCCGAGCGAGGCGACGTGCGGGGTGGACACCACGCAGATGCCCGCGCCCGTGTCGAAGATGAAGGCGCCGACGTCGCGGCCGTTGACGAGCGGGTTCACCAGCAGATGCCCGGTGCGCGCGCGGCGCACGGCGAGCGTCGGCTCGGCGGCGTGGTCGAAGCGGAGCTCCGCTTCCTGCGACGCGCCCTCGGCCGCAACGCGTTCGGCGGCGGGCGCCTGCGCGGGGGCAGGCTCCGCGCGACAGGCGCAGGGCAGGACGGCGACGAGGAGCGCGGACGCGGGGATGCGCGCGGTCGGGTAGCAGCGGGTCATGGTGCGATCGGGATCTGGGGTCCGGGGGTTCGAGCCGAGTTCGAAGGAGGGGTTCATCGCTTCGCCCGACGCCTGCCGCGCGTCGGACGAGCGGGCGTGGGCGCGAGCACCCACGCGAGGGCCACGGGCTGACGTCCTTTGCCGGGCTGTCCGCTGCGCACGAGCTCGTTGAGCTCCTCGAGCAGCTCGTTCACGCGTGCGAGTCCACGCGCATCGAGCCAGCCGCGTGCGCGACCGCCCCAGTGATTGCGGGACGGGCCGCTCGCGACCGCACCCGATCCGCCGAGCCCCCTGCGGTAGTCGCGGGCCGCGAGGCGCAGGATGCCGGCGACCACCGCCGAGAGATCGACGCGGCGCGCGAGCTCGCGGTCAATGCGCAGGGGCCGCCCCACGAGGTCGTAGACGGCGAAGGCATGGCGGCCGACCTGACGGCGTTCGGTCTCGACCACCAGCCCCACCTTCACGAGCACGCGGAGGTGGAAGTACAGCGAGTCCGCGGCCCGACCGAGCCGCTCGCCGAGCTCGGCGACCGAGGACGGACCGGCCGACTCGAGCACGTCGACCAGCTCCTGGCGGAGCGGAGACGCGAGCGCTTTCAGCTGCGCGGGACGGGTGATCCCGACGAACTCCCGGCGAGGTCTGGTCATCGTTGAAGAATCCGCTGACTCTTCAATCGTGGACGAGAGCGACGCCGATCTGTCGGCGGGGCCGCGGATCAGTCGGAGCGGACCCGGTCCGGCGAATCCGCTTGCCCCCGGAGCCGGATCCCGCGGTCCCGCGACCCTCGATGGGCGCGTCGGGCCCTCGCCCGAACACCCCTGTCCGAGAGCTGCGCCCATGCCTGCCCCCTCACGACCGCTCCGTTCCGCGACCCGCATCGCCACGGCGCTGTTCACCGTGCCCCTCACTCCTTCGCCTCAGCGGTGGCGCTCGTCTTCCGCAGCATCGTGAACCACCTCCGTACGGTGGTCCGCGGCCGCGGCACCGATCCGCTGATCCTGATCGCGACCGTCAACCTCACCATCGACGGCGGTTGATCGTGCGCGGCGTAGGTGGGCTCGGCGGAATGGGCATCGTGCAGTTCCTCCTCCTCGTCGGCACCAACGCCGGCGGCACGAACACCGGCCTCGACGACCACCTCCACGTGGCCCACGGCGGCATGCGTCTGGCCGGGACGAGCAAGCCGCGCCTCCTCGCCTGTGCAGCTGATTCGGCCGCGCCCGCAATGCCTCGATGGACGCCTCGGCAACCCGACGAAGATCCGCAACGCCGTGGGGGACATCCGTCCTTCGCCGCGCTTGTCGCCGCTTTTCTGGGCCATCCTCCGACCCGCGGGATCACCGCAGGCGAAGCTCGCCCCAACGCCGCCAATCCGGGTGCCGCCACGCGCCGACGCGTATCGCGGACCTGGTCCGCTCGTCGACTCGAGCCCTGCCCACGGCGCTCGTGCCCGGAGTAGCCGTGCGCGCGCCGGGAGGGCGATCGCCAGGACGGCCCGGTTCGCAACGCACCTCATGGCCGAGTCGGCGTTGCGGTGACGACGAAGGCCCGCAGCAAGAGACGGATTCGAGCGCGCCGTGCGCTGGACGAGAGGCAACGCTGCTTGCGCCGCCTCGAATGCGTGCGCTCACCGTCATGGTCAGAACCCGCGTGTTCCTCCTGTTCGCGTCGTGTGCAACCTGGATCCTCTCCGGTTGCGACTCCTTTCCCGCCGTCCACGATTGTGGCGGGAACATCCGCAAGATCGTCGCCTTCGAGGCGACCGGCCTGCCCGGCTTCCAGAAGGCCGAAGTGCAGGCGTCGAAGAGCACCCCTGCGTTCCTGCTGATCCAGGCCGACATCGAGAAGTTCGACGCCGCAGAGGATGCCAACCTGTGCTTCGTCGTACGCGAGGGGCAGGCCGTGGGCCTGGACAACTTTCTCGCCGTCGGCGGGATCCGCTTTCCGCGGGGCAGCACCTCGGGCGCCTATCTCCTCGAGGTCCGCTACGACCAGGGCAAGGCGTGCATCTCTCCGTATCCGGGGCCGCCGCCGGGTCTACCGCCCGCGATCGCCCGCCGCCTCCACGGCTGCGATCCCGACGAGGAGCCGGAGCTGTATGCCCAGGTATTCGAGTACAGCGCCGCCGACGAGCAGATGAACCTCCAGTCCCGGTCCACGAACACCGTCCAGTTCCACTTCAACTGACGGACCCGGTCACCCGGAGGGCTCCCGCCCGCGCCGGGGCTTCCCCCCGGCAGGGCCTCGCGACATCCTCGCGGCGCGAACGGCGCCCGATGAGCAAGCGCTACGAGGTCCGGATCGAGTTCAAGCGCGCGGGCGGCGAAGTCTTCGTCGACCTGCGGGACGATCGCGGCAACGGCGGGTTCGGAATGTGCCGGCTCGCCGCACATCGCGGACTCGATGCGGAGCTCCGCCGCTACCGCCGCCTCGAGTGCGACGTACCCGAGCTGCGCGCCCTGGGCAGGCGACTGCTCGACGAAGTCTTGCTGGCCGAGCGCGATCTGCGCGACGCCTGGCAGCGCATCCTCGGCGCCGCCGGCAATGCGCCGCTGCACGTGACCGCGGCGTTCGGTCCCGACACCCCTGCGGCCTTCGCGCTCCCTCTCGAACTCCTCGCGGACGAACGTGGCTTCCTCTTCGCACGCGATGGCTCGTCGCTCGTGCGGGAGCTCCTCCTGGCGAGCCCCAGGCCGCGAGGTCGCCCCATGCACCCGCGCGTGCTACTCGCCTGGGCCGCGCCCGAGGGGACGGTGCCGTTCGATCCAGGGCCGCACCGCGCGATGCTCGAGGCCGTGTTCGGGCATGACGCCGTCGCCGTGCTCGACGACGTCACCCCCACACGCCTGCGCGACGCCCTCGCGACCCGACCCGCCGACCATCTGCACCTCATGGTGCACGGCGGCGTCGACTGGGACGGGCCACATGCCGCGGTCGCGGGCGACCGCGCGGCGCAGACTCTCGTGACCGCGCAGCGCCTCGCCGACGCCGTGCGCGGCACGGGTCTGTCCTTCGCATTCCTCTGCATGTGCTCGTCGGCCGAGCTCGGTGACCACGGACTCTTCGACGGCATCGCACAGGCGCTGATCGCGGAGCACGGCGGCGATCTGCCGGTGGTCGTGGCCCAGCAGGCGCCACTGCCCATCCGAGGCAGTGCGGCCCTCGCCGCCGACTTCTATCGGGTGTTCGCCAAGGAAGGCGATCCGGCGACTGCGATCGCCGCGCTGCGCGCACGCCACGCCGGAGAGCGAAGCGACTTGCCCGCGGCGACGTGGAGCGTGCCGGTGCTGCTCGTGCGGCCGGAGGCGGGAGCCGGACTCGCAACCGGCGTCGCCGCGCCGCTCGCGCACTTCGTGGGACGTGCCGCCGAACTCGAGGCTCTCTCGCGCGCGGCCTTCGCACACGAGGCGCCGCCGTTGATCGCCCTGCTCGGCATCGGTGGCCTGGGCAAGACCTCGATCCTCAACCACTGGCTCTTCGGCGCCGCGCGACGCGGGTCGCCGCCCTTCGACGCGATCGTGCCGTTCTGCGCCTACCACGCCGGCTCGAGCTTCCGCGCCTTCCTCGAACTGTTGCTCCGCGCCCTGGGCGAAGCGGGGATCGTCGACGAAGAGCGCATGGCCGCCGCCATCAGTCGCGCCGCCGAGCTGCTGGGCGAGAAGCGCGTGCTCGTCGCGATCGATGGCCTCGAAGCCTGGCTGCGCGGTTGGAAGGACGGGATCGAACGACACGAGGCGCAGCAGCAGCTCGACCGAGACGAAGGACCGGTACACCGCGGGCTCAACGAGTTCCTGCTCGCGTGCGCCGGACTCGAAAACGGCTCACGCCTGGTGTTCAGCAGCCGCGCATTGCCTCTCGCTCTCGACAGCCGCCGCCTCACGATCCTCGGCTCGGGCGGCGGCGAGCGAGACCAGACGCTGCGCGGCCTGCGCACGGCCGACGGCGTCGAGCTGCTGCGCCGCCTGGCCGTGCTCGGCGACGACGCAGCGCTGGCGGAGTGCGTCGACGACTTCGCCGGGCATCCGCTGCTGCTCACGGTGTTCGCGGCGCAGCACCGCGGC
This sequence comes from Planctomycetota bacterium, assembly GCA_020848735.1. GTDB lineage: Bacteria > Planctomycetota > UBA1135 > UBA1135 > UBA2386 > JACRLW01. The sequence goes on along the minus strand of JADLHO010000052.1, from coordinate 42,070 downwards.
GAGACGATCACGAGGGGGGCGTCGCGCGCAGCACCCGCGGCGCTGCGCGCGGCGCTCGATGCCGCGCACGGCAACGACGACGCGCCGGCCGCCGATCTCGCGGTCTTCGACCGGAAGCTCTTCCGTCTTCTGGACGGCCTCGAGCACGACCGCGCACGCGACGTGCCGCTCCTGCAGGCGATCGCCGCCTGCGTCGCCGACGCGCCCCGCGTCGCGATCGCGCACGCCCTGGAGCTGCGACCACACGACCGGGACCTGGCGAACCGGCTCCTCGGCCTCGAGTGCTGGGGCCTGCTCGAACGCTATGAGCTTGCCGACGGGACCTGGCTCGCTCTGCATCCGCTCGTCAAGCAGCACTTCCGCCGCGAGGTGCCGAAAGCCGTCGACCGCGCGCTGGGCGAGTGGTTCGGGAAGCAGCCGGTGTCGCGCGCGAGCTGCACCCTGCGCGAAGCCGAGCCGCGGATCTGGGCGATCCAGCACTTCCTCCGCGCGGGCGACTTCGATCGCTGCTGGGCAATCCTGACGGCGGAGCTGGCCGGCGGCAAGCCGCTCTGCGACTGGTTCTACGCCTGGGGCTACCTGGAGTACGAGATCGAGATCGAGCGGCAACTGCTCGAGCGCTGTTCACCGCGTCTGCGCAGCGAGATCCGCCGCTCGCTCGCGCACAACTACCTGCAACTCGGCGACATCGACCAGGCGCTCGCGCTGGAAGACGGCGAGAGCGCCGAAGACCACGAGGCCCAGACATGAGCGACGCACTCGAACGCATCCGGCAGCTCTTGAGCAAGGCGCAGACGTATCTGACGGCTCGGCGATTCGACACCGTCCTGCAGCTCGCCAGCCAGGCCCTCGTGCTGATCGAGAAGGCCATGGGCCTGAGCAGCGCCGTTGCCGGGGCGCCCTCGGGCGCGTTCGACGCAGCCTTCGCCGAGGAGCACATCAGCGCGCTCGAGCTGCGCGGCATGGCAAGGCGTCACCTCGGCCAGCTCCCGGCCAGCATCGAGGACCTGATGCTCGCCGTCGGCCTGCGCCGCGTCCTGGCGGAAGAGGAGGAGCTACCGTCGAACGACCTCGCGGTGGCGCTGCACAACCTCGGCAACACGCTGCTTGCCTTGGGCAACGCGTGGGCCCTCGCCAAGGCGCAGGAGGTCTACGGCGAGGCGATCGCCATCCGCGAGACGCTGATGAAGACGCCCGGCCACGGCTACGTCGCCAACGACCTCGCCGGTACGTACAAGGCGCGTGCGAACATCGAGTGCCTGCGCGCGCGCCATGGCCAGCCCGCCGATCTGAAGCGGGCGCGTGCCGACCTCGAACGCGCACTCGCGCTGCGCCAGCAGCTCGTCGACGTCGAAGGCCGCAAGGAGTTCACGGGCGCCCTGGCGATGACCAGGTACTCGCTCGGCGATCTGCACGGCATGCAGTTCGAGTTCGGGACGGCGGTCCGATTGCTGAGCGAGGCCCTCGCGGCGATGCAGCCGTTGGTCGCCTCCGGACAGCGTCACCTCCGCGATGACCTCGCACTCTGTCTCAGCGCGCGCGTGCTCTACGGCATCGGGGCCGCAGAGACGATGCCCGGCCACCCTTGGCCGGTCGACGAAGCCGTCGCGGCGGCGAAGCTCTACGGCGAACTCGTCGCCGAGGGCCGTGCGGATCAGTGCGCCGCGTACGGCGAGTTCGTCAGCCAGCGACTCACGCCTTGCCTCTACAAGGCGGGCAGGAGGGACCTCGCAGCACAGAGCCTCGCTCAGGCCCTGCAGAGGGTGCTCGACCAGGCGGACAAGACCGGGGCCGAGGTCTTCGTCGCCACGGCCGCCGCGATGCTCGCCTTGCCCGGCCCCGTGCGCGATGAGCTGAGAAGCGCTTCATCCGCGTTGCACGTTCAGATCGCGCGGCTCGAGGCGCTGAGCTGAGGGCGCCGGGCGGGCCGCGCCGTTCGCGCAGGGCTGCTCCGCGGTGTCAGGACAGACCCACGAGTTCTCGATCCCGACTCGCTTGCCGCACCATGGGGTCCCCGCCGCACGAGGCGCGCCGATCCTCCAACGCGCGCCGGCCACCCGTCATGGGGCATGATGAACGCGCGATGCGGATGATCCCCCTCCCGGAGCTCGGTGCGATCGCGGAGTGCCTTGCGGAAATCGGGGCAACGGCGCAAGTCGCGGCGCTGATCGAGGGCTGCCTGCGAAAACCGGAGGCGGAACGACTCGCGCAGGAATTCGCAACATGGTGCCGCGCGCCCATGGAGGGCGAGCCGCCCTATCGGTTCCTGATGGGCAGCCCGGTCACGGAGCTCCTGCGGGAGGAACATGAAGCCCAGATCGAGATGGAGCTCTCCGCTCCCTGCTGGGTTATGCCCGCTCCGGTGACCTACGCGATGTGGGGCCTGATGGCGGACAAGGCCGATCACGTCACGCGCTGGGGCAAGGCCGAGCGAGTCCCGGTGACGCACGTGAGTTGGTTCGAAGCCAGCCTGTATGCGCGCTGGTTGGATCACTGGCTGCGCAAGCACCTGCCTGCGGTCATTCCTCCTGGGTACCAGGTGGCGCTGCCGACCGAGGCACAGCGCGAGTTCTTCACCCGAGCCGGCACGACGACGGCCTTCTGGTCGGGCGAAGGATGGTCAGACCTCGCCCGCGTCGCGTGGCACGACGGCAACTCCGGCGGGCAGCTCCACGCGGTGAGGGAGTTGCCTCCGAATGCCTGGGGGCTCCACGACGTGCATGGCAACGTCGCGGAGTGGTGTCGGAGCCGGTTCGATGCCGATCGAGCTGGAGAGATGGACGGGCCCGGGACCGCCAGAGGCAGGCGACGCGCAATTCGTGGCGGCTCTTTCCTCGACTGCCACTGGTGGATGAGAGAGTCCGGTCGCTCCGGTGGCGACCCAAGCGGATGCCGAAGCGCCTACTGCAGGCCGGAGTCCCCCGTCCGGTCGTTCGACGACGTCGGCTTCCGCCTCGTTCTGTCCGGCCCCGGAGGCACGGCGGGGCGCAGCCGATCGGCGAAAGCCCCGGCATGATGCACGGCCGATGGCCATCCAACGCTTGCGAGCGAGCGGGATGATCCGGCTCTCAGAACTCGGCGCCATCGCGGAGTGCCTTGCGGCAATCGGCGCGATGGAGCAGCTCTCGCAGTTGATCGAGGCAAAGCTGCTCACGCCGCGGGAGGAGGACCTCGATCAGCAGTTCTCGACCTGGCACCGCGCTCCAAAGGAAGGAGAGCCGCCCTTTCAGTTCGTGATGGGGAGTCCGAAGGGTGAGACCGGGCGCTTCGATCGGTGGGAGACGCAGGTCGACGTCCGACTCTCGGCGGCGTTCTTCGTGGCGACGAGTTCGGTGACGTACGGGATGTGGTGCCTGATGGCCGCCAAGCCCGACCACGCGAAGCGCTGGGGCAAGGACGCGCGCCTGCCGGTGACGCACGTGAGCTGGTTCGAGGCAAGCCTCTATGTCCGCTGGCTTGACCACTGGTTGCGGAAGCTGCTGCCGTCCGTGATTCCCGCCGGTCATCGCGTCGCGTTGCCGACGGAGGCACAACGGGAGTTCTTCGCCCGCGCCGGAACCGTGACGCGGTTCTGGCCGGGAGACGATGAACAGCAACTCGAGGAAGTCGCATGGCTCTTTCGCAACTCCGACCTCCGACTCCATCCTGTGGGTAGCAGGATGGCAAACGGCTGGGGCATTCGCGACGTGCACGGCAATCTGCGGGAGTGGTGCCGCGACTGGTTCCAGGAGGAACTTCGTGGAGAGACGGATCCTCTGGGGCCGAAGCGCGGCCTTGCGCGGGTTCTCCGCGGCGGTTCGTACTGGGACTACGCGGAATACTCCCGCTCCGCGCAGCGGTACCGGAACTCACCCGACGACGCGAACGGCGACGCCGGCTTCCGGCTCGTCTTGTCGGTCCCTGAGCCGGTGCTTGGAGCTCGCCAAGTGCCGGGCTCAGGATCGCCGCCCCACGCGATGGCATGATGCTCGCCGATGGCAGTGCGACGGAAGCGAGTGGCTGAGAAGCGGGCAGCGGTCTCACTCTCCGAGCTCGGTGCGATCGCGGAGGACCTCGCGGCACTCGGGGCGACAACGCAGCTCGCAGCGTTGATCGAGGCAAGCCTGCTCCATCCGATGCAGGGCGAACTCGAGAGGCAGTTCTCGATCGAGCGGTGGTGCCGCGCGCCGAAGGACAGCACGGAGGGTGCACCGCCCTTTCGCTTCGACATGGGGAGTCCGAAGGGCGAGGCGGGGCGATGGGCAGTCCGCGAGAATCAGGTCCCAGTCGGGCTCTCTGCGCCGTTCTGGGTGATGCCGACGTCGGTGACGTACGGCATGTGGTGCCTGATGGCACCGAAGGCCGATCATGCGAAGCGCTGGGGCGCGGACGCGCGTTTGCCGGTGACCCATGTGAGCTGGTTCGAGGCGAGCCTATATGCGCGCTGGCTGGACCACTGGCTGAGGAAGCCGGAGCGGGCGCTGATTCCAGCGGGGCATCGCGTCGCGCTGCCGACGGAGGCGCAGCGGGAGTTCTTCGCGCGAGCGGGCACGACGACGCGGTTCTGGTCCGGCGATGCGGACGAGGATCTGGCGCGGGTGGGGTGGTTCGACGGCAACTCCGAGGGACGGCCCCACCCTGTTGGCGAGAAGACCGCGAACGCCTGGGGCGTGCACGACGTGCACTGAAACGTGTGGGAGTGGTGACGCGACTGGTTCCATGAGGAACTGCGAGGTGGGCTGGACCCCTTGGGTCCGCGCCGCGGCCGCGGCCGCGTCCTCCGCGGCGGTTCCTGCAGGGTCAGCGCGGGGCTCTGTCGCTCCGCCTTCCGCAACTGGGACTGGCCCGTCTTCGCCGGGGGCTTCGTCGGCTTCCGGCTCGTCCTGTCCGCCCCCGAGCGGTGATCGAAGCTCGATCATTGAGGATGTAGGGGGATCCCGGCCGGAACGGCCACGCGCAGCCGCTGGCGTCCTCTGCTGCGGCAGAGCCGGACTCCTCATGCGCCGCCAACCCGCAACACTTCGCGGCAGCGCCGAACCACCCATAGCCGCTGCGCGGCAACCCATGGCCGCAGTGCACGGCCATCCGTGGCCGCCACCGCGACGAGACCTACCGTCCTCGGCCGCCCTGAGCCCCGCGGCCGCGAGCGACCGCGAGTGCCGGCAAGCCCCGACCGTCGGCGTCTGCAGCGCCCCTCGAGCGGCAAGACCAGCGGCCACCCGCGACCCTGTTCTCAGAGGCCGAAGAGCAGTCCCATCCGCGCCGCGACCGAGCGCTCGAGGGCGGCGCGCGTCCTGACCGGCCCGCGTTCGCGGACCCAGTCCCAGCACAGGGCACGCATCCGCGCCATCGCTTCGGGCAGGGGCTCGATCCCCGTGCGGCGGATCCGAGCCCCGAGCGCATCGAGATGCCCGCGGCACGACAGGACCGGCGCAGACGGGTGCTTCAGGCGCAGCTCGTAGTCGGCGCCGAGCACACGCCCGATCTCCTCGCGCAGCGCCCGCAGGCGCGCGCGCGAGTCGGCGAAGACGAAGATGTCATCGACGTAGCGCAGGTAGCCCGTCACGCCCATGCGCCGCTTCACGTCGTGATCGAAGCGCTGCAGGTAGAGGTGCGTGGCGAAGAGCTGGCTCGTCACCGACCCCATCGGCAGGCCGCGGCCGGGGGGCGGCCAGTCCGGATCGATGTGTGCGAAGCGGCGCGCGCGCGGCGTGTCGTAGATGCCACGACCGCACGCGAGGATCGCCGCCACGACGTTGAGCAGGTCTTCGTCGCACGTGAAGCGGCGGAGCTGGGCTTGCACCCCCTCGGGCACGACGCTCGGAAAGTAGGAACGCACGTCGAGATGCAGCGCGAAGCGATGCTCCCGCATGGCACGCAGCAGCCTCAGACGCGCGCGGTGCGTGCCGAAGCCCTTGCGGCAGGCGGAATCCGCCTCGCTTGCCGAGCGCAGGATCAGCGGTTCGAGCAACATCGCCACCGCGCTGTGCACCACGCGGTCGGCGACGCTCGCGCGCGCGATCAGCCGCGGCTTGGGGTCGCGCAGACAGAGCAGGGAGTACGGCGACGGCCGCCATGTCGCGTTGCCCAGCGCGCGCGTGATGGCAACGACGTGCCGCTCGCGGTCGACGAGGAAGGCGGCGACGTCGGGCCGGCGCAGCTTGCCGCGCGTCGTGCGCGTCACCGCAGCATCGATGTGCTCGGGGCTGACGAGGCGCGCGAAGAGACCGTCGCTCGCACGGTGACGCATCGTGACGAGGGCCAAGAAAGTCGGCCCGCCCGGGGGAGCCCGGCCTGCTCGGGGGCGAAGCGATCAAGGCGCGGTCGGATGCGACTCGATGTCCTCCCTCGGGTTCGGGGGCGGACAGGACGAGCCGGAAGCCGTCGTTGTCCCTGGCGTTGTCGGGCCAGTTCCTGTTGCGGTAGGCGGAGCGACAGTGCCTCGCGTTGTTCCTGTAGGAACCGCCGCGGAGGACGCGGTCGCGGCCGCTCGCGGCCGAGCCCCTCGATGTTCGTCGAGCCGCCGCTCCTCGGCGGCGTTCCGGATGCTGCGCTGCCAACCGCCGAGCATGGCGCCGATCTGCACGATCTCGGCCTGCACGCTGCGGACGAATCCCGCGCCCAGGACACCGGCATCGGCGGCGAGACGCAGCGAGAGGCGCAAGTCCATGGTGAGGCGATCGGCGCGAGCCAGCTCTTCGTGGCGCGACGCGGTGAAGGTCAGCGCATGCGCGATCGCGAACAGCAAGCCGTGCGCGCGTTCGCGGAGTGGGCGCAGGTCGAGCTCGAGGTCGCTGCGCCGTCGCTCGTCGAGCAAGCGGCAGACGGCATAGGCGCGGGTGAAGAGCGGCGCACGCTCGGGGCGGACGCCGCTCATGTGCGCACCGCGCCACCCTGCCGCTTCTCCGCCCAACGCAGCAGGCCACCGATGCGAGGCAGCACCTCGTGCTCGATCTTGCTCGCGCAGACGAGAGCGCCGCTGTCCGGCTCGGGACCGGCGAGGAAGAGCGTCCCGCAGGCGCGGGCGAGATCGCGCCGTGCGGCGCGCAGGACCGCGGCGAAGGCGCGCGGCTCGAACTCGTGCGCGGCGATCGCGAGGCGGGCGCAGGCAGCGCGAACGATCTCGGTGATCGCCGCCAGCGACGGCGGCGCGTCTCCTGCCTCGCAGGAATGGAGCACGGCGCGCAGCTCGGTGAAAGGCGCGAAGTCGAGCACCGATCGCCCGCGTCGATCGCGAGTCGTCGCCGCACGCGGCGGCGCGGCGCGTTCGAGAGTCGCACGGAGCTCCGCAGCGAGTGCGTCGCGGCGAGCGCGCTGCTCGACGGTGAGTGGAATGTGATCGGTGTCGACGAGCCAGACGCGGCCCCTGCGCCGCGCGGGGAGCTCGCCGCGTGCAATGCGCGCCCGGATCGCCCGTGGGCTTCGGCCGAGCAGCGCAGCCGCTTCGCGGATGCTGATCTCCATGCCGATGAGACGGAGGGACGGGCGGGCGAGGTTCCGTTGCGCGCGGGCCAGCGCAGATCGGTCATCCACGGCCGAGCGCGTGGCCGCATGGGAATGGCTGCGGAAACGATCGGCTGGTGATGACCGCGAGCAATTGTCACGCACAGCCGAGTGCGGGTTCAGCGGCCAGAGACCGTGGGTCCCGAGCAGGTAGCGGTCGTACTGGACCGCTGGCTGCGGTCACGCATGACCGGGTTGCGGCAAGCGAGGGCGATGCTGGGCTCGGCTCCTCGCGCGGAATAGCGGGTGGCGGGCATCGGCGCCTTGCCGCTGCAGCGGACGCCGGCGGCTCTGCGTGGCCGCTCCGGCCGGGATCCCCCTACATCCTCAAGGATCGAGCTTCGATCACCGCTCGGGGGCGGACAGGACGAGCCGGAAGCCGCCGTCGTCCCTGGCGTCGCCGGGCCAGTCCCAGTAGCGGAAGGCGGAGCGACAGTGCCCCGCGTCGTACCAGTAGGAACCGCCGCGGAGGACGCGGTCGCGGCCGCGGCGCGGACCCAAGGGGTCCAGCCCACCTCGCAGTTCCTCATGGAACCAGTCGCGGCACCACTCCCACACGTTCCCGTGCACGTCGTGCACGCCCCAGGCGTTGCCCGCCTTCTCGCCAACAGGCTGGGGCAGTCCCTCGGAGTTGCCGCCGAACCACCCCACCCGCTCCAGATCCTCGTCCGCATCACCGGACCAGAACCGCGTCGTCGTGCCCGCTCGCGTGAAGAACTCCCGCTGCGCCTCCGTCGGCAGCGCGACGCGATGCCCCGCTGGAATCAGCGCCGGCAGCAGCTCCCGCAGCCAGTGGTCCAGCCAGCGCGCATACAGGCTCGCCTCGAACCAGCTCACATGGGTCACCGGCAGACGCGCGTCCTCACCCCAGCCTTTCGCATGATCGGCCTTCGGTGCCATCAGGCACCACATGCCGTACGTCACCGACGTCGGCATCACCCAGAACGGCGCAGAGAGCCCGACTGGGACCTGATCCTCGTCTCTGAAGCGGCCGTCTTCCTCAGGCGGACTCCCCATCTCCCAGCTCAACTTCACGCCGTCCGGTGGAGCCTGACACCAACGCGTGAATCGCGCCTCGAGATCGGCCTTCTGCGGCCGCCTCAGCCTGAGCTCGATCAAGCTCGCGAGCTCTTTGCTCACAGCCACCGCGGCGAGGCCCTCCGCGATCGCGCCCAGCTCGGACAGCGAGACGCTCAATCGCAGTCCACTCCGGCGCGCCGCAGCAGCACCTTCGCCATCGCCTCGCGATCCACCGTCCTCGTCTGCATCGGGATGATCTCGTAGGCCTCGACGCGCGGGCCTTTCTTGCCCTCGCGCGCGCGCTGCTCGTCGAAGCCCCAGTCCGGCAACAGCTCCAGGACCTTCGCGACGGTCTCAGGTCGCAGATGGTCCACGGCCGCCATCGCGCGCAGACCGAGCTCGAGGGTCGCTTCCTCCTTGACCAGTTCGACCACGAGTGCGTCGTCGTTCATCCAGCCCGCGAGCAGGGCAGTCGCCTCGGACCAGAAGTCGAGGCCACCCTCCCGCGCGATCCGTCCGCTGAGTTGCTCGACCACCTCGGGGATCCGGGCCTCCTGCTTCAGGACCTCGAACCACCAGTGCTCGGCGCAGAGCGCCTCCTGGATCAGGTTGTGCGTGAAACCCCAATGGAGCAGCTCCTTGCCGTGCTCGGGGCGGAGGCAGAAGAAACTGTCCTCGGCGATCGCTTCCGCGAGCGACTGCTCCGTGGCGTCAGGACCCAGCGCCCGCATCAAGTCGACGACCTGCGGGCGGAGTCGCGCATCGTCGCTCTCCAGCCACCGGACGAGGTCCTGCAGCGAGCCGATGCGCCGGCCGGAGCCGAGCTTGCCGTCGAGCATCGCGTAGGCGAGCGCCCGCAGCAGCCTGCGGAGAGCGATGTGGTCGGTGATGCGACGGGGGCGGGTCTCCGGTTGATCGGTCCGCGTCTTGCGGTACTGGCCCTTCAGCATCCGCTCGATCACCGAAGCGAGCAGGACGTGCCGGCCCTGCGCGTAGTCCCTGCGGCCGGCGACGATCTGGTCGGCGAGGAAGGTCAGCAGGAGGGGGTTGCCGCACATCTCCGCGATGCGGGGGCCGACGCCATGGAGCTCGTCGAGACCCTCGCGCGCCTGGCGAGCGGCCACGGCCTCGTCGAGGGGCGCAGCGCTGTGCGCCAGGATCCAGTTCCTCAGCAGACGCTCCTGCTGCTCGCGCCGCAGTTCCTCCAGGCGCGCGATCTGCCAGCTCCCTTCCAGCTTCTCGAGCTTCGCGGTTTCCCGCGAGCTGATCACGATGCACGACTGCGGGAAGCCCGTCGCCAGGCAGGTGGCGATGTCCTGTGCGTCCTGCCGGCGTTCCACGGGGACCTCGTCGAAGGCGTCGAGCAGGACGACGAGGTTGCGGCCCATGTCGCTCGCGTCGGTCTCGTTCGCAAAGCGACGGATTGCCGGCACCAGGTCCGGGATCGCGCGGTGGACAGCGCCGATGGACTCGAGGACCCGATCGAGCTTGCGAGGGTCCTTCGGTCGATCCTCTCCCGTCAGCCAGATCGGAAGGCTCAGGTAGAGGACGAGTTTGCCGGGCGGCGGCTCGAGAGCGCAGTGGCGGAGCGTCGTCGTCTTTCCGGAGCCCGGTCCGCCGCGGAGGATCCAGTGCCGGGTCTTCTGCGCCAGGACCTGCACGAACTCGAACGACTCGGCGGCCGGCGCGCCGGACTCCGGCGCCGCGTGCGCGCCTCGCGTCGCTGCCTCCCCCGCCTGGGTCTTGCCCGTGACCCGCGTGCTCAGTCGCAAGGGCACGTGGACCCGACCGAGTTCGCCGCGCAGCGAAGCGCCGATCACCGCGATCTCGCCGTAGCGGTCGTACATCCCGCTCACGAAGGTCCGGAGCGCCACGCGCTCGGGGCCGAGGAAACTCCAATCGCCGTAGCCCGTGGCGAGAAAGACGGGCAGGGAGGAGAAGGCAGTTCCGAGCGATCTCAGCGCGCTGGCATAGGCGCGGGACACCAGCGACTCCTTCGCCAATTGCTCGAGCAGCCTGGCGCAGAACTGTGCGCTCCGGTCGGCCTCGGCGAGCGCGCTCGTCGCGATCACGTTCGGCGCGAGTTCGAGCATGGCGCGCCCCACGAGCAGCGATGCGCAGTTCAGGTTGGCGACGAATTCCAGCGGCTGTCCGGCGAGCTGGTCGCGAAGTCGTTGGGCTCCGACGAGCTCGTCTCCGCCGGAGTAGCGGACGCGCAAGCCCTGCGCCATGGTGTCTCGGGCATCCGAATGGCCGAAGGTGATGAGTCCGTGGATCGGCACATCTTCGCGATCCGGGCTCGCCGTCCCCCGCCCGAGCAGGCACGCGAGGCTCCGCTCTGCCTGGTAGACCTCGTCGATGAGCTCCGCTTCGCCACCCTCGACCAGAGTCCACCCGCCGCCGCCGGACACGAGCTGATGCGCCGATGCCGCGACGCGCAGGCGCACCTTGCTGCCGTCGACCGCCCCCCTCAGCGAGCGCACCAATTCGATGGCTGCGCTCCGGATCTCAGAGCCCTCGATGGAGCTGAGCAGGACGAGCACCTGGATCGGCAGGGCAGAGCTCTCTCGGGGCTGGGAGCTTCGACGAGCGTGGGCTTCTTGCCCACAGATGCGACGCAATGACCAGGGCCCACTGCCGAAGCAGGATCCATCCTTGGTCAGTTCAGGATCGGCGAGGCACTCCCAGACCAGCTCTTCCCAGGCATCGATGGCGGGAGACGAAGGGTTGGCCTCATTCTCTTCCGAGCCCGACCCCCTTCCCGCCTTCTGCTCGGGTGGCCGCGGCCGAGGCAAGTGCACGCGTTCGATCTCGCGTTCCTTGCGGAGTCTCCGCAGCGCAATCTGCTGCGTCGCCGCGATGGCATTCCAGAGTTGGTCACCGTGTGCCTTCGAGCGTGCGGCACTCGGCCCTTGCCGGAATCGACTCCCACTCTGTCGCATTGCCTCGCTCACGGTGAGCGGGAGCCACCCGATGGCACGACCGGACTCGTCGCCGACGTCCTCCCAGATCGGGATGGCGCGCCCCTCCGCATCCCTCGTCACGCCGACGCCCCGCCGCAGGCGCAGCTCCGCGGTGCGCACCCCATCCCGCTCCGCATCCTGCAGCTCGAAGAGGAGGTCCCGGAAATCGACCATGGCGCAGGAGTGTGCAGGACTGATCGGTTCGCGGAAAGAGCGGACTCAGCTCGGCTCGGAGGGGGCGATGCCCCAGCGCGGGTGCTGGATCGTGGCCTCGAGATCGGCGATGGGCACGACCAGATCGAGGCCCGGCTCGCTCGCCGGCGAGCGCTCGGTGCAGCAGTTGGCGACGAAGCGGCCGGAGTCGTCGCGCTCGATGCGGCCGTAGGTGAGCACGCCCGAGAGTCGTCGCCCCGGCGAACGCGCGCGGAGCCAGACGAGGCCGCCGTCGAAGCCGGGCAGGCTGCTCTCGAGGCAGCGAGCGACCTTCCTGGTCTCGTCGTCGGCGTTGGGACCGGGTTTGGGGACCCGGATCTCCAGACGCGCCTGAACCTGCGTTCCAGTGAGTCGGGGGCCTTCGATCGGAACGAGTTCGAGCATCTGGGGCCTGCGGTAATCGCCGCTCCTGAACTTGCTCGGCACGAGCAACGAGGCGCGAATCGTGGCTTCGTCCGTTCTCCCTTCGTCCGCTCCACCGAGGTAGGCCGGCGATGCGAGCATCGCCGATGCCCATTCCTCGATGCAGTCCTCCCAGAGCCGGCGATCGAGGGCGAGATCTTCAGGGTCGTCGAGCACGACGGCACGCAGCGCCTCGGGCAGGCCCCAGACCTTGCCCGGCGTGGCCGCGACGTAGCGATGCGCGAGGCGCTCGAGGCTCCAGGGTGACAGAGGGAGCAGAGCTTCAGGGCAGGACTCGTCGGCGAGGTCCTCGAGGGCGTCCAGTGCCTTGTCCCGGACGAGCTCATCGGGGTCGCAGTCGAGGACGTCTTCGCAGACGTCGACGAGTGCGGAGTCGCGGCGCGCGGCACGCGAGGTCAGGAGTTCTGCGCGCAGGTCGGGATCGGGGTCGAGGAGGATCGCACGGTCGATGCGCTCGAGATCGACCGGCCTCGCGGTCTGCAAGGTGATCGCCAGTGCGAGAGCCCGATCCGCCGGGCTGGTGCCGGGATCGAGCGCGACTTCCAGAAGGGCCTGGCGCGTGCCCGGATCGTCGTCGCCGACCAGCGCGAATGCGGCGGCGCGGCGCTTGTCGCCGTTCGGGTCGCTCAGATCCGTGAGGTGCATCGCCCGCTCGCCGGCCGGCATTGCCGGGTGATCGAGTCGATGCGCGCGGAGCGCGGCGAGCAGCAGGCGGGTGTCGTGGGAAAGCAGGTCGGTGCGATTCATGAGGTTCACTCGCTCAGCCACGGGTCTTGAGGATGGTGTAGATCGGGTCGCGGAACGCGAGGCGACCGAGCTGCTTGCTCCACGCGTTGGTCAAGCGCTTCTTCTTCTGCGATGCGGGGTCCGCTGGTTGACGTCTGTCGCCGCCGGGCTTGGTGTCGATCGCCAACCACGCGAGGAAGCCACGCAAGCAGGGGATGGCCTCGGGCATCGCGGCCACGGCGGCCCTCGCGCGCTCGGCAGGCGTCGACGGCGAGGAGCTGCGCCACACGGCGACCTTGCCGGCGAGGCGCTGGCGTTCCGCAGGATCCGCGATGAGCGACGCGGCATTGAGTCCGTCGAAGTCGCGATTGCCCTCGGCCGAGAAGGCGATGAACTCGAGGAAGGCGTCGGCGTGGGGCTTCTCGAGACCCGCGAAGACCGCAAGGCTCTCGAGTAGTTCGTCCCGCGAGATGGACCTGCCGGATCCGGCACCGGGCCGCTTGCGGTCTGCTGCGGGCCGAGGCGGAGCAGCCCCGATGTGGTGCTCATCGAGCTGCTGGAACCGAAGTCCCGCCGTGCCGCGATCCGGGATCAGGAGGATGCGGCGCAGTTCCTGCACGAGGAACTTCTCACCGTGCTTGCCCCAGAGGTTGAGGCGGCAGAGGTTCTCGAGATCGCCGATGCCGCGATATTCGACCTGGCAGCGGCGCACACGCTCTTCGAGGTTCGCCGCGAGCTGCTCCAACGCGTTGTCGAGTGCGTACGCGAACTGCCGCTCGGCGCCCTCGGCATCGTCGATCTCCCGGCGCATCCGCTTCACGAGTGTCGTCAGGTTCCGCGAGGCGAAGCCCTCCGGATAGCCAGCGAGGATCTCCTTGCGCAGCCTCGCCGTGATCCCGGCGACGGCCACCTGGAGGAGCTCCACCTCGCGCTCCTTCCGGAGGCCGTCGAGCAGCCGCGTCGCGACGTGCCGGTCCGACTCGCGCGTACAGTCCTGCACCAGTCGTTCGCACTCGCCACAGGGGTCGAGTCCATGATGGAGCAGCAGAGCCTTGAACGACGGCGGGCACGTGCAGGGCGAGGGCGACATGGCGGTGTTCTACTCCGGTCCAAACTCGGGTCGACGCCGACAGATCCGGCTCGCGCAGCGTGTCCTTCTGCGAGGTGACCGAGCGTCGGAGCGGGGGCGTCGGGTAAGCGGGTCGGCGGTCCCGGCGCTCGGGACCACCATCGAGAAGGACGACAGATCTGGGAATTCCAGGTTCACACGGGCATGGCACCCGTGGCCGGGACGACGTGCCTTGTCCCCCCCCTCCGCCCCCGACCGCAAGCCCTACGAAGCCCACGGTCTCCGCCCCATCCCCCAACCCGCGGGGCTCCGATGCGCGACAAGCGCGGTGCGTCAGGGCGCCAGCGCGAAGTGCCGGGCGACGCAACGGCGACGCGGCATCGAAGCTCGCCGTGGACCGGCGTCTCGCGGGGGGCTCCGGACGACGGTGACCCGAGAGCGGAACGGGTCGACCGCCACTCCGACGTCCCGCGCGCGAAGGCCGGCGAACGGCAGCCGCGGCTCCGCGGCGGTTCTCCGCCTTACGGGCCCAGGACCATCCCCGGCCCAACCCCAGCGATCCCGCCCAGCCCCCCGCTCACAGCACCGAGGCCCGCAATCCCGCGGTCGTGCTCAGGAAGCCGTTCGGCGCGCCGAGGTCGAGCAGGAAGCCCTGGAAGTAGAGGTCGAGCGCGATCATGTTCGGCGGCATCGCGATCGAGTAGGTGAAGCGACCGTTCGCGTCGAGCTGGAAGGCGGGCGTGTTCGTGATGATCACGTCCTGCCACCAGGTGCAGCCGAAGATCGGCACGTTGCCGGGGAACGCGGAGAGGATGAGCGTGCCGAAGCCCGCCGGCTGACCCTGCTGGACGCGGAGATGGATCGTGTTGCCGGGCTGCGGGACGCCGAGACCCTGCAAGGTCGGCGTGAGTCCCGCGGTCCCCGCACAGCCGCTGCCGTAGACCGAGAAGTAATGGACGCTCGTCGCGAGTCCACCGGCGGAGGGTCCGGTCTGGATCGCCATCGGGGTCCAGGAATCCGTGGCGGTCTGATACAGGAAGCGCTGGAAGCCGCCGATCGAGTGCCGCGCGACGAACATCTCGTTGCGGTCCGGGCTGAAGGCGACGGCGAGCGCGCCGACGCAGCTCACCGTGCCGTTGGCCACCGGATTGCCGCTCGCATCGAAGCGGAAGCGGTGCACCTTGCCCTGCGCGTACTCGGCCACGTAGAGCTCGTCGCCGCGGAAGCTCATGAAGTGGATCGAGCTGCCACCGGGGAGCGTGAAGTTGCCGACGTGCGTGTAGCTGCCATTGGCGTTCCGCGCGAAGCGACGCACGGCGCCGTAGTGGCTGACGAAGAGCTGCTGGTCGAGCGCGCGCACCGCGACGCCGAGCTGCGGGTTCCCATCGGGCATCGTCAGGGTGCCGTTCGCCACCGCATTGCGCTGCGCGTCGAAGACGAAGCGCGAGAGCTTGCCGCCCTGCCAATTGGTGACGAAGAGCTCGCCGTCGACCGGGTTGAAGGCCATCTGCACCGGGTCGGTGACGAAGTTGCCCGTGATCGAGCCGTTCGGGCTGAAGGTGCCGAAGCTCGTGTCGAAGGTGAAACGCGAGATCGAGCCGTTGCCCGAGTGCGCCGCGCGGTTGCTGACGAAGAGCTCGTACTCGTTGTCGAAGACCGGGCAGACGGGGTCGTTCGTGAAGGCCGGCGAGATGTCGGAGATGCGCGTGAGTGCGCCGTTCGTACCGGCGACGAGGAAGCGCTCGATGGGTTGGAAGCCGCCCGAGCCGGGCGGCGTCTCGCACATGACGAGCTGGAATGTCTGCGCGGCGAGGGCCGGGGCGAGGCACGAGAGGGAGAGGGCGAGGGCTGCAGTGCGCATCGGAGTGGACGTAGGTTGCCCGGAGTCCCGCGGTCCTGACAGGGGCGGTCCCGCTTCAGGAACGGACGCGCTCGCGCCGGCAACCCGGTCGCATCACGGGGACACGCCGAGTGCCGCACGCGCCGATCCCGAATCGATCACAGCGATCCACCCATGGCATCGACGCCAGACGACCCGGCCGCAGGTCGGGCTGTTCGCCGAGCGTTCGCCTCGTAGAGTTCTCGCGCCCCAATGCACGCCTGAGCGTGCGCGGGTCACAACTCTCACTCGGTACGACACCATGCGCATCATCCTCTCCATCCTCATCGCACTGGCCCTCCACACCGCCGCGGCGGCGCAGGGCTTCACGGTCACCCAGTACGGCCCGAGCTGCGGCCCGGTCGCGACCGGCGAGGTCCTCCCCCAGGGCAACCACTATCGCTTCGCGTTCACCGTCTCCAACGCGGAGCCGCGCACGAGCGTGATGAACATCATCGGCGTCAGCCAGCAGAACGTGCCGATCAACTTCGGGTACGCCTGCCACCTGCTGACCGACGTGGCGTTCTTCCAGGTCCACCAGACCGACGCGGCCGGCAGCTACACCTGGTCGCACTCGATGCCGGGCGGCGCGAACGGGTTCGCCGGCCAGGCCTTCGTGCAGTTCGCCGAGATCACCTTCGACGCGAACAACCAGCTCGTCGTGCGGACCAGCAACGGCCTGCACATGACGCCGAACTGAGATCCATCGGCCCGCAGCACTGCGGACACTGCGCCCTCGCTCCCGGCGAGGAGCGCGGTCCGCACCTGGCTCTCGCGAGACCCCGGCGCACGGGGTCCTCCCGCCGGGAGCCCGCCGCGACCGGGGCCGTCCCCGGTCCGAAGGAACTGCCGGCGCCGGCAGCGGTATCTCGCGCCGCACGCGGCAGGGCGTCCTGCGCCGCGGCACGCGTAAGATCCCGCGCCCGCGTTCCGACCCCTCCACCATGCTCCGTTCGCTCCTCGCCGTCCTCGCCGCGCTCGCGGTGGTCCTCCCCTCGGCCGCGCAGGACGGCCCGTCCAAGGTCGCGGTCAGCGCGCGCTTCGAACCCCAGAGCGCCGCGCCCGGCAGCGAGGTGAAGTTGCAGGTCGTCCTCGAGATCGATCCGGCGTTCCACGTCTACGGGAGCAAGGAGACGGGCAGCCAGCCCACGGCGCTGAAGCTGAACGACACCGGCGAGCTGCGGAGTGTCGGCGAGGCGCGCATTCCGCCGGGCGTGCCGAAGCTCGCGCACGGCATCACGAGCTACGAGTTGAAGGGCAAGGTCGTCCTCGAGCAGACCCTGAAGGTCCCCGCCGGGCTGGGCGCGGGCACGCAGACCGTGCGCGGCATCGCGAGCTTCATGGCCTGCGACGAGACGATGTGCCTGCCGCCGGAGGAATCGGAGTTCTCCGCGACCCTGACGATCGGCGCCGCAGCACCCGCGCCGGCGACCGCGGGTCTGCCTTCGCTCGGCGGCGCGATCGACGAGCCGGTCAAGGCGAGCGCGCGCTTCGCCGAGGCGCGCGTTGCACCGGGGAGCGAGGCCGTGCTCGAGATCACGCTCGACGTCGCCGACGCGTATCACGTCTATGGGCGCAAGGAGACGACGAGCCAGCCGGTGTCGTTCACGCTGGGCGACACGGGCGCGCTGCGCATAGCGGGCGAGACCGAGATCCCCGACGGCGACGAGAAGCTCGCCGAGACGGTCACGAGCTACGAGCTGAAGGGCAAGGTCGTCCTGCGCCAGAAGCTGAAGGTCCCCGCGGGCACGGCCTCCGGGTCGCAGACGGTGCTCGGCAAGGTGAGCTGGATGGCCTGCGACGAGCACGCGTGCTATCCGCCCGCGGAGAAGGAGTTCCGGGCGAAGCTCGAGGTGGTTGCCGCAACGACCACACCGGAGCCCCTGCCCGCGCTCGAGTTCGGCGACGAGAAGGTCCTCGCGCGCGCCCGCATCGAGCCCGCCGACGCGAAGCCGGGCAGCGACGCGACGCTGATCGTCACGCTGACGATCGCCGAGGGCTGGCACGTCTACGGCAGCCTCGACCGGAACAGCATCCCCACGACGCTCACGCTGCTCGACACCGGTGCCCTCCGCGCGGTCGGCGAGCCGATCGTGCCGCCGGGCCACGAGCACCAGGATGCGGTCAACACGAACTTCTGGCTCACCGGCGAGGTCGAGCTGCGGCATGCGTTGCGCGTGCCCGAGGGCGCGAGCGGCGAGCAGCGCGTGCGCGCGCGCGTCGAGTTCATGCCCTGCGACGACTCGCAGTGCCTCGATCCGACCTCGATCGACGTCGAGGCGAAGCTCGGCATCGGCGATGGCGCGGCAGCCGTCACGCCGAGTGCGCCGAAGGCGCTGAGCTACAGCGTGCGCACCGAGCCGAGCGATCCGCGGCCGGGTGAGGCCGTCGACGTCGTCGTCTCGCTGCAGCTCGCACCCGGCGTGCTGGTGACCGGAGGCGCCGACGACAAGGCGAGCGCACTCGAGGTCACCGGCGCCTACCTGCCCGTCGGCAAGAACCGTCTGCCCGCCGGTTCGGAGCGCGAGCTCGCGGGGCGCAAGCGCTTCGTGCTCGAGGGCGGCTTCGAGCTGCGTCAGGCGCTGCGCGTGCCCTCGGACGCCGTTGCCGGCCCGGTCGAGACGCCCTTCGAACTCCGCTACGAGCTGCACGACCAGGACGGCGCCCTCGCCCGCACGGAGCGATTGAACGCGTCCTTCGAGGTGACGGCCGGCCCCGTGCGGCGCGAGTACCTCGGCGCGGCGGCGCGCGTCGACGAGTTCGGCGGCCTCCTGGGCCTGCTGCTCGCGGCGATCGGCGCGGGCCTGCTCGCGCTGCTGATGCCGTGCACGTACCCGATGATCCCGATCACGATCTCGTTCTTCACGAAGCAGGCGGCGGCGCGACAGGGCGCGGTGCTGCCGCTCGCGCTGACCTACGGCTTCGGGATCGTGCTGATCTTCGTGATCATCGGCCTCTTCGCGGCGCCGATCATCGTGCCGTTCGCGACGCACTGGGCGACCAATGCCGTCATCACCGCGGCCTTCGTGCTCTTCGCGGCCTCGCTCTTCGGGCTCGTCACGCTGCAGCCACCGCAGGCGCTGATGCAGTTCGCCGGACGCGCCTCGACCAAGGGCGGCTACCTCGGCGTCTTCCTCATGGGCGCGACGCTCGTCGTCACGTCGTTCACCTGCACGGTGCCGGTCGCCGGCGCCCTGCTCAGCCTCACGGCCGACGGCGGCGGCTGGTACGTGGTCGCGGGCATGGCGACCTTCGGGCTGACGATGGCGATCCCGTTCGTGGCGCTCTCGCTGTTGCCGGGCCGCCTGCGCAAGGTGCCGCGGGCGGGCGAGTGGATGAACACGCTGAAGGTCTTCCTCGGCTTCGTCGAGCTGGCCGCGGCGATGAAGTTCGCGAGCAACGTGGACCTGGCGCTCCACGACGGCGAGCCGCGCTGGCTCGAGCGCGAGCCCTTCCTCTGGGCCTGGGTGGCGATGTTCGTGATCGCCGCGGGCTACCTGCTTCTGCCCCTGCTGCGCGGGCAGGTCCGACTCGGCTACGGACGCGCGTTCGGCCTCGCCTTCGCGATCGCGTTCGCCGGTTACAGCGCGTATGGCGCGCTCGGCAACCAGTACGCGGACCCGGTGATGTCGGCCTTGGCCCCACCGAAGACCGAGGACCCGAGCAAGCACGCCAAGGTGAAGGACGACTACGACAAGGCGCTCGCCCGCGCCCGCGCCGAGGGCAAGCTCCTGCTCGTCAACTTCACCGGCTTCCAGTGCGTGAACTGCCGCGTGATGGAGCAGACGGTGCTCCCCGCGCCGAAGGTCGCGCCGTTGCTCGAGAAGGACTTCGTCGAGGCACGCCTGCACACCGATCACCCCGACGCCGAGAAGGGCGACGCCAACCGCAAGCGCCAGATGCGCATGCTCGGCTACATCGCCTCGCCCTATTACTTCGTGATCGACCCGGCGACCGAGAAGGAGATGGGCCGCTTCTCGCTCAGCAACATCGGCAAGGACTGGGAGCAGCTCTTCGCGGAGTTCCTGCAGGCGATGCTCGCGCAGCGACGCTGAACGGCGGATGCCTGCGCGCCCGCTGCTCGCCCTCTGGCTGCTCGTCGCCGCGGGCATCGTCTACGGCTCGCTCTATCCGTTCTCGTTCGGCAAGGAGCTGCCCGAGGGCGGACTCCTCGCCGCATTGCTCGCGAGCCTGAGCGCATTCCCCTCGCGCGGCGATCTCGTCAGCAACCTCGTCCTCTACCTGCCCTTCGGCATGGTCGGGGCCCTGGCGATGCGCGAGCGCTTGCCGCGCGCGGCGCGGCTCGCGGTCGTGATCGGCGCCGGCGCCGCGCTGTCGTGTGCGGTCGAGTTCGCGCAGCTCTTCGCCGTCGATCGCAACACGAGCGCGGTCGATGTGCTGACCAACGTCCTCAGCACGGCGGGCGGCGCCGTCTTCGGCGCGATGCTCCGGCCGGAGCGCCTGTCGGTCCCGGGGCGCCTCTCGGTGCGCGACGCCATGGCGCTCGTCCTCGTCGCGAGCTGGCTGGCCTATCGCCTCGCGCCCTTCGTGCCGACCTTGGATCTGCAGCACGTGAAGGACGCCCTGAAGGGCCTGCGCGACGGCGGCTTCTCGCCCGCGACGTTCGCCCGCATCACCGTCGCGTGGCTGGTCGTCGGCATCGCGCTGCGCAGCGGACTCACGCGCGCACCGCGTCTCGCGCTGCCGCTCCTCGCGTTCGCGACGGCGCTGGCCCCGCTCCTCATCGTGAGGCACGCGCTGCGCATCGAGGACTTCGCGGCCGCGGGTGCCGCCTGGGCCTTCTGGTCCTTCGTTCCGCCGAGCCGCGCCGCGAGCGGACTCGTGCTCGCGCTGCATCTGCTGGTGATCACCGGCATCCAACTCGCGCCCTTCGACTTCGCCGGACCCTCGCACGCGTTCCGCTGGATCCCGTTCGCCGGCTACCTCGAGGGCTCGCTCGAGACCGGCGTCTTCGCGATCTTCGAGAAGTTCTTCCTCTATGGCACTGCGGTCTGGCTGCCGTTCCGGCTCGGCAAGCCGCTCTGGCCGGTCGCCTTCGCGGTCGCGGGCGCGCTGCTCGTCACCGAGCTGCTGCAGACGCAGATCCCGGGACGCAGCGCCGAGCTCGCCGATCCGCTGCTCGCGCTGCTCGCGGCCGCCGTCTGCGCCGGGCTGCACGCGCGGCGCTGAATGCCCGAGAACTCAGGGCAGCTCGCGGATCCGCAGCCTGCGGAACTCCACCGGCGCGCCCTCGGCCTCGAGCGCGAGGTAACCCTCGGCGGGCCTGCAGTCCCTGCCGCCGTTCACCTCCTCGCCGTTCACCCAGAGCCGGATCTCGCCGTTGATGGCGCGGACGTAGTAGTGATTCCATTCGCCGATCGGACGCGTGAGCCGTTGCGTGGGGAAGCTACGGCTGCTCGTCGGGCTGCCGACCGAGAAGCGCTCGCCACCGACCTCGTATTCGATCTGCGGCGTCATCGCCTGCATCGCGGACTGCCCCACCGGGAAGACGTCGCCGTGGCTCGTGAACCAATCCGAGCGCTTGCCCTTCGACTCGAGCCAGCTCTCCTCGTAACCGAGGTCGAGCACCTGCACCTCGATGCCGCTGCGCGGCAGCTGCCCCGGCGGCAGATCCACGAAGGCCGAGTCGGGGCACCAGACGAAGAGGCCCGAGTTGCCGCCCCGCACGCTGTGCTTCCACTCGAGCACCATCTCGAAGTTGCGGTAGCGCTGCTTCGAACGCGCCCCGCCGAGCGGACGGCCGCTGCACGCGATGACGCCGTCGCGCTCCGTCCACGTGTCCGGCTCGCCGTTCACCGGCACGAAGTCCGCGAGCGTCAGCTCGGTCCAGCCCTCGCCGCTGATCCAGGCCTTCCGGAGCTCGCCGTCGTGAGGTCTCGGCGCGCTGGTCGTGAGCAGCAGGAGCGCGGAGGGCAGGAGCAGGGACAGACAGCGTGGGATCGATCTCATGGGTCGTGCGGCTCGCCACCATACGGCCCGCTGCCGAGACCTCGGCATGGGCCCTGAGTCGATCCGATCGTCGGGCCGCGGCCCCATCGACCGGAGCCATCCCGCCGCCGACCTCGAACCCCCTTCTCGTTCGGAGACGCCTTGGCGTCGCCGACCGAGCCATCGCATCGGGGCCGGGATCGATACCGTGCCGCTGCAGGCATGTCCCCTCGAAATGCCTTCAAGGTCCGGGCTAGTTTGCAGTGTGGTAGACCCAGACGCTCGCTCGTCGTCGCGCGCCGCGTGCACCACCGTCGTGGTCGTGGCGACCGTCGTCCTCGCCGCAATCCAACCCGTCGTCCTGCCCGCAGCGAAGCCGCCCGGCTGGGCGATCGGCTTCGCGATGATCCTGCTCGGCCTTGCCGGCAACTGGTACGGAACCTTTGCAGACTGGGTCCGCAGGGGAGCGGCGCACTCGGCGCCTTCACCGGCCTGCTTGAGCCGGTTCCTCGCGGATCCGATCGCGTGCGCGGGTTTGCAGGTCGCGTTCGCTCCCGCCTCCCAGGCCGCATTGCGGATCAGGCGCGCCGCGATGATGTCGAAGCGGAGCGCCAAGCTCGCCGCGGGCTGGTGCGTGCCGGTGGTGCTCGCTTCCGAGTGGATCGAACTCGGATTGGCTGTCCTGCGCGCGGTACGACAGCAGCTTCGCTGACGCAGCCACGCATGCTTCGAGCATGCCGCGGACCGCCGATGCGCCGGACTCAGGGCATGGGTCGATCGATGCCGCTGAAGCGCGCCGCCGCCGCCATCGCTTCGCAACAGCCCTGATTCAGCCAGCGCGCCGAGAAGGGGAACCGGCACGTACCCAGGAGCAACGCGCCGAGGCTCAGGATCAGCGGCAGGACGATCTGGATGCGCGCGGACACCTCGCGCCGCGTGTTCGCCTGCGGAGATCCCGATCCCGCTCGCGGGGCTTCTGGCCGCGGAGCGACGCCCTTGCGACGCCGCACGACCAGCGCTGCCGAACCGAAGAACCCCCAGACCATGCCGACGAGTCCCACGGTCTGCAGCACCACGCGCCAGCTAACCGTCGCCAGCTGATGCTCCAACGGGGCGACGGACGCCGCGCGAGCGCCCGAGGACGAGCTGGCCGATGGCGGATCGGCAAACAGCGAATGCTCCTGCACCTCGCCGGTCCGTCCGTCTCCGAGGCCGATCGAGAACGAGCGACGGCCGAAGTAGCCCGCCTCACGAGGCCACGCCCACGCGACGTAGCGACCCTCGCCGCGCCGTGGATCCGCTTCCGGTGCCGGCCGATCACGACGTTCGAAGCTCCATTCGCCCTGGGCATCCGGAAGTCCGATCCGGAACAGGTAATCGCCGGATTCCCAGATGCCGTTCTCCCGGTAGACGAACGGCCTCGACACCAGCGGACGCTCGAGCGGCTTGCGCCCCCAGACAACCTGCTCGCTGACGATCTCGCGCAGATTGGCCTGCGCCGTCAGCTCGCCGAGGAAGCCGTAGTGCGACGGCCACCCGCGTGCCCTCATCTCGGCGTCGAACACGAGCTGCGCATGGTGCAATGCCTGCAGGAGCGCCCGGGCATCGCCTTCACGCGCGTCGAGACGCGCGGCATGTCCCAGCGGCCCGCCGAGCATCGCGAGCACCGCCGCGATCGCGCAGACCATCGACAGCTCCACGAGCGTGAAGCCGCACTCGCCCACCGCGCCTACCGGTGTGCGGTCATTCCGCCGACGGTCGTCGTGTCGCGAGTCCTTCGGTCGCATCCGCCCCTCAGCCTGTCGGACCGGGAAGGCCCGAGTCACGCCACTTCAGCCGAGATCCCAGCCTTCGTCCGAGATCGGGAGTTCATTGCTCCGACTTGAGCCTTCGAGCGTCGAGCACGTGCCCGATCCGGTGTAGCCTCGCAGCTTCAGATGATCGGATCGTTCACGTGGCACGAGGCCCGCAGGCAGCTCACCGAGCTCGCCGGCGCTCGGGCACTCGTGTCGGATGGCCGCGGCGCCTTCGCAGGCGCCGGCCTGCGCTTCGTGCCGCCGGCCGTCCTCTCGCCGATCGCCGACACCGACACACCCGCGTCGTGGCTCGCTCGCCTGCCCGAGGACCCCGGGACCTGGCTCGTCGTGCTCCTCCGCGCGGGCAGTGCCTCGCTCGGCCTCTTCGAGTGCGACACCTGCGTCGCGCACAAGGTCTTCCGGCGCTACGTCGTGCGCGGCCACGGCAAGGCCCAGCCGGCGCACGCGAAGACGAAGGGCAAGTCGCGCTACGGCTCGCGCCTGCGGCTGCAGAACGCGAAGCGCCTGCTGGAGGAGGTGAACGAGCGGCTCACGGACTGGGTCGCGGCGGCGCCGACCCTGGCCGCGGTCCATTGGAGTTGCCCGGTCCGGCAATGGCCGGAGCTCTTCGCCGCGACCCCGCCGCCCCCCTTCTCGCGCGACGACCCACGGCTGCGCCGCATCGCGATGCACGTCCACGAACCCGATCACGACGAGCTGCTGCGGGTGGCCAGATCGCTCTCGCGAGGTCGGGTGGAGCACGGGCCCGGCGCCCCGGGTCGACCGACGATGGCGGATCCGGGCGGGCAGCGCCGATCATGACGCCGATGAACCTCGCCGCCCGCGATGCCGCCGCACGCTCGCTCCTCGCGAAGCTCGCGCATGAGAAGGGACTGCGTCTCGGCTCGGCGCGCCTCCGCCGGACCTCGTCCCGCTTCTGCTTCGGCGTCGAGCACGGTGACTACAACGGCACCGCGCTGCTCGGAGTGGGAACCGATCGCTTCCTCTGGCTCGCGGCGGCTCCGAACGGCGGCCGCCGCCTGCGCCTGTGCAGCGCGAACTTCGTCGACGAGGGCGTGGTCGAGGTGGATCTCGATTCTCCGGCGCGGCCCGGAGAGCCCGCCGGATGGGCACGCTATGCACACGGTGCGGTCGCCATCCTGCGCCGTGGAGGCTTCGCGCTCCGGCGTGGCCTCGACGTCGCGATCTTCGGCGACATTCCCGGCGGTGGGATGTCGCGCTCCGCTTCGCTCTGCGTGAACCTCGTGACGACCCTGCTCGAGGCCCACGGACTCGAGGTCACGCCACGCTTCCGCATCGTCGAACTCGCCCAGGCGATCGAGAACGACTTCGTCGGCTCGCCGTGCGGCGTCCTCGACCAGACGATGATCCTCTACGCGCGGGCCGGTCACGCGACCCATTTCGACCCGGCCACGCGGCTCATCCGGCATCTCCCGCTCGGGACCGCGGCTCCGCCATTCCGCCTCCTCGCGCTCGACACGGGCACGGTGCGTCCCGGACTCGAGCAATCGACCGATGCGCGGCGCCGCGCGGAATGCGAGGAGCTCGTCCGCCTCGTGCAGGCAATGGGCATCGCGATCGAAAATCTCGCCGCCGTGCGCGATCCGGCGATGAAGGCCGCGATCGACGAGCGTCTGCGAGGCTCCCACCCGCAGCTGCTCTCGCGACTCGAGTACCTCTTCGCCGCCCAGCGACGCTTCGCCCAGATGCTCGACGCCTGGACGGCCGGCGACCTCGTCACACTCGGTGCGCTGTTCCGCGCCGACGGCATCGGCCTCCGCGACCGCTATGCGATCTCGGGTCCCGAGCTCGAGACGATGTGCGACCTCGCCCGCAGCGTTCCCGGTTGCCTCGGCGAGCGCATGCTCGGCGGCGGCGACAAAGGCGCCGCCGGCGCGATCGTCCTCGCCGAGGCCGTCGCCGACGTGCGGCGCGCGATCGCGATCGGCTATCCGCGCAGCCACCCCGACCACGCGAACCGCCACGCGGTGCACGAGCTCTCCGTCGTCGACGGCATGACGGATTGCGCCTTCGAGGCCTGAGCCCCGAACCCTCGACCACCTGCTCAGCGCAGGACGAAGTCGACCGTGTTGGTGAGCCGGATCGCATCGAGGCAGGGCGCGCCGGGCACGACCTCGAAGCCCTGCACCGCGAGCACCGCACCGACGAGGCCAACCGCATTGGGGATGACGAGGGTCCAGCTATCGCCGGTGAAGCTCGTCCAGGCGCTGGTGCCGAGGCTGCAGCCCGGGCAGACCGCGAGCGGCACATCGGCCGGCAATCCGATGAAGAAGCCCGCCGGCCCCACGGCCGCTGCCTGCTCGAAGGTGAGGGGCATCGCGAGCCCGGCGCTGCCCGCGACGGTCATGCTCGCGCCGCCGCAGCCGGTGCTGCGCCAGGAGAAGCCCCCCGGCGTGAGCCCTTCGTAGACCGCGGCCCGCAGCAGGAGCTCGGAGCCGGCGTTCCTGGTGTGCGCGACGAGGTGCCGTCCGGGAAGCCCCGCACCGCTCCGACGCGCGCAGACGACCGGCGTCTGCTCCAGGTCGGACGATGCCGCGATCGAAGCCCTCGCGTCGTGCATGACGAGCGTGCCCTGGGCGCTGCGTGCGAAGGTGCTGGCGTAGATGTCGGTGTCGGTCCCGCTGTAGGCGTGCTGGTAGGCGACCGTGAAGCGCGTGCCGTCGCTGTCGACCACGGGATTGGTCTGGGCCTTGGCTCGCCAGGCCGAGGGCCCGTTCTCCAGATCGGTCAGGTTCGTCGGTGCGAAGCCGACGCCCTGATGGTCGAAGACGAAGGCGAAGAGGTCCTGGCTCTGGGTGGCGGTGGCGCGCGTCTCGACGACCGAGAGCCACCGCGCGTTGTTCACGTCGTCCGTCGGCGAGCTCACGTCGAACTCGTGACAACACGTCGTGCTGTAGTCGGAGAGCATCCAGGTCGTCTGCCCGAGCAGGGAGCGCAGGGAGCCGTCGGCCTTCACGAGGCTGAGCCACAGCCGCATCGGCACGGTGCCGCTGCTCACCGAGACGCTCCGCTCGTAGACGACGCCGAAGGTCTGCGATGCGCCCACGCCATTCCCATTGCTGCGGCTGATGCGCGGACTGCGCTCGGCGTAGGCGGTCGCCGAGATGACCGAGGGAGCCACGCCCAGGAGCGTGCCGTCGGCGCCCACCTGGCGCATCAGCACGTCGAGATCGCCGGGCTCGTAGTGCTCGAAGACCACGGTGAAGCGACCGCCCGGCGCGTTGCCGCCATCGGCACCCACGTCCGGATTGCGGTAGGCACCGAGAGGAGCGCCGTTGAACCCCGCGCGGCAGAGGATGAGAGAATCGCCCAGCGTCACGGTCGAGCCCGAGAGACCGAGGAGCTTGCCCCCGATCCACGTGTCGTTCGGACCGATCCGGACCTCCGCGACGACGAGGAAGGTCGGCGAAGCACCCAGACGCGCGATGCGGGGCTTGGTCCAATTCGTCACGCCGACGGTGTGGAGATAGGTGGGACCTCCCACCGGCGCGCCGCTGGCGGAGAGGACCTGGGCACGCAGGCGCCATTGATCGACTCCCACGGACTCCTGGAAGACGGCCAGCCATTGACCGCTGAGCTGGTCGTAGGCGATGTCCGTCTCGCCGACGCCGGCACCGCTCTGGAAGAAGGTCTGGGAAGCGTGGACGACCGGGTCGACCAGGAGCGGCAGGGTGGCCGAGGCCACGAAGTCCGCGGGGACGGTCAGCTCCAGCCCGCCGTCGACGATCGCGGTGTGCATGGCCGCCGTCCTGCCCTTCGCATCGATCGCCGTGGCGGCGCCATAACCGATCGCGCCGAGAGGTCCCTGGAAGCGGATCGCGTCCCCGTCGCGACCCGCGACGAGCTCGGTCTCGACTCCGATGCGGACGCGGAGCTCAGCCCGCTCGGGCAGCGACTCGAAACGGAAGCGCTGCTCCATGCTCTCGGCCGCGAGGACGTACTCCTCGCTCACGGCACCGCGATCGAGGGCGATGAGTGCCCCGGCCCGGCGAAGCGAGGGTTCCGCGAGCGTGAGTGGGGTCGCACCGCAGTCGACGCCGCGGAGCGCGAAACGGAGTCGTGCCCCTCGATCGGTCATGAACTCCGCCCCGTCCTGATCGAACTGCGCGCGGAAGTCCTTGCCCTGGACGGTCCACGCGGCCCCTGCGCGGGATGCCTCGAATTGCTGGCCCAGGAGCGGGCTGGGGAGGACGAGAAGGCCGATGAGGCCGAGAAGCGGACGTCTGGAACGAAATGGTGTCATGGTCGGTGCTCCGTGCTCGCCCCCACCAACCGGATCGCTCGCCGGACGTCACAGCGATCTCGCGGCTCCCTGCCGGATCGTGCGTGGACCCGCCCACGTGCCCGGCCGCTTGCGAACTCAGCGCACGACGAAGTCGACGGTATGGGCGAGCCGGATCGCGTCGAGGCACGGTGCGCCGGGCATCGCCTCGAAGCCCTGCATCGCCAGGGTCGCGCCGACCAATCCGACGACGTTCGGGATCGGATGGGTCCACACATTGCCGCTCGCCGTCGTCCAGGCCGTCGTGCCGAGCGTGCATCCCGGGCAGATCGCGAGGGGCACGGCCGCCGGCGCGCCGATGAAGAACCCGGCTGGTCCGATCGCCGTGGGCAGTTCGAAGCGGATCGGCATGCCGAGTCCGGCGGTGCCCGTGACGGTCATGGCGAGTCCGCCGCAGCCGGTGCTCCGCCACGTGAAGCCGCCCGGAGCGAGGCCCTCGTAGAGCCTGGCGCGGAGGAAGGTCTCCACGCCATTGTCCAGGCCGTGCCCGATGAGGGAGCGGCCCGGCAGACCGGAGCCGCTGCGCCGCGCGCAGATCACCGGCCCAACTTCCGGTCCGGTCGTCGCCGCGACGGCCACGCGCGCGTCGTGCACGACCAGGGTTCCGTTCGGCAACCGTGCGAAGGTCGTCGCATGGACGTCGGAGTCGAACGCCGAGTAGAGATGCGAATAGGCGACCGTGAAGCGCGTGCCGTCGGAATCGACCGCCGGATTCCATTGGTCGCTCGCCTGCCACGCGGACGGACCGTTCTCGAGCGCCGTGAGGTTCACGGGAGCCGGTCCGAGACCGAGGTGGTCGAAGACGAAGGCATAGAGGTCCTGGCCCTGCGTGGCCGTCAGCCGCGCCTCGACGACGCTGAACCACCGCGAATTGCCGAGATCGTCCGTCGGCGAGCTCACGTCGAAGCCCTTGCGACTGCTGCTCGCATGATCCGAGATCTGCCAGGTCTGGCTGCCGAGAAAGGTGCGCAGCGAGCCGCCGGGGTTGACCATCGCCATCCAGAGGCGCGTGGCGATCGTCCCGGCTCCGACGGCGACCGCACGTTCGTAGACGACGGGCCAGGTCTGCGTCGCCACGGCACCGGCGCCATTGCTGCGTGAGATGCGCGGATTGCTCTCCGAGTAGGCCGTCGCCGCGATCGGAGTCGGTGCCGCGCCGAGGATCGATCCGTCGGAACCCACCTGTCTGAGGTGGATGTCCAGGTCGCCGGGCTCGGAGTGCTCGAACACGACGGTCCAGCGCCCGCCGGGGCCGGTATTGCCGTCTCCGCCCACGTCCGGATTGCGGTAGGCGCCCGCGATCGCGCCCCGGACACCGCCTTTGCAGATCACGAAGGGCTCCGACAGCGCGACGGTCGTGCCGCTCAGGGTCATGATCCGTCCCCCGATCCAGGATGGGTTCGCGCCTTCGACGACCTCGGCGACCAGAAGGAAGGTCCCCGTGGCGGCGAGGCGCGCGATCCGCGGCTTCTTCCAGCTCGTCACCAACGACTGGAGGATTCCGAAGACCTCGCCGACCGGAGCACCGGACGCGTCGAGGACGCGACCGAACAAGCTCCATTGACCGGTGCCGACGTTGACCTGGAACACGGCCAGCCACTGCTCCGTGCCCGGGTCGTACGCGAAGTCCACCTCGTCCGCGGCGACGATGCTCTGGAACCAGGTCTGCGTCGCATGGACCACGGGATCGACGACGAGCGGGAGCACGGCCTCGGCGACGAACCGTGCCGGCACCACCAGTTCGAGCCCACCGCCGACGATCGCGGTGTCCATCGCGATCCGGTTGCCTGCGGCGTCGATCGCCGTCGCAGCGCCATACGCGATCTCACCCCTCGGCCCGGAGAAGCGGATCGCGTCGCCATCGCGTCGCGGCACCAGCTCGGTGTCGACCGCGAGCCGCAGGCGGAGTTCGCCGCGGGCCGCGAGTCGGTCGAAGCGGAAGCGCTGTTCCATGCCCTCGCCGGAGACGAGGTACTCCTCCACGACCTCGCCGCGATCGAAGGCGACGAGAGACTCGGCGCGCGAGAGGACCGGCGCCGCGAGGCGGATCTCGTCCGCTCCGCAGTGCAGGGCCTGGAGCGCGAAGCGGAGCGAGGCGCCGGTGTGGTTCGAGAAGCGAGCGCCGTGGGAGTCGAAGCGCGCCAGGAAGTCCTTCCCCGACACGGTCCAGCCGGCCTCGCCCGGGACGGCCGAGAATCGCTGGGCGGGCAGGAGCGCGGAGACGGTGAAGAGGCCGGTCAGGAGCGGGAGCGTCAGGGATCGGATCATGGTCCTCGGGGTGTCCTTCCGCGGAGCAACCGGACCCCTCCCACGGCGTCACAGGGATTCCGACGGGCACCCGACCGCGCTCCCCGCGCTCAGCTCTCAGCCCTTGCCCGCTCGCGTCCGCTCCCTCGCCCGCTCGAGCTCGAGCAGGGCCCGCTCCGCCGACTCGATCCGGATCCCGTCCGCGCCGTTGCGGATGCGCTCCACCGCGCGCGCCGCCGCGGCGACGGCCGCGTCGAGATCCCCGAGGGCATGGTGGGCGCGGGCGAGGAAGTACGGCGGGCGCGCGCTCGTCGTCAGTGCGGCCTCGGTGGCGACGAGTTCGACCAGGGCCTCTTCGGCCCGTCCGGCGAGGACGAGGCTCTCGCCGAGGATCGATCGACTGATCGCGTCCGCCGGGTCGAGGACCCGGACACGTCGCAGCTCCTCGATCGCCGAGGCATGGTCCTTCCGCCGGTAATGCACGCGACCGAGGTTCGCGTGGATCGCCGCGACGTCCTGCGCGAGCTCCGTGGCGCGTTGCAATGCCGCCGCCGCCTCCTCGAGGTCGTCCTCCTCGGCGAGCAGGCGCCCGAGTTCGCTCCAGAGGTGGGCGAAGTGCTCGTCGCGTCGCAGGCCGCTCCGCAGGGCTGCAATCGCGGCCTTGCGATCCCCCTGTGCCTCGTGCACGCAAGCCAGCCAGGTGAAGGACGAGGGATCGGAGGGATTGGCCGGAACGTAGGACTCCGCCATGCGGATCGCGGCCTCTGGGTCGCCGAGCCGTGCCGTGCATCGCACGCGCAGGCCGAAGAGCCAATCCGTGAGGCCGGGCATCGAGCGGATGGCGGTCTCCGCATGCTCGCGGGCCCGACGCGGGTCCTTGCGCTCGGATGCGAGCGCGAGCCACGCATGGGCATGGGCAGACTCCGCCCAGTTCGTCTCGATCGCCGCACCGGCGGCGTCGCGAAGCTCGTCGAGATCCGCTTGGGCCGCCGCAAAGGCGAGCATCCCTCGATGGAGCGGGCTCGCCGCCGCTTCGACGAAGATCAGGCGGTGCAACAGACGCGCGGCCTCTGCGAAGTCCTCGCGCCGATCATGACGCAGGGCCTCGAAGTAGCGCGCGGTGGCGGCGAAGCGCAGCCGCACCGCCGTCCCGGCCGAGTTCACGGCATCGCCCGGCACGGTCTCGAGCACCTGGATCGGCGCCCCGGGTTCGAGCACGCCGAGCGCCTCGGGAACCTGGGCCACGAGCCACGGCCGCGCCGCGAGGAATGCGCGAGCGTCGTCGTTCCGCCCGAGCAGGACCCGGGTGGCGAGCGCACCGAGGAGCGCGTCCATCCGCCGCGGATCCTCGTCGAGAAGCGCATCGAACTCGGCCAGCGCGCCCAGCCGTTCCCCGGGGTGCACGAGGCGCAGGAATGCGGACTGCTCGCGGCCGCTCAGCACCTTCTCGCGTGCGGCCGATCCGGCATCACGGAGCTTCGGCCATTGCAGCGCGAGCACGACCGACGCGGCGAGCGCCGCCGTGAGCCCGAGGGCCGCCGCACTGCGCGCTCGACTGCGCACCACGTCGTGCCACGCGCGGCGGATCCTGGAACGAGGGCGCCGGGCGGGATCGCGACCCACGAGGATCGCGTCGAAGGCCTCCGCCATGGCCGCGGCATCCAGGACACGATCCCGTGGATCGGGCTCGAGCGCGATCGCCAGCAGCTCGTCGAGACCCGGCGGAGCTCGCACGCCTCGACAGGCCCGGTCCACGGCATCGCGGATCGTCAAGGCCAGCGAATGGAGATCCGAGCGCTCGTCCACGACGCCGTGCGGATCGAGCTGCTCGGGCGATGCGAAGGCCGGGGTGCCGGCGAAGCCCGAGGTCAGGGTCTCGTCGCCCTCGAGATCGCGCACGAGACCGAAGTCGACCAGCAACGCGCGAGAGTCCGAGCGTCGGACGAGGATGTTCCGCGGCTTCACGTCGCGGTGTACGAGCCCGTGACCGTGGAGCGTTTCCAACGCGCGCGCGACGTCTGCCGCGATCCGGACCATCGCGCGCATGGCCTGCTCGCCGGTCGACCGCTGCGGATCCCGCTCGACGGCGACGCGCTCCGCATAGGCCGCGAGGTCCTCGCCCACGACGCGATCCATGGCGATCGCCAGGGTGTCCGGCTCCTCCACGATGCCGAGGATGCGGACGCAATGCGGGCACTGCACGCGAAACAGCGCGCGCGCCTCCCGCAGGAAGCGCCGCCGGATGCTCGCCTGTCGCGCGAGTTCGGGTCGCACGACCTTCAGGGCGACCTCGCGGCCGCTCGCCAGATCGCACGCCTCGAAGACCATTCCCATTCCGCCCTCGCCCAGGAGCCGCAGGATGCGGTACCCGGGCACCGTGAAGGCCGCGGTGGTCCCGAGGCGTCGTGCGGCGACCGCCCGCAAGGCGTGCACCTGGCCGAACAGGCTCGCCAGCTCCGGATGGGACGCACGGAGCGAGAGGAGCGACGCCTCGTCGAGCAGGAGACCCCGGTCGGAGGCCGCATTCGCGGCCTGGTCATAGAGCCGCTCGGCGCGATCGATCTCGGGCGGTTCCGCGTTCATCCGATGGCCATCGCCCGCCGCCGTGCCGATCAGGGCTCGCCGAGCTCGGCCCGCAATCGCTCGATCGCGGTCGCCACGAGGCGCTGGGCGTGGGACACGCTCAGCTCCAGCGTCTCGGCGATCTCCCGCAACGAGAGCCCGGCGAAGACCCTCATCTCCAGGATGCGCACGAGTCGGTCATCGGCGGCGCCGATGCGCTCGAGGGCCTCGTCGAGCGCCAGGACGTCGACTGGATTGCGCAGCCCGATCTCGCTCGCGACCTCGTCCGGGTCCAGGTCGACGCGCACATGCGCACCGCGCTTGCTCGTGGCCCGTCGGCGCGCATGGTCCACGAGGGCGCGGCGCATCGTGCGCACGGCGAGGCGGCGGAAGACCGCCTCGTCGCGAAACGACGCACCCGAGGCCGAGAGCCGCATCCACGCCTCATGCACGAGGGCCGTCGCCTGCAAGGTATGGCTCGGGCGCTCGCCGCGGAGGAGCTGCCGTGCAATGGCGCGCAGTTCGTCATACGCGAGCTGCAGGTAGCTGTCGATCTGCTGTCGGCCGTTGGCGTCATCGCCGTCTGGCTCATCGTCCCGAGCGTCTCGTGGCGCCATGATGGCGCGCAGGATAGCCAACGCGCCGCGTTGCTGCAGGTGTCTTTCGCGCTCAGTCGCCGACGACGATACGCACGCCGGTCGAGGTGACGAGGCCCACGGCATTGGCGGCGACGTCGACGGCGATGAACTGCGCGGCGAGGATCGCGCCGACCGCAGCGGGAGTGTTCGGGATCGTCAGCGATGCGGTGGCGGCAGCGCCGTTGGCGTCGGCTGCCATACCGAGGTTGAAACCGTCGGTCGTCGCATACAGCGAACAGCCCGGCAGCCCGTAGGTCGAGAGAGGCAGGGAGATCGGCGCACCGACATTGAGCACCATCGCGGCCGAGGGCAGCGCATTGGCGACGGCGATCGCGATCGAGTCACCGAGGCCAGGACAGCCGGTGACGCGCGCGATCGCGCGGTTGCTCGCGCTGCCGGGGCAGGCGAGTCCGATGCCGGCCCAGCTCGGGGGAGAACCGGCGAACATGAGGTCGTAGACGCGCGCGAGGCCGATGTTCGAGGGCGCGCCGAAGAGCGAGTTCTCGCGCGCGGTCACGGCGACATCGGCGAAACCGTCGGCGTCGACGTCCCCCGCACGGCCGATCGCGAAGCCGACTCCGAGTACGCCTTCCGAACTCGTGGTGTACGTGAGGGCGGGGCGAAGCGCCAAGCCACTCGAGCCGGAGCGGACCACGAGGTTGGCAATGCTGAAGCCGGACACCTCCACGGTGCCGAGGTCCGGAATGCAGTCGCCATTGACGTCCCCGACCGCGGCGATGCGGCCAGCCGTCGTGGTCTGTCCCCACACGGCGAGGAACGTCGTGCTGCGGTACAGGTTCGTGCTGGCGACGCCGAAGCTCGTGACGAGGTTGATCGCGTACTCGTCGCGCCCGTCCTGATCGACGTCGCCGACGATCGCGACCGATCGCAGCGTGTCGGTGCCGAGCGCATGGGTCTTGATCAGGGCGCCATCGAGACCCGAGCGGAGATAGAGGATGCTCGTGCCGCCGAGCACGAAGTCGCGGATGCCGTCCCCGTTGAGGTCGCCGCGCCCCGCGAGGTAGATGCCGAGGGCTTCGGTCCCGGTTCCGGCGAAGACGGGCAGCAGCGCGGTCTGGGTCGCACCGGAGACCAGCTCTGCAGCACCCGCACCGCTGTTCGCCGACGGCATGCCGACGAGGAAGTCGGCCGCACCATCGAGATCGACGTCGCCGACCGCCACGAGCGCGCCGCCGTAGCGCTGGCCGGGGGTACCGAGACGCGCGAAGAGCAGCGTGCCGTCCAGACCGGAATAGACCCGCACGGCGCCCGCGTTCACCCCGCCGCTCGCGTCGGTGGGAGCCGACACCGCGAACTCGGAACGCCCGTCACCATTGATGTCGCCGAGCATCGCGACGTGAGTTCCGAAGCCGGTGCCGGCGCTCGCACCGTGCACGGCCCAGATCACGGCGCCCGTCGGACCGGAGAGCACGCGCGCCGTGCCGAATCCCGGACCGGCGATGCTCGAGTCGGTGCTGCCCACGACGAGGTCGGGGCGGCCATCGCCGTTCACGTCCTCGCCGCCGTCGGCGCTGTTGCCGAGGCGCTCGCCGGCGGTGCCGGGGAAGTTCCAGAACGGGGTCGGAGTCTGGGCGCGGGCGACGCCGGTCGCGAGCGCGAGGAGGGTGATCACGCGGATGGCGCGTGCGGTGTTCGATTGGCGGAGAGAGCTCATCGGAGGGACGCGAGCGGGAACGGAGGATGCGGAACGCCCGGGCGGAGTGAGTGAGGACGGGCCACGGCGCCGGGCTCGCGCTCCGGGCCGCACGGCCCCCAAGGCGGGGAATCGCGCGCGCTTTCCCATCGCGGGCAGCCGACGCATCGGATTCCCCTCCGCGGAGACGCCGCGCCGTGATGCGCTGCCGTCGACGCGCAATGCGAGCCCGATCCGGCGGAAGACCGCGGCGGGCCGCGCCGCTATCCTCCCGCCCTCGCGTCGATCGCCTCCGGCGCGGCTTCCAGCTCCTGCCTCCTCCGCGCGTCCTCCCACCGCGCGCCTCGCCCCTGCGTTCGATGAGCCAACGGCCGCACGATCCCACTCCGTCCGGAGTCCAGAGCCCGTCCGCCAACCCCCTGCTCGGGCCCCTCCATGCGCTCCCGCGTTTCGACGCGATCCTCCCCGAGCACGTCGAGCCGGCCATCTCCGGGCTCCTCGCCGAGCTCGAGCGGGGCCTCGAGAGGCTCGAGGCCGCGGTCGGTCCGAACTGGCGCGGCCTCGTGGAACCCCTCGAGCGCCTGGTCGAGCCCATGCGGCTGGCATGGGGCGCGGTCGGGCACCTGATGGGAGTGAAGAACTCGCCTGAACTCCGCCGCGCGCACGAGGCCGTGCAGCCGGAGGTCGTGCGAGCCTTCACGCGCATCGGGCAGAGCCGACCGATCTACGTCGCCGCGCGGGCGCTCCGCGATTCGCCGGGCTGGTCCTCGCTCGGCGAGGCGCAGCGGCGGATCGTCGACAAGCTCATCCTCGATGCCGAGCTGAGCGGTGTCGGTCTCGACGGCGCGCCGAAGGAGCGCTTCAACGAGATCCAGCGCGAGCTCGCGGAGCTCGCGACGCGCTTCGGCAACCACGTCCTCGACGCCACGAAGGCGTATGCGCTCGAACTCCGCGATCCGCGCGAGGTCGAGGGACTCCCCGAGAGCCTGCGCCAGCTCGCCGCGAAGGCGGCGCGTGACGCCGGTTCGCCGGACGCGAGCGCCGAGCACGGCCCGTGGCGGATCACGTTGGATGCGACGATCTCGGGTCCCTTCCTGCAGCACAGCCGGCGCCGGGACCTGCGCGAGCAGGTCTACCGGGCCTGGATCGCGCGCGCGAGCACGGGCGAGCTCGACAACGCGCCGCTGATCGACCGCATCCTCGCGCTCCGCGACGAGAAGGCGAAGCTGCTCGGCTTCGCGGACTACGCGTCGCTCAGCCTCGCGAGCAAGATGGCGCGTGATGCGGAGGAGGTCTCGAGTCTGCTCGAGGATCTGCGCCGCAAGGCGCTGCCCGCGGCACGCCGCGACCACGACGAACTCGTCGCGCACGCGCGTGCACAGGGCGCCGCGGACGTGCGCCATTGGGACGTGGCGTATTGGGCCGAGCGCCTGCGCGAACGGCGCTTCGCGTTCACGGACGAGGACCTACGGCCCTACTTCCCGCTGCCGAAGGTCCTCGATGGGCTCTTCGCGCTCGCCGAACGGCTCTTCGACGTCCGCATCGTCGCCGCCGACGGCGAGACCTCCGTGTGGCACGAGGACGTGCGCTTCTTCCGCATCCTCGACGCCGACGGCTCACCGCGCGCGGCCTTCTACCTCGACCCTTACTCGCGCCCGGCGGAGAAACGCGGCGGCGCCTGGATGGACGACGGCCTCGTGCGCAGCCGCCTCTTCGCGGCACCGGGCACGGGCGTGCGGCTGCCCGTCGCGCATCTCGTGTGCAACGGCACGCCGCCCGTGGGCGAGCGCCCTTCGCTCATGACCTTCCGCGAGGTCGAGACGCTCTTCCACGAGTTCGGTCACGGCCTGCAGCACATGCTGACGACCGTCGACTTCGAGTCCGCCGCGGGCATCAACGGCGTCGAGTGGGACGCGGTCGAACTGCCGAGCCAGTTCATGGAGAACTGGTGCTACCACGAGCCGACGCTGATGGGGCTCTCGGGCCACTGGCAGACCGGCGCACCGTTGCCACGCGAGCTCTTCGACAAGCTGCAGGCGGCGCGCACCTTCCGCGCGGGGAGCGACACGCTCCGCCAGGTCTACTTCGCCTCGACCGATCTCGCTTTGCACCACGGCTACGCGCCCGCGCGCGACGGCTCGCCCTTCGACGTCATGCGTCGGGTCGCGGAGCGCACGACGGTGTTGCCGCCGCTGCCGGAGGATCGCTTCCTCTGCTCCTTCTCGCACATCTTCGCGGGCGGCTACGCGGCGGGTTACTACAGCTACAAGTGGGCCGAGGTTCTCAGCGCCGATGCCTTCGGCGCGTTCGAGGATGCCGGTCTCGACGATCCCGCCGCGGTGAGGCGCACCGGTCGCCGCTTCCGCGACACGGTGCTCGCGCTCGGCGGCAGCCGTCACCCGATGGACGTGTTCCTCGAGTTCCGCGGGCGCAAGCCTTCGACCGAGGCCCTGCTGCGGCACTCGGGACTCACGTCGTCGTGAGCGGTGACGACGTGGCGTGACCGCAACGGCATGTCACCGATCGATGACGCGGCGACGCGTCACGGCCGAGCGCCGCGCGGCTTGACGCAGCTCGCGCTGCACACTGCTGCGTGAATTCGCGGCGAAGGCTCCGGGGACCTGGAGATTCCGCGCGATCGGGCAGGGTCGGCATGCCCGTTGCCCTGGCGCGCGCGGCGCGTGGGCGAAGTCCGCGCGCGCGCATCCCCTCTCCAACCGCACGACCACCATGACTCCGTCTCGCGTCGCGCTCGCGACCTTCGCCCTCGCCGCCGCCGTCTCCGCCCAGGTCCCCGACGGCTGGTACGCCTGGTCCGCGTTCGGCAGCGCCGGGCGCACCGGCATCTTCCTCCAACACCCTCGCACGCCCGGCGCGCCGGTCACGGTCGAAGGTCTCAATCCCGACCTCCTCTACGTGCCCGGGGGCCGCGCCGGCGGCTCGAGCTTGTTGGTGCGCGCGTCCGACGGCGCGTTGATCGTGGGCGAGCGCGCGGCGGTCGGCAACAGCGTCGATCTGCACGTCATCCGGCTCAGCGGCGTGCAGGTCGCCTTCGATCAGCTCTTCAGCATGGGCACGGCCGGCCCCGCCGGTGAGATCCCGCAGGCCGCCTTGATGCCGGACGGCAAGGTGCTCGTCGCGGCGACCGACCTCACGCAGGGTCCGCTCGCGAACATCCCGACGTCGAACTACGGCATGGAGGGCATCGGCATCGTCGACCTGAACGGCGGTGCGGTCACACCGGTGCCGGTCGCGAATCCCGGCGTCTTCCTCGGCGGCGTGTTCAACGGCCTCACGCTCTCCGCCGACGGCACGACGGCCTACATCGCGAACTACGTGTCCTCGACCGTCGGCGAGATCTGGGCACTGCCGGTTCCCGCCGGCGGCACGGCGACGCTGCTCACCACCGTGCCTGCCGGCGTGTCGAACGTCGGCCTCGATCTCGACGGCGACCTGATGATCGTCGCGCTCAATGGCCCACCGAACTGCTGGCGCTACGAGTTCGGCACCGCACAGCTCTCGCCGATCGTGACCGGCACCGGCCCGCTCAATGCGATCGCCCTCGAGACGACGACCGGCAACTTCGCGCTCTGCAGCGCCAACGCCGGGACGCCCTCCCGCTCGATCCTCTGGATGGACCCACAGGGCAACGCCACGACGCTCGTGACGCCGGGCTACGGCACGCCGTCGGGAATCGACGCGCGCCAGAACCCGCGCACCTTCGGCAGCGCCACGCCGAACGCCGACGTCTACGTGTGGAAGCTGCGCCCGAATCCGGGTGGTCTGCCGCTCGTGGGCAACGCAGGCTTCAGCCTCACGATGGAGGCGAGCAACCCGAACGCGCCGTCGTTCGGCGGCGTCCTCATCGGACTCGCGAAGGCCCCGAGCCCGATCAACGTCGCAGGTGTCGACGTGCTCGTCGATCCGGCTTCGATCCTCTATTCGGGCTCCGTCGGCGTGTCGGTCACGCAGACGATCGGCCTCGGCATTCCTGCCGACAGCGGACTCGTCGGCGCGAAGCTCTACCTGCAGGGCATCCACCTGACCGGTGGCGGTCTCATCGGGACGAACGGCGTCGAGTTCGCGATCCTGTGAGCGAGGCGGCCTCTCCCTCTCCCGTGAGTCACCCGGGCACGTCGATGACGATCAAGGTCTCTCCGGCGCTCCGCGCCGTCTCCCCCCTCCTGCCGGCCGTCCTCGTCCTCGCCGCGCTCGTCGCGCGCTCTGCCGATGCGCAGACGCTCGCAGCCGACGGCAAACCGACCAACGGCGAGGTGCCCCTGCCCTGCGCGCCGGATTGGACGGCCTTCCTCGTGCACGACGCCGGCGCGGGGATCTGGACCGTGAAGTCCTTCGACGTGCTGCCCTGGTACGGCTGCCCCGAGATCGTCGGCATGGACGACAAGGGGCGCTGCACCATCCTCACGTCGTACTCGGGCAAGTGGACCCCGAACGACACGGTCTTCGACGGCCAATGGCTCGCTCCCGTGGGCCACGCCGACGTCGATCCGCGCCGCGCAGGCAAGGAGCTCTACGTCGGCGGCAAGAGCGGCAACCTCTATCAGCTCGCACTCCGCGGGGAGCACGAGTGGGACAAGCTCGAGATCGCGCACTGGCCCGAGGAGATCCACACCATCGTCGCCGACGAGCTCCGCCCCGATCGACCGGGCGCGGAGCTCGTCGCGTTCCTGAAGAACGGCGAGGTCCACGAACTCGTCGCGAGCGGCGACCGCGGCTTCACGAGCACGCTGCTCGGGACCTTGCCGGGCCGCGTGCGCGACGCGGTGGTCGTACCCGGCCGCGGCGAGAACGCGGTGCCGCGCATGGCGACGGTCAGCCGCGCTTCGGAGGCGGCGATGCTCGAGCTTCGCGGCGCGGGCTTCGTGCGCACCGTGATGGTGCAGGAGCCCATGGGCTTCGGTCGCATCGCACGGCGACCGCCGCGCGCCGGTCAGCCGGAGGTCTTCTACGTCACCCGTGACGACGGTCTCGTCCTGCGCCTCGAGGAACGCGCGGACGGGAGCTTCGCGCGCAGCGAGGTCTATGCCGGTCCGCAGGGTCTGCGCGGTGTGGCGACCGGGCGCTTCACCGACGACCCGACCGACGAGTGCCTCGCGGTCTTCGGCTATTCGGCGCGCGTGCAGCTGCTCGTGCGCAAGGGCAGCGGACGCTGGCAGGTGCAGGACCTCTTCACCGACGTCGATCGCGGTCACTGGCTCGACGTCGCCGAGGTCGACGGCCGCAATGGCACCGATGAGCTGATCGCGTCCGGTTACGGCGGCCGCATCACGCTGCTCGCGCGGCCGCCGGGCTATGCGCTCGGCGGAGTCGCGACGGATCCGGCCGCCGCACCCGGAGCGACGCCCGTGGCACCGGCCGCGACCCAGGCACCCATCGCGCGCATCGCCGCGAAGATCAACGCGCCGGGGCCGCGCGAGATCTCGCCGCTCAGCTACCAGGGGGGCTTCGAGTCGAAGACCTCGATCTACGAGACCCTCGTGCGTCGCGACGGCGAAGGGCGCATCGTCCCCGCGCTCGCGTCGTCGTGGCGCTTCGAGGACGGCGGCCGGATCGTGACCTTCACGCTGCGCGAGGGCGCCGTCTTCCACGACGGCAGCCAGGTGACGGCCCAGGACGTCGCGATGCACTTCAGGCGCTGGGTCGGACTCCCGGAGCACGCGTGGCTGCGCTCCAGCGAGCGCATCGTCGCGATCGACGCGCTGTCCGCGCGCGAGCTGCGCATCACCTGCGATCGACCGGTCGCGCTGCTGTCCGATCTCTGCGCGATCAATCCCTGCGCGATCCGCGCACCCGCCGCGTTGGACCGCGAGGGCAAGTTCGTGCGGCCCGTGGGCAGCGGCCCGTTCCGCGCACTCGGAGTGTCGCAGGACGAGCGGGCGCTGCGCCTCGCGCGGGCGAGCCGTCCCGAGGCCTGGCTCGACCTCGTGCGCATCGGAGATCCGCGCGGCGGCGACGCGCTCGAGGGTCTCCTGCGCGACGAGGTCGACGTCGTCGCGAGCAGTTGGCTGATTCCCATCGACCCGCGCCGTCTCGCCGAACTGCGCGACGATCCGCGCTTCGTGGTCCGCGAGGGCCCCGGCTCGGCCGTGCGCTATCTGAGCTTCGCGATCGACCGCGAGCGCCTGCGGGACCCGGCGCTGCGCCGTCGCATCGCGAACGCGATCGACCGCGATGCGCTCATCCGCGAAGTCGAGGCGGGCTTCGCCGATCCGTGCACGGCCTGGGCCGCGCCGACGGTGAAGCTCTGGCCGCAGCCGGCAGCTCGGCCGCGCCAGGCCGCACCGGCGGAGACCGCGGCACTCGCAGCGCCACTGCGCCTCGTGACCCAGACCTCGATGCTCGCGCTCGCGCGCGCCGTGGCGGCCCAACTCGACCGCGCGGGTCTCCCGACGGAGATCGTCGAAGCGAGCGCTCCCACCGCCGACCGCGACGTCGATCTGCGCCTCGAGACGACCTGGGGCGTCCCCTACGACCCCGACCTCTCGCTCGTCGCACGCTTCGGCAAGCCGCTCCCGCACGCGAGTGCCGCGAGCGCGCGGGCACGATCGGTCGATCCCCGCCTCGAGGCGCTGGTCGAGCAACTCGTCGCGACTCCGGACGAGAAGGACCGCGTGCCGCTCTACGCGCGCATCCAGGCGCTCCTCGACGACGAGGTCCTCGTCGTGCCGCTCTACGCGCAGCGCCGCGCCACGGTGGTGCGCGCGGGATTGCCCGTGCCGCCGGCGCCCGACCACGACCTTTATCGCGCGGACTTCACGTTCCTGACCGATCGCTGAGATCCCTGATCCACTTCGTTGGACCGCGCCGCGGCGCCGCCTTGGCCGACCGCGACCCGCTTGTGGCTCCAGAAGCCCAGCCCGCCGACTCCGCGGCGATTCCCCGCCGACCGCACGCCTCGCCGTCAGGCCGGCTCCGGCTCCTCCCCAACCGAGTCCACCGGCGCCCGCCACTCCGCCACGCTCTCTCCGCGTCGCGCGAGCGGATGGGTGCTGTGCTCGCGACCCTGATCCTGTCGCCAGCCCAGCAGTTCCCGGATCGTCAGTCGGCGCGGCAGCAGCCCGAGCAACTCGGCCGGGCTCCGCTCCTCGCCATTGAAGCGCACCC
>JADLHO010000051.1 GCA_020848735.1 Planctomycetota bacterium | reverse complement strand
TTCCCGAAGTGACTCTCCCCCGACGAGCTCGCGACGCGCTACGACGCGTCCGATCCCCTCGGAGTCTCAGGTCGTGACGGCGCCGATCCAGCCGGCGCGAACTGCTACAGCTGCTTTAGGAGAGGCGCAACGTGCCCGCGGCGAGGAGGCCCATGGCCTTCGATTGGGTGATGTTCACTGTGACCTTTCCCTCGAGTGAGAGTTGAGTGAGCGCCGGTCCGAAGCTCAGGACACCGCACGATGGATGGCCATCGCGTGGAGTCCGACCCGAACGAGCGCGGGGAGACTAGCACGGCGCGCACCGAACTGCAGGCCCTCGTTCGCTTCGTGCAACTCGACGCGGATCGGCGCGCGGTTGCGCCCGCCCCATCGGCCGCACGTGGATTCCGCACGACCGCGCCACAGGTCGTGGAAATGCGAGATGTTCGCGGCACGAAGACGGGATGCGCTGTCAGCTGCCGATGCGGAGGACGAGACCGTCCGATGCGGTGAGCCCCGCCGCATTGGCGGCACCGTCGACGCAGATCCATTGGGCACCGAGTTCGATGCCGATCAATGCGATCGAGTTCGGGACCGTGATCGCAGTGCTCGCGGCAACGCCATTGGCATCACAGACGTGCGGCACGGAGAAGCCGTCGGCGGTGGCGAGGAGCTCGCAACCAGGCATCCCGAAGCTCGCGAGTGGGACCTGCGTCGCCGTGCCCAGGTTCAGCACGGTCAGCGCGTTCGGCAGAGCGCCGCGGAGGGCGAGCGCGAAGGCAACGCCGAGACCGGGGGTACCGCGGGAGAGCGCGGTGGGCAGCCGGGAATTCGAGCCGACGCAGCCGATGCGCACGCTGCGCACGCGCGCCGGCGTGCCGCTGCGGCCGGCGTCGAAGACGTAGGCCGCGCCGGGATTGATCACGCCATCGCTCCAGAGGAACGCGCCGGCCACGACGTCGTCGAGCCCGTCGCCATCGAAGTCCGCGGCGAGCGAACCGCCGAGGCCCTCCCCGAGCGACGCGAAGTCCGACTCACCCTCGAAGGTCACGATCGCGGCTCCCGTGCGGCCCGAGAAACAGCGCACCGCGCCATTGCTGAAGAAGAGGCCGCTGCTCGCCATGCTCTCGCTGCCGGCGAGGTCCGAGTGGCCGTCGCCGTCGAGATCGCCGACGAAGGCGCACGCGGTCCCGAAGCGCATACCGCCACCCGAA
This sequence comes from Planctomycetota bacterium, assembly GCA_020848735.1. GTDB lineage: Bacteria > Planctomycetota > UBA1135 > UBA1135 > UBA2386 > JACRLW01. The sequence continues at coordinate 35,451 of JADLHO010000051.1, read as the reverse complement.
CCGACGAGGTTCCGGATCAGCGTGCCGGTACGACCCGAGACCAGGCGGAGCGTCCCGGAATCCGAACCGTTGTCGTCGTCATCGGGCGCGCCGACGAGCAGATCGGGCCAGCCGTCGCGGTCGGCGTCCCCACCCCCGGCGACGGAGGAACCGAATCGGTCGTTGAGGGACGTGCCATTGAGGGTCCAGAGCGCGGCACCCGTGCGGCCCGAGTACACGACGGCACGCCCCCTCGGGGAGCCGCCGACCATCGCCGAGGGTCCGCCGACAATCACGTCGTCGAAGCCATCGCGATCGACGTCGCCGGCGCCCGCGACGGACTGGCCGAAGTACTCCGGCACCGAGGCACCAAGGTGGGCGCGGATCAAGGCTCCCGTGCGGCCCGAGTAGAGGTATGCCGCGCCCGAGGTCGTTCCGGCCGTGTCATTGTTCGGCGCACCCACGATCAGGTCCGCGAAGCCGTCGGCGTCGACATCGCCTGCGCCATCGACCGCCTGACCGAAGGTGTCACCGATCGCGACGCCGTTGAAGGTCCAGATCACCGCACCGGTGCGACCCGACCAGACCTTCACGTGACCTGCGGCGACGAGACCGTCGTTGTGCGGTGCTCCGGCGATCACGTCGTCGTAGCCGTCGCCGTCCACGTCACCCGCACCGGCGACGGAGAAGCCCAGGTCGTCGTTCGCGGCCGAGCCGAGCCAGGAGAAGAGGATGGCACCGGTGCTGCCCGAATACAGCACGACGCGCCCCTGATCGACGTGCGGCGCCCGATGCCCCGGCGCGCCGACGACGAGGTCGGGCACGCCATCGCCATTGCAATCACCGGCGACATCGACGCCGCGCCCGTGATTGTCGCCGTCGGCAACAGCGACGTGGCGCCAGAGAATGCCCTGCGACTGGGCAGCGCCCGCGAGCAGCAGGCCGAGTGCCGCCGCGCGCGCGCGGCGGACGGTGGAAGGATCGAGTCGTTGGAGAGAGCGCATCGGATCGAGTCTCATGAGGAAGGGTCTGGGGAGGGCCCGACGCCCCGGCGAGCGTTCCGCCGGGAACCGGGCTCGACCGAGGGGGATGCCGCCGCGCCCGATCCGTGACGCGGGATGCGGCCCGCGCCTCGCGCGGGTCTCGCGAGGGGGCATGCGATGCTCCGCACCGCGATCCGCTTGCGCCCCGCAGGCCGTGCCTCAGCCGGCGCGACCGGGCGCTCGGCTCAGGCCCCGCGCGCCTGCCCGTTCGCGTCGATCTCGCGGTCGACCGCGTGGAGCCGCGGCTCGAGCGTCGGATCCGCGGCGCGTCGCACGAGACCGAGCGAGACGGAGACGAGCTGCGCCAGCACGTCGTCGATGAGCTCGGTCGCGACGCCGTAGAAGAGGAAGTTGATCGGCGTGAGGTTGCCGAGCGCGAGCACCGTCTTCGTGAGCCCGGTGTCCTCGAACACGAAGCGCCAGCGGTGGCCGTAGACGCGCGTGGTCCGCGGATCGAGCAGCTCGGCGACGGCGATCCGCACGCGGCGACCGGCGACGCGCGGCTCGTCCTGCGAGCGCAGCGCGTCGAACCAGACCATGAGGCCGCGGAACTCGACCTTCTTGGTCGAACCGCTCGCGAGCACGAGCTGCGGCTTCCTGCCGTCGGCCAGCCAGCGCTCGAGGTCCTCACCGCGGAGCACGCTGTCGCCGGTCACGCCGATCACGAGATCGATGTCGAGCCAGGTCTCCGCGGGCAATCCGGTGAGACCGCGTGCCTCGGGGAAGCCCTGCCCGTCGCCGGTGCCGGCGACGAGGTCGATGCCGGCCAGCGCGCGCATCGGCATCTCGAGGCGCGTGCGCAGGACGCGCCCGAGCTCGCTGCCGATGGCGCCACGCGAACCGAGCACGAGGCAGTTGCGCCGCGAGAGGATGCGGCCATCGGCGTGGAGCACGGTCTCGATCGCATTGAGGATCGAGGTCGCGACCTCCTTCGATTCGATCGCGCGCTTGAGATGCGAGATCGCGATCGAGAACGCCGGCAGCGCGAGCCGCCCGTGCCGTCGCTCGACCTCCGCGAGCTTGTCGAAGCCGTTGCGCGTGTGCTCGACGGTGCCGATCAGGCGACCGCGCAGCACTCCGTCGAGGTGGCGCTCGTCGCCGACGACGTGGCCCAGCTCGGCCGCGAACGCAGCGAGCGTCACGCCGCGCAGCATCGCGTCGTGCACGACCGGCCCGAGGTAGCCGCCGTCCTCGACGAGGAGGCAGCGCTCGCCGCCGGCCTCGGCGCGCGCGAGCTGACGCAGGAAGGGCACGACGGCCGCGGCGCGCATCGCATCGAGATAGCGGTCGTCGCGGCCGCGGAGCGCACGCGCGATGTCGTCGGCCTCCTCGAGCCGCGAGTACTGCGTCGACAGGCGGTAATGCCCTTCGACGTGACCACGCGTCGGCACGTTGACGAGCGCCAGCGCGCGGAACTCGTCGGCGGGCAGATCGAGGACCGCATCGAGGTAGCTCGCCGGCGGCTCGCCCGCATACGTGATGAAGAGGCACACGAGGTCGCGGCAGCCGAGCGCCCGCAGCGCGGCGATCGTGCCGACGATCTCACCCGTCATGTGGTGCACGAGGAAGACGCGCACGCCGCGCAAGGGCTGCGCCTCGGCATCGCTCGCGGTCAAGGCACCGAGCGCGGGCATGCGCGCCAGGAACGCGTCGACGTCGGCACGCTCCCGCCGCTGCCCGAGCGAGAGCTCGAGCACGCGGCCGAGCTGGGCGATGTCGAGATAGACGGGCACGCCCCCGGCATCGACGCGCACGACCTCGCGCCCCTCGAGCAATCGCCGCACGGAGCGGTCCTCGAGCGCGAGCAGCACGCGCTTGAGCAGCTCGCTCAGCTCCGCCGGCTCGCATTCGAGCACGAAGGGCAGCGCCGCCTCCGACCACTGGATCGAGACCTTCTGGATCGAACGCAGCCCGGCCTGGTCGAGCTGTCGGAAGAGATGGCTGTGGGCATCGCGCTGTTCGAAGAACGAACGCCGCCCGCGCTCCGCCTCGCGGCGCAGGGCCTCGGTCCAGGTCTGTGCGATGCGCGTCGAGCCCGCGATGAAGTGGCGATCCTCGATGTCCGCGATCCGCAGGTGCGGGATCGAGTCGAGGTCGAGCCTCCGCCCCTCACAGCCTTCGATGGTGATGCGGAACGAACCACGCGCGCTGTCGCGACGCGCGGCGACGTGCTCCAGCACGAAGCGGCACCGCGCCGCGGCCTCGCCGAACTCTGCGACGAGCGCCCGGCTGCGCGCGCGGTCGCCGGGCAGCAGCGCGTCGCGGTAGCGCTGGCGTTGCAGACTGCCGAGCAGGGCGCGCAGCCGATGCTCGAAGACCTCGGGTCCCGTCGCGATCGCCTCGATCGTCTCGTGCTCCGCGGCGACCTTCACCAGGTCGATGCCGAACTGCTCGAGCAGCTCGGGGTTCTCGCGCGGGCGCAGCCGGCGCTCGGCCGTCACGTCGATGCGATCGCTCCGCGCCTGGCCCACGATCATCTCGGCCAGCGCGCGGGAGAGGACCGAGAGGCCGTGCAGGATCGGGAGCGCGACGAGGTCGAGCGACCAGATGCCGTCGCGACGCAGGAGCGTGGGCCCGAGCGAGGTCTCGATCGCGCTCGGCTCGAAGGACGATTGGTTCGAGGGCACGGTCACCTGGCAGCTAGGTCGGAATGCGTGACGACGGCCTTGATGCACGCGCGCGACTTCGCGACCGCGAACGCCTCCGCGAGCCGCTCGGCACCGAAGCGATGCGTGACGAGCCGCTCCCCGATGCGCCGCAGCTCGGCATCGCCTTCGAGCAGCGCGAGTGCGGCGCGGAAGTCCCCGCAGCGCGAGCTCGACAGACGCAGGCCGCGCGTCATGACCGCGATGAGGAGGGCGGATCCGCACGGCTCGGCGGACGGATGCACGAGCACGCTGCCGCGCGGCCGGATCAACGCCTCCTCGCGTCCCACCCGCGGACGGATCACGGCATCGATCTGCGCGGCGCAGTCGACGACCGCGACATCCGCGCGCGGCAGCCCGTCCCGATCCTGGCCGAAGTCCGCGGCGAGGGACGCCGCGTCGCCCATGCGCAGGTCGGCGAACCCGGTGAGCCAACGCGGCGGCGCGGTCTGCGGCAGCCAGGCGACGCGCAGGCGGCGACCGGTCATGTCGGTCTCCCAGTGCAGCGAGCCGGGTGCCGGCGCGTGCTTCGGCAGCGCCTCGATCGCGAGTTCGTCGACGACCAGCTCGGTGAGGTGTCGGAGCCCGCAGGACTCGCGTCCGTGCGTCGACTTCAGATGGACCTCACGCCGCGCGAGGCGCAGCGCGGTCGGCAGCGCACCGGGATTGCCGGTGGTGTCGATGACGACGTCGAACGAGGCGTCGGGCAGTGCGCCGGCGTCGTCGTCGATCGCGTGGGCCTCGGTCGCGCCGAAGCCACGTGCCAGCTCCAACAATGCCGGATCGCGGGCGAGCGCCGCGATCGAGAAGTCCTCACCACGACGCCGATGCTGCGCCCGCACGCCGGCGAGCGCCGCGACGACGAGCATCCCGAGACGACGCGGGCCGAGCACCGCGATGCGCTCGCCGTCGCGCGGCGCGATCGTGGCCACCGCGTGCAAGGCCGCGGCGAAGGGCTCGACGAGCACGGCGGCGCTGTCGGGGATGCTCGCGGGGATCGGCACGCAGGCGTGGATCGGCGCGAGCAGGTAGGGGCCGAAGCCGCCCGGCAGGTCGTGGATGCCGAGCACGATGCGCTCGGGGCAATGCGTGTGCAGCCCCGCATTGCAGAACGGGCACGCGCTCGCCACGCCGCGCGCCGCGTGCGACGCATTGATCTCGACGACGAAGCGCTGGCCCGTCTCGTCCGTCGCGATCACCTCGTGCCCGATCACCTGCGGCAGCGGGAAGGGCAGGAACTGCCGCGCGAGGTCGGTCGAACACACGCCGCAGCTCTGCGTGCGCAGCAGGCGGTAGCCGGGGCCGAGCTCGAGGGCGAGCACGCCGTCGCGATGGATGCGCCAGCCCTCCGTCGCGCTGCCCTCGAAGCGGTAACGCGCCGGCACGAAGCGTTGATCCGCGCGGTAGTCGAGGGCATCGAACTCGAGACGGGTCATGCAAAGGCTGCGACGGTCGCGGAGAACGCGGACGAGAAGGGCGAGAGGATATCGTCCGACCCCATGCGATCCTTGCCGCGCATCGGGTGCCGTCCCGCATCGATCACTCCCTTCGCGCTGGCGACGGCGATGGCGCTCACCGCCGAGGCCGTCGCGCAGGACCGCACCGAGGCCGCCCTCGCCGCGCTGGATCCCCGCTTCGCGCACGCGGCCTTGATCGTGCCCCGGCATGGGGACGCGATCGTGCGACTCGTCGGCCCGCTCGAGGACGGGATCCCGTTTGCGCGTTCGCATCTCGTGCCGCTCGGCGAAGCGACGGGCTTCCTGCTCGATGCCGCGCTGGCGGTGGCACTCGCCGAGGGTGCGATCCGCATCAGCGACCCCGTGATCGGCGGCGAGGACGGGAGCGCGGCGAGGCTCGAGTTCGGGCAGCTCGACGGGTTCTTCGCCGCGCCCCCCGCGAAGCTGCCGGGTTACGAGCGCTTCGCACGCGAACCGGACGGCCTGCGACCGATCGACGAGGTCGTCGCCGCCCATGGCCTCCTCCTCGAACGCTGGCACCGCTTCGGTGACACGCGGACCATCGAGGCAGCTCTCGCGCAGGCGCTGCTCGAACGCGGCACGCGCGAGCCCTGGGCCGCACACCTGCGTCGCTCGGCGCGGCGCTTCGGCATCGGGAGCATCGTCGATCTCGGCATGAGCTGGCCACCGCGCAGCGTCGCGGTCGGTCGGCGCGACGACGCCAGCCAGTGGCCCGTCCGCATCGCCGAGGTGCCGAGCCGCGGCAATGCGGGCTGCGGCGTCGACGATCTCGTGCCCTTCGTGCGCACGCTGCTCCACGACGTCGTCGGGACGGCGAGCGACGAGGTCGCGACCCGCATCCCGCCCGTGCGACGCTTCACGCGCGATACCGATCCGGACTTCGCCATCGAGACGCTGCGCTTCACCTCGTCGTGGTGCGGCACGACGCTCGCCTTCGAACTCGTGCCCGACGCGGATGCCGCGATCGTTTGGTTCGGTGCGCGCTCGCCCGGCAGCTGGGAGACGCCGCTGCGCGAGGCACTGCTCGTGACGCTTCTCGAGCGGGAGCCCGTCAGGCCCGAGCCCGGCCCGCGCTTCGGCGGGCGCGCGCGGCCGCAGCCCGCGGCATTGCGCGGCAGCTACCGCGGGCAGGTCCTCGTCGACGGTGTCGCGGTCGAACTCGAGCTGTTGCTCGACCGCGGCAATCTCGCCCCCGGCGCGCCACGCGTTCGCGTGCTCGACGCCGCGCGCTCCGAGCCCGTCGTGATCTCCGACCGGCGCGCGAGTGGCAGCCTCGAGCTCCGTCCTGCCGAGGAGGGCGGTCTCGAGCGACGCCTCCATTTCGACGTCGAAGGATCTGAAGCGGAAGCCGAACAGCTCGCCGGGATCGCCTGGCTGGAGCGCGCGACGCCGGACGGCATCCGCGTGGAGCTGTTGCGCAGCGCGTGAGCTTCCGGCGCGCGACGCCTGCTCGTGAGGGCAAGCGGTGAGCCGCGCGAGCCGTGTCTCGCGCTGCGCCTTCGCATGCGCCGTCGCGCTCGGCGCCCCGCCGGCGTCCGCTCAGCACGAGGCAGCTCCGATGTCGCGCATCGCGGCGGCCCTCACGACGCTCGAGCCACGCTTCGCATACGCGGCGTTGATCGTGCCGCTGCAAGGCGAGGCGAGCGTCCACGTCGCCGGCCGCATCGACGCCGAGACGCCGTTCGCCACCTGGCACCTCGTGCCGCTCGGCAAGGCCAGTTGCTTCCTCCTCGACGCAGCGCTCGCGCGCGCCCTCGCCGCGGGCACGCTGAAGCTCTCGAGCCCCGTGTTGCACGGCGAGGCGCCGCAGACGCGCGTCGTCCGGCTCGGCGAGCTCGATGCCTGCTTCGACGCCAGACCACTCGCGCTGCCCGGCTATGCGCGCTTCCTGCGCGATCCCCGCTCCGTCCGACCCGTCGCGGAGCTCGTCGCCGCCCACGCCTTCCTGCTGGATCGCCGCGCCCGGTTCGCCGATTCGTCGGCGCTCCAGGTCGCGATCGCCCAGCTCGCACTCGAGCGCGCCACGGGGCAGGCCTGGCATACGCAACTCGCCGCGGTCGCCGCCGAGCTCGGCATGGGCTCCGCCTTCGATCTCACCCGGGCTTGGCCCGCGCGCAGCGTGGCGGCGGGCCACCGCGCGGATGGCCGCGAGTTCCCGGTGCGCATCGCCGAGGTCCCGGCATTCGGCAATGCCGCGTGCAGCGTCACGGACCTCGCGGTGCTCGCGCGCCATACGCTCCGCTCGGTGCTGGAAGAGAACGTCGTCGCACCCGCGGCCGCGCGCCGCTTCGAGCGCGTCGCTCCTCCGCCGCTGCTCTCCGAGTTCCTGAGCTTCTCCTCGTCGTGGTGTGGGACCACGCTCGAGATCGACCTCGTGCCCGAACTGCGCAGTGCGCTCGTCGTCTTCGGCGCACGGCCCCGCGGGGATTGGAGCGATCGTCTGCGCCGCGCCATGCTCGCGGAGCTCTGTGGTCCGAGCCCCGACCGGATCGTCGCCGTCGACGCCGAGCCCGAGTTCGCGGCAGCTCCCGAACGCCCCTTCGTGGGCCGCTATCGCGGCTCGCTGCGGTTCGAAGGCAGCCCCGTCGAACTCGAAATCGCACCGAGCGCCGATGGCGGCACGCTGGCGACCGTCGATCCCGCGCGAGCCGGCGGTCCCCCGCGCACCCTCTGTGCGGGAGATTCGGGCTGGACCGCTTCCCTCCCCCTGCCGCTCGTCCGCGGATCACCGCTCGCATCGCGCATCCAGCTCGACATCCCCGCGCCCGCCGAAGACGGCGCCGAGATCGCCGCCGTCGCCTGGCTCGAACGGCTCACGAGCGATGGCATCCGCATCGAGCTGCTGCCGCAGCGCGTGAGATTCCGGCGCGTCGGGAATGGGCGCGGGGCGGGGCGCTGAGGGCGTTGCCCTCCCGGTACTCCCCTCCTCCGAGACCCCGCGCCATCACGCGGTGGGCTGCAGGGGTCCTCTTCCGAGTGGCCGCAGGGATCCCTGTTCGGCTTGCCGTTGCCAACGCTCGGCCGACGCAGGGTCAGCCCGGACCCCATGCACCTCGGCGGAACGCAGCGCCGGGTGCACGACCAGGGTCAGCGACGCCGTGAGCGCCCCCTTGCGCAAAAGTAAGTGCCCGCTTACTTTTCCCATCGACGCGCGCAGCGGCCTGCCCCATCGGCCGAGCACGAGCGCGCCCCACCCCAGAGAACCAAGACGAAGAGAGGAACGCAGAGATGTTGATGATGACGAAGCTCGGTTCGGCGATCGGTCTGCTGCTCGGCGGGCTGCTCGTGATGGTCCCGGCCGCAGACCAGGAGAAGGCGTCGGCGAAGCCGACCGTGGTGCTCGGGACCTTCGACTCGCGCGCGATCGCGACGGCCTGGGTCCGCTCGGCGGAGTTCGCGAAGTACGTCGAGGGCCTGCGCGCCGACGTGAAGAGTGCGACGCAGCGGGCGATGGCCGCGGGTGACCGCAGCCTGGCGGCGGAGCTCGACGCGCTCGGCCCGGCGATGCAGGAGCGCATCCACGAGCAGGGCTTCGGCGCGGCGCCGGTCGACGAGATCGTGGCGCACATCGCCGAGCGCCTGCCGGCGATCGCGAAGACGGCGGGCGTCGACCTGATCGTGTCGAAGTGGGCGCTGTCCTGGCGCGCCGCGGGTGCGGAGACCGTCGACGTCACCGACGCGATGGTCGCCGTCTTCGAGCCCAATGCGGCGACGCTCGCGGTCATCCGCGAGCTGGTCGCGACGGAACCGCAGACGGCGAAGCAACCCCGCGGCTCGCGCTGAGCGCGCTTCCGCGCGCCGCGTCGGGCCGCTGTGATGCGCGGGCCGGACCCCGCACGAGACCGCATGCCCCGCCCCCTCCGACTCGACGCGCAGCGCAGCGAGCTGCTGCCGATCCTCGCCAAGGCGTTCAGCGAACTCGGCTACCGCCGCACGACGACGGCCGAGCTCGCCCGGCGCTGCGGCGTCCGCGAGAACATCCTCTACCGGCATTGGAGCGACAAGCTCGCGATGTTCGTCGCCGCGCTCGACCACGTGCACGAGCTCGCGATCGCGACCTGGCAGCGCGTCCGCGGCGAGGCCCAGGACCCCGCGCACGCGGCGACGGCGATCCTCGCGTACGAGTCCCGCCACCTCGGCGAGTTCGGCAACTACCGCATCCTCTTCTCCGCGCTCGGCGACGCCGACGATCCCGCGATCCGCGCCGCCCTGCGCCGCACCTACCGCAGCCTGCACCGCGCGATCCGCGACACGCTCGGCGACGAGGCCGGGGACGCCGCACGCGCGGCCGAGGCGGACCGCGTCGCGTGGGCGATCCTCGGCGTGGGCACGATCACCACGATCCTCGGTGAACTCGGACTCGCGACGAAGGCCCAACGCGGGGCCCTGCTCGAGGGGATCGGCCGCGTCCTCCTCGACGCGGCCGGCGCCGATCCATCGCCGCCGCGCTCCTCGTCATGACCCTGGAAGGGCACGCGGGCAGCGTCGCGATCGACGGCTGCAATCTCCATTACCGCGTCCGCGGGCGCGGTGAGGCGGTGCTCATGATCCAGGGCGTGGGCGCGCACGGGATCGCCTGGCGGCCGCAGATCGACGAGCTCGCGCAGGACTTCAGCTGCGCGAGCTTCGACAACCGCGGCATCGGAGCGAGCGTGCCCGCCGGCACCGCGATCCGCGTGGGGCGCATGGCCGACGATGCTCTCGCGGTGATGGACGCGCTCGCCTGGCGCGAGGCACACGTCGTCGGCCATTCGCTGGGCGGACTCGTCGCGCAGGAACTCGCGCTGCGCGCGCGGTCGCGCGTGCGCAGCCTCGCCTTGCTCTGCACCTTCGCGCGCGGGCGGAGCGCGGGCACCTCGCTGCGCATGATGCTGCTCGGGTTGCGCAGCCGCGTGGGCACCGTGCGCATGCGGCGTCGCGCCTTCCTCGAGATGATCTTCGCGCCCTCCGCCCTCGCCGGCGTCGATCGCGAGGCGCTCGCCGCACGGCTCGCGCCGCTCTTCGGCCACGACCTCGCGGGCCAACCGCCGATCGCCTGGCAGCAGCTCGCCGCGCTGCGCGCCCACGACACGACGCCGCGCCTGCGCGAGCTCGCCGGTCTGCCGACGCTGGTGCTCTCCGCGCGCCACGACCCGATCGCGCCGCCGGCGCTCGGACGCGCCCTCGCCGAGGGGATCCCGGGCGCGCGCCACGTCGAACTCGCCGACGCCTCGCACGGGGCACCGATCCAATGCGCGGGCGAGCTCAATGCGCTCCTGCGCGCGCACTGGATGGGCGCAGGGCGCAGCGGCTGAACGCACCCGGGAGCTCTTGCCGAGCGCATCGCGCGCGCCGGCCGAGGCGCTAAGACGCACCCCGCCGACCATGCCGCGATCCTCACGCCCCGCTCTCCCGCTCCTCGCCCTCGTGGCGCTCCTCGCACCGCTCGCCGCACCGCTCGCCGCCCAAGGAGACCCCGCCGTGCGCTGGCTGCCCGGGGCCGCGACCCCCGGTTCCGCCGCGAGCGGCTCAGCCTGGCAGCCATTGCTGCAGACCTCCACGTTGACCCTGGGCCGCTACCGGCTCGCCGTCGGCGCCGTCGACCCGCAGCAGCCGCACGAGCAGGACGAGGTCTATTCCGTCCTCTCCGGCAAGGCGAAGCTGAGCGCCGGCGACAGCACGCGCGACGTGCAGGCCGGCGACGTGGTCTTCGTCGCGCGCCGCGTCGCCCACCGCTTCCACGACGTGACCGAGGACCTCGACGTCCTCGTCTTCTTCTCGGCGGCCCGACCGGCGAGCGGCGGCATGGCCGGACGCCCGCGGCCGACGGAGCAGACGCCTTATCCGGAGTCGAGCCAGCGCGGCAATGCGCGGATCTTCTACTGGTTCGGACCCGGCTCCGCGGGACAGCTCGCGATCGACCACGGTCAGCCGCGCTGGCAGCCCGCGCTCGCGAAGTGGCTCGACCAGCCCGACGGCACGCGCTGGCGCCTCGGCGAGAACTTCTGGACCACGCTCGACACGAACCTGCCCCTCGAGCTCGGCGGCGTCGGGATCGGCGTCGGCCAGTATTACGCGGTCCTGCAGAACACCGCGGAGCATGGCGTCGAGCTCGTGCTGCTCGATCCGCAGGCGATCCGCGAACGCCGGCTCGACGCATATCAGGCCAACGCCACCGAAGGCGGGCTCCGCATTCCGCTCACGCGCGAGAAGCTCGAAGTGCCCGCGCCACGCCTCCGCATCGAGCTCTCGATCGACGAGGGGTCGAAGGACCGCGGGGCCCTGCGCATCGAGTTCGGGCCGTATCGCCTCGCGGCGCCGCTGCTGCTGAAGCCGGCGCGTTGAGTCCTCGGTGCGAGGCCGGCCGCGGACGCGTGCGGAACGCGATGCCAAGGCCGCTTCCGGCGCGAGGCACCGCCGCGGCGTGACGCGCGCCGGGTCCCGCGCGTCGCCGGATCGCGCCCAGCGGCTAATCTGCGCCACGCCCGAGCCCGCCCCGCTCCGCGTCCCGCGACCGTCCATGATCGGCGAGCCCTCCCGCTCCGTTCTTCCCCTCCGCGTCCTCACCCTCTTGGCCCTGGCGGCCTGCTCCGCGCAGCCGCCCGAACTCGACGAGCCCGACGCCGCCGCGGCCTGGCGCATCCGCCGCTATGCCGACGAGAACGGCGTGATCCCCGAGCGGGCGTGGCAGACCGCGCTCGAGCAGCGCGCGGCGACCGCCGCCGCGACCGCCCTGGCACCCGCTGCGGGCGGCATCTCCCGTCTGGCCTGGAGCGAGCGCGGGCCCGCGAACGTCGCGGGTCGCTCGCGCGCCCTGGTGATCGACCCGCGCGACCCGCAGCGGATGTTCTGCGGCTCGGTGGCCGGCGGGCTCTGGCGGAGCACCGACGGCGGCAATACCTGGAACAAGGTCGACGACTGGTGGAGCAACCTCGCGACCGCGTGCGTGACCATGGATCCCTCGAACCCCGACGTGATGTACGTCGGCACCGGCGAGGGCTTCTATTCGCTCGCCCATCTCAGCCGGAGCTTCAGCCACTTCGTGCGGGGCGCCGGGGTCTTCAAGACCGTCGACGGCGGCGCCACCTGGACGCAGCTCCAGGCGACGGCGGGTTGGCAGCACGTCACACGTATCGCGGTCTCGCCCAGCGATCCGCAGGTGCTCCTCGCCTCGCGGCGGCCCGGCGGCATTGCGCGCAGCCAGGACGGCGGCCAGACCTGGGTCGACGTCGCGAGCGGCGAGCTCTCGTTCCAGGTCGTCTTCCACCCGACCGACGGCTCCCGCGCCGTGGCGCACTTCAGCTCCACGGGCCCGCTCGTGCACGGCGTCATCACCTCGGTCGACGGCGGCCTCACCTGGCAGGCCGCGGCGAGCGGTCTGACGAGCCTCGCGGGTGAAGACGCGCGCATCGAGCTCGCGTATGCGCGCTCCAATCCGGGCGTGGTCTATGCCTCGGTCGGCTCGGGCGGTGGCAAGATCTGGCGCTCCGCCGATGGCGGCCGCAATTGGGTCCAGCGCACGACGAGCGGTTCGACCGGCGCGAGCCGCTACTACAACGCCTTCTGGGTCGATCCGACGAACGAGAACGTGATGGTCGCGGCCGGCATCCATGCCTTCCGCAGCACGAACGGCGGCCAGACGGTCTCGCAGATCAGCAACGGCTACATCATGACCGTGGAGCCGCACCCGGACGTGCACTTCGCGGTCGAGGATCCGGGTTACGACGGCAACAGCAACCGCCGCGTGTACCTCACCACCGACGGCGGCGTGCACGTCGCCGACGACATCCTCGCGGCCGCGCAGGGCTCCGGTTGGCGTCATCTCGACGCGGGCATGATCTCCACGCAGTTCTACGGCGCCTCCGGCAATGGCCCGACGGACACGCTGGTCGGCGGCACGCAGGACAACGGCACTTTGCGCGTCGTGGGCGCCAGCCGCACGGCGAACCTGGACTTCGGCGGCGACGGCGGCCAGGTGCAGATCGACCCGACCAATGCGAGCTACGTCTACGGCGAGTACCAATACCTCGGCGTCCACCGCTCGACGAACGGCGGCGCCTCGGCGAGCACGATCATCAGCGGCCTGAGCGACGCCACCTCGACGGGCGCGAACTTCATCGCCCCGCTGCGCCTCGATCCGAACAACGCGCAACGCCTCTATGCCGGCGGCACGCGGCTGTGGCGCACGACCAACGCGCGCGCCGCGAACGTCGGCTGGACCTCGGTCAAGGCGAGCGTCGGCAGCCTGATCGCCTCGATCGCGATCGCCCCGGGTCTCGCCGATCGCGTGCTCGTCGGTCACAACGACGGCCGCCTCTACCGCACGGCGAACGCCACCGCCGCCACGCCGACCTGGATCGCCGTCGACGACAATGCCGGCAGCAACCCGCTGCCGAACCGCGTGCTCACGCGACTCGTCTTCGATCCGAGCAACGCCCAGCGCGCCTATGCGTGCTTCGGCGGCTTCGCGGCCGACAACCTCTGGCGTTCCGTCGACGGCGGCGTCACGTGGCAGCGCATCACCGGCACCGCACCCTTCGCGCTGCCGACCGCGCCCGTCTACGGCATGGCGGTGCACCCCGACGACGGCGACGTCCTCTATGCGGCGACCGAGGTCGGCGTCTTCGCGAGCGACGACGGCGGTGCGCATTGGACGACCGACAACGACGGCCCGGCGAGCGTCGTCTGCGAGGAGATCACCTTCATGCACGGCTCGCGGCGGCTGCTCCTGGCGACGCTCGGCCGCGGACTCTGGACCGCGGACGTCCGCCGGCCGGGTTCGCTCGCCTTCGGCAACGGCTGCGGGAGCAATGGCGCACCGGTGCTGGCCACGGACCCAGCCGCGCCCGCGCGCCTGGGGCAGACCCTCGTGCTGCGTGCCAGCGGCTTCCCCGGCAATGCCGGCAGCGCCGCGCTGCTGATCGGGCTCTCCCGCACGAGCTGGAACGGCAATCCGCTGCCCCTCGCGCTCGCGCCCTATGGGATGAGCGGCTGCTCGCTGCTCGTGAGCATCGACGACTCGCTGTCGGCGCCGGTGGCCCAGGACGGCAGCGCGAACTGGTCGATCCCGCTGCCGGGAACCGCGAACCTGCTCGGCGCGCAGCTCTTCTTCCAATCGCTCGCGCCCGACGCCGCGGCCAATCTGCTCGGCCTCGGCTCGACGCAGGCGCTCGAGCTCAGCCTGGGCTGGTGAGCCAGAGCGACGCGGGGCGCAGAAGATCGTCAGGCCGGTCACCGGCCGTGAGGTGCCGCCCAGCAACGCCGCGCCGGTGGCATGCGGGGCGGCGAGCGCTCAGGTCCCCACCACGATCTCGAGCAACTCGCTCATGGCGAAGGTGCCCAGAACGCCACCCTGGGGGTCCGCGATCACCCACTCGAAGAAGAGACCGACGCCGACCAGACTCGGTTCGTAGGGGATGGCGAGCGGGAGGGTGGCGGTGCCGCTCTGGTCGGTCACCGAAGGCAGGAACAACACAGGGGGCACGAGCCGCTGGGCGCAGCCACCGAACTCGCCACCGATCCCCAAGCTCGGTCCTGCGAGCATCAACGCTGCCGACGATGGCCTGGCGTTCGTCAGCTCGATTCGGAACGCAATGTCGCCGAGCCGTGGCGTGCCGCCGATCCAGATTCTCGGTGCGCCGGTGGAACCAGAGCACGCACTCCCGAAGGTACCCGCGAAGGCCGCGGAGAGTTCGGCGAGCCGCGCATGGAATGGTTCGCGGCCATGGTCCGGAGTCTCGGCGGTGAACAACAGGTGGTCACCCGCGAGCGTGATCTCCTGGGGAGTCGAGGCCAATGGTCCGGGGAAGGCGTCGACGAGGCGCCGGGTTCCAGCGGTCGTTCCATCGCTGGTCCAGAGCTCACGATCCTGAAAGGACGATTGTGCGGAGAACACCACCCGCGAGCTCGATCCGAGTGCCACCATGCCTTCCACCGCGACCGGGTGGATCGATGGAATCGGAATCGACCTGAGGCCCGATTGCCTTCCGTCCGTCACGAGCACGCTGCTCGTCGTGCCGAGGAACAACAGGTCCGGAGTGCTGACGAGGGGGCCGAAGCCAGTCGGCAGGAGGGCGACTCTCCGCGTCCCAGTGGCCGTACCGTCACTCGAATGAACTCCGGAGCCGGTCTCGAACCAGATCCGATCGGCAAACCACACGAAGGAATGTGGATCCGACCCAGCGAGTCCCGGCTCGATGTCACTCAATTGGTGAGTGCCTGCGGCCGTCCCGTCGCTGATCCACGGCTCGACGCCGGAGGGGACCGGTTTGCTGACGTCGGATCCGGCGAACCAGAGCCTCCCATCGATCGCGACCAGGTTCTCCAGGTGTCCACCCGGGAGTGCCGGCGAGATGTCGACGACCAGAGTCGTCCCGGCGAGAGTGCCGTCGGTTCGCCATAGCCCGAGGCCCCGCTGAAGATCGACGCCGGCGAAGTACAGGTAGTCCCCCAGGCGTGCGAGTGGACCGGCTCGACCGGAGACTCCTGGGTTGAAGTCGAGCTGGGAGGTGCCCGCGGGGGAACCATCCGTGACCCAGAGCTCGGCGGACACGTTGTCGTCCATGAACCAGAAAGCGAGCCGATCCCCGACCTCGCGGAAACTCGCAAACTCGCCGGTCAGGCTGCCGCGGCCAGGTAGCACCCACGGTTGCGTACCGATCGCGCTTCCGTCACTCACCCACAGCTTTCGGCCTTCGATCGGGTCCTCGGCACTGAACCAGAGCCGCCCCCGCCATTCGTACATGTCGCGTGGATTCGAGGAGCCAGATCCAGCGACCAGGTCGGCGACGAGCGTCGTGCCTGCGGTCGTCCCGTCGCTGATCCACAGTTCGCGGCCATGGACACCATCCTGGGCTGCGAACACGAACCTCTGGCCGAAGCGGGTGAACCCGGTCGCCTCGGACCCGACACCCCGGTGCAAGATGTCCACCAGGAGATTCGTTCCGTTGGCGGTGCCGTCGCTGACCCACGGCTCCATGCCGTGTCGACCATCCTCTGCGCGCATGAAGAGCCTGGAGCCGATCGCCCAGAGGTCCTGGATGTTCGACGTCGCCGATGCGCCAGGATGGATGTCCGCTACGAGTCGAGTTCCGGCCGCGGTCCCATCCGTCACGAAGAGCTCCTCGTGCACATCCGAGCGGTACGCCGGAAAGAAGATCTGATTGCCGACGCGCCGGAAACTCCGCGGGCTCGAAGACAATGCTCCGGGCAACACATCCGCGAGGATCCGAGTTCCGGCCGCGGTGCCATCGGTCACCCATGGCTCCTCGCCGTGTTGGGGATCGTAGGCGGTGAAATAGGCCAAGCCGCCGCGCTGCTCGATCCGCACATCCGGAATCTGCCCAACGAGTCCTGGTGCGCTCGCGGCAACGAGCCTCGAGGTTCCGGCCATCGTGCCGTCTGTGCTCCAGATCTCTGAACTGCCACTCACATGCGTGGCCCCAATCCTGAAGACGAAATGCGAGGGGAGCGCCGTCGCGGAGTACACGAAGCTGAAGCCCTGCCCCACGAGAGTGGCCGGACTCCCGGAACCGTCGCTGACCCAGAGCTCCGAGTTCGTCTTGACGAAGATGCCGGCGGGACCCGCGGCGAGAGTCTGCAATGGCGGAACCGTCCACGCGGTGCCCGCCGCGATCTCCCGCGTATTCGCACTCGAGCCATCGGACCGCCAGAGGCGCACGGTGGGCTGTGCGGTGAAGAAGTAGACGCCGGTGCCATCGGGAATGGCCAGGAACTGCTGCGGCCTGGAGTTCCCCGGCGCCAGGTTGGCAACCAGGTGCGTACCTGCCAGCGTGCCGTCGCTGACCCATGGTTCCTCGCCTGTGGTTGCGGTCGACAGGCTGAAGTAGACCTGTGATCCGGCTGCGACGAGCTCGTCGGACGTGACAACTGCGCCGGGTGGAGTGAGCTGGATCGCCGAGCTCGCTCCGAGTTCGAACGACCAGATCGCGCCATTCGCCGAGAACAGCGCGCGGTTGCCCACGGCCGCCAGCGCGGTCATCGGATTCCCGACGGGCCCCGAGCTGAACTCGACCGCCATGCGGGTGCCGGCAGCGGTGCCATCGGTGACCCACAGCTCGCGGCCATGGACGTAGTCGTCCCCGAGGAACCAGACCAGGCCGTTTGCCACGGCGCTGTGGTCCCTCGTACCCGAGCCAGAGCCGCGCGAGGAATCCACCGCGGGTTCGATGTCTCGCAGCAGCGACTGTGCGCTTGCATCGACCGTTGTCCCGGCACCGCAGAGAGTCCACACGAGCAGCGAGAGCTTGATCGCGAGTCTGCGTCCGACAATCAGCGCTCCGGCTGGCCGGACCGGGCAAGCCGGGGAGGGAGGGACCCAGGGATGGATTGTGTCCATGTTCTCGAGCGGGGATCGCCCTTTGGTGTCCGGAGCGGCCGATCTGACACGAGGAGATTCCTCGGGGCAAGCGGGCATCGACCGGTGCTTCCCTCTCCCTGGATGTCGGCCAATCCGCCCCATGTGGGTCGTGACCCTCCGGCCTTCGCACCTGCGTCCGAACCAAGGTGACGCGCTCCACTTCCTTCGCAACCAGCGGCCGAGGCCTTCCGGACGGAGCGTCGCGGAGACGCCGGAAACCCGTCAGGGTTGCGGCCTCGGTCGCCACCGGCCCGGAGGCCGGAGATTCGTCGCGGGACGCGACGATTCGCAGGCCGCAGGGCCCGAGCGGCGCAAGGATCAGAAGATCGTCATGTCGAGGCCGTCGCTCGCCGTGATCGAGAAGGGCGCGCCGAGGTCCAGGTAGACCGCCTGGAAGTAGACGTGCGCGCCGACCAGCACGGCGTTCGGCGGCGTGTTGAGCGAGACCTGCCAGGCGCCCAGGCCATCGAGCGCGTGGCCGATCGGGATCGAGGGCTCCGTGAGCACGAAGCCGCCGAAGAGCGGAATCGAGAGCTGCTGGAAGCCGATGTTGAGCGCGCCCGAGGCGTTGGCCGGGCCATTGCCGACCTGGTAGGCGATCGCCTGGCCGATGCGCGCACAGCCGACGCCGCGGATCACGGGCAGGCGATTGCCCGCGCCCGGGATCCCCGAGCCGTAGTTCACGAAGGGTCCGCAGGAGCCGAAGCCGTCGACGAGGATGATGCGATCACCGCCGCCGTAGGTCGAGAAGAGGAAGCTGCCGCTCCGCGCATCGATCGTCGCCCCCTCGGCACCACTGATCCCCGTCATGAACTCGGTCGGCGCGGCCCCGGTCGGGTCGCCGTTCGCGTCGATCGGGCTGAGGTAGATCCGGGCGCCGCTGTAATCGCAGACCATGATCCGCTGGTAATCGGGGATCGCGGGCGAGCCGGGCGGCGGGTAGAGCAGCCCCTCGGGTCCGCCGGCCAGCGTGCTACGCGGGGTCAGGCCGCTGAGCGAGAACGTGCCATTGCCGTCGGGCACGAGCGTGCAGGAGTGGAACGAGCCGCCGCTCCACGAGCAGACCTTGAGCTGGCCCGCGCCAGGATAGCCGGGCGGCACGATGGTGAGGGCACCGGGAGAAGCCGCGGTCCAGCCCAGCGTGCCGAGGGAGTCGATGCGGTCGGGAACGGTGCTGCCGACCTTGATCTGGCCGACCGCGTTGATCGGATACGCCGAGTAGAAGAGGACGTTGTTCGGCCCATAGATGAGGCCGCCGTCGATGTTGGGCGCCGTCGAGAGCTGCGTCGCGGTCCCCACGAAGCCGGTGATGAAGCCGTTGACGTCGCGCGTCACGCGGATCTCGTAGACGGCACCCGCCAGGGAGTTCGCGGCGCCGCCGATGAGGAGCACATCGGGATCGTTGTGCTTGAACGTCGCGCCGCCGTAGGGCGAGGGCACACCCGGCACGGAGCCGATGCTGCGCCAGGAGTAGGCCGCATTGAAGGGCGGCAGGATCGTCTGGGCAGCGAGCGCGCTGCCGACCATCGCGAGCGCGACGGCGGAGAGAGAGAATCGCATCATGTCCGGATCGTGGGATGCCGGCCGGGCTGGCCGGTCGCCGCATTGAACCTCGAACCGGCCTCGGCGTGGCGCGCGCGGGCGACTCAGTCCCCGGCCGAGACCGACGCGCCAGCGCAACCGCAATGCCGCCACCCGTATGACGGGCGACCGGGGAGCGACCCGCGCGCGCGAAGCGCCGCCCGCATCGCCCCGATCGAACACGCGCTCAGACCGGGCCGGTCAGAGGCAGCCAGAGCAGGCGAGCAGCTCCGGCCCCGCTCACGCGGAACTCGTGCGCGAGCTCCTGGAGCCCCTCGACGCCGCCGACCCGCACGGGGCGGCGCAGCGCACAGGCGACGAGCGCGTCGCAGGCGCGCAGCGGGGTCCGCACGCTCCGGCGCCGGCGCCCGGGGCGCAGGTCGACGAGCTCGTGCGAAAGGCGCGTGTCCTCGTCGAGCGCGAGCACGACGAACGCGCAGAAGGGCTGCTCGGGGCGAGCCCCCGGCGGGCGCCATGGACCGAGCACGCCGTCGACGGGCAAGGTCAGGAAGACCGGCTCGTCTGCGGCGGTGTGCGAGCCGGACGGCGCATCCCGGCCGCGCGCGGGAAAGCGGCGCGCCCAGCTCGCGAGCGAGGGTGCAAGCGCCGCGCGCACGTCGTCGAGGAGCTCCGCGAGGGGGGCCGCGAACGGCCGTCGCGCGGCCCGCCACGCGCAGCGTCGATCCGGATCGCTCCAGACGAGTTCGCGATCGACCGCGAGCGAACCCGGGGCGAGCAGCGCCGTCAGACCTTCGACCTCCGTGGGTCGGAGCGCCGCGCTCAGACCGGTCACGCCGCGCGCGAGCAAGGTCTCGTCGGCCATCGCCTCGGTCAGCCGCAGCGCACGCGCCGAGAGCGCCGCATTGCGGGGCCTCGCTTCGGGCACAGCGTCGCCGTCCGCGTCGCCGTCCGCGTCCGACGCGGGGAGCTCCGCGAGGCGCGCCGCGATCTCGTCGCGGGTCGAGGCGTCGTGCACGGCGGCGAGCGCACGCTGCCAGGCGCGCCGCGCACCCGCGACGCGACCCGCCGCGGCCAGGAAGCCGCCGAGTTCGACCCATGCCTCGGCGAATTCGGGCGCGAGCGCGAGCGCCCGACGCAAGGCGCTCTCGCCGTCACGGCGATCGCCGCACGCTAGCGCGATACGCGCGCGGTCGAACCAGATGCGCGGGTTCACGTGGCCCTCGTCGGCGGCACGTCGGCTCAGCTTCTCCGCCAATGCGTGCTCGCCGCGCGCGAGCGCCTCGAAGGCCTCGTCCATGGTCTTTGCGACCCGGCGGCGCGCGCGCCCGCGTTGCCTCGGCGAACTCATCTCGGGCGAAGCATGCCCGTGCGCACCCGCCACGCCAATGCGCCGAGCAGGCCGCCGCAGAGGTTCGCGAGGAGGTCGAGCAACGAGCTCATGCGCTCCGCGAAGGCGAGCTGCGAGATCTCCATGCCGAGGCTCACCAGCGCGGCGACGAGACCGGCGACGAGCAGCGGACGCCGACGCGTCGCCGCGGCCGCCAGACAGCCGAGCGGCAGGAACCCCAGCACGTTCACGAAGACCTCCTTCGCCACGACGGGCGGCACGAAGCGCCACGCCAGGAGCAGACGCCAGCGCTTCGGCCAGAGGAAGCGGCCGTCGTCGAGACCGAGCTGCGCGCCCGCGAGGAGGTCGACCTCGAGCGGACCCGCCGTCAGCCGCGCGCGCTCGATGCGTCCGAGCCACGGCCGCTCGCCGATCGGCGAATCCCCGAGCACGAGCGTCGGGGCCTCGTCCCACGCGTCGAAGGGCGAGGCGTCGAGCGCGAGTTCCGAGCGCTCGGTGCCGCAGGCGACCTGCAGCGCCGTGGACGTCACGGTGACGCGCAGCGCGAGCCTGGCCGCGTCGCCTGCGGCGAACCGCGCGGGCAGGCGCAGCGGCGGAGTGCCGGACGGATCCGCGCCCGGTCGCCTCAGGCGCACCACGAGGTCCTCGCCGTCCTGCCCCACCGTGAGCACCGCGCGCTCGTGGTCGGTGCCGAGCTCGAAGACGCGGGCCGGACCGTGTTGCAGGCGCCGCGCGGGCACCAGCTCGAGCTCGAGTTCGAGGTGCCGCGCCGCGCGCGCCGCGGCCACGACGACCGCCCCCGGTCCGCTCACGCGCCCCGGCGCCTCGAGCACGAGCGCCCCCGCCTCCAGACGCGCGGCATTGCGCTCCCAGCGCGGCAGCTCGATCACGAAGGGATAGAGCGCGGCGACGAAGTACCAGGGCAACGCGAGCAGCAGGAGACCGCGCGCCGCGCGCACGACGCGGGAAGGGCTCTCGCGAGCCGTGCTCATCGGGCGCGCGGGTCGCCGGTCGTGACGACGCGCACGGTGTCTCGCGCGATGAGCAGCTCCTCGTCGGTGGGGATGACCCACGCGGCGAGACGGCTGTCCTTGTCGTTGATGGTGCCGGTCGCGCCGTCGATGCAGGCCTCGTTGCGCAGGGGATCGACGCGCAGACCGAGCCACTCGAGTCCCTGGCACACCCGCGCGCGGATCTCGGGCGAGTTCTCGCCGATGCCGCCGGTGAACACGATCGCGTCCGCGCCGCCGAGCTCCGCGAGGAAGGCCCCGATGTAGCGACGCACGCGCTGGCAGAACATGTCGATCGCGAGCGTCACGCGCCGATCCTGGTGTTCGCGCTCCTCCGCCAGGAGCTCGCGCATGTCGCTCGTCAGTCCGGACACGCCGAGCAGCCCCGACTGGCGCGTGAGCATCCGCTCGACGTCGGCCGCCGACGTGCCCTCCTTCTCGGCGAGCCAGGTGACGAGCGACGGATCGACGTCCCCGGCGCGCGTGCCCATCACGAGTCCCTCGAGCGGCGTGAAGCCCATCGAGGTGTCGAAGGAGTTGCCGCCCTTGATCGCGCAGGCCGAGCAGCCGTTGCCGAGGTGGAGCGTCACGATGTTCACCGCCTCGCGCGCGATGCCGCGCAGCTTGCGGTAGCGGAATGCCACGTAGCGGTGCGAGGTGCCGTGGAAGCCGTAGCGGCGCACGCCGTAGCGCCGGTAGTAGGAGTACGGGATCGCGTAGAGGAACGACGTGTCCGGCATCGTGGCGTGGAACGCGGTGTCGAAGACCGCCACCTGCGGGACGCCCGCCCCGAGCAGCTCCGTGATCGCACGGATGCCCTTCAGGTTCGCCGGGTTGTGCAGCGGAGCGAGTTCGACCTGATCCTCGATGGCGTGGAGCACCTCGGCATCGATGCGCACCGACTGGCGGAATCGCTGTCCGCCGTGGACGACGCGATGGCCCACGGCATGCACGTCGCCCAGCGCACGCACCTCGTCGATCCCCGACTCCTCGCTCACGATCCAGCGCAGGACGTACTCGATCGCCGCGCGGTGGTCCTTGAGCGGCGTCTCGCGGAGCTGACGGGCCTTTCCCGGCTGGCGCAGCCGCACGAGCGCGTGCCCGCCGATGCGCTCGATCACGCCGTGCACGAGACGACGGTCGGCGTCGGTCTCCATCGCCTCGAGGTCCGTCGCGATGAGCTGGAACTTGAGGGTCGACGAGCCGGCGTTGACGACGAGGACGTGCATGCGCGGGCCAGCATCGGGTGCGCGGCGATCGCGGGAAAGAGCGCGGTCCACGTCGCCGGCGCGAGCGCACGCTCCCATCGCCACGCCCGTCCCCGCATGATGCGCGCCCCATGACGGACAGCGCTCCAGACTTCGCGTCCTGGCTCGCCCAGGTCGAACGCGGCCTGCGCGGCAAGGGTTGGCGGGACCTCGCGTGGACGACGGCCGACCACTTCGCGATCCCGCCGCTCGTGCGCGCGGAGGATGCCGCGCCGCTGCCCCATCGCCGCGTCGAGTCGCTGCTGCACGCCCGCCGCGGCTGGCAGGTCCGCGAGCTGATCGCCTGCGCCGACCCACGGGATGCCGCGCGGCGCGCCCGGCGCGCACTCGAGCGCGGCGCCGACGAGCTCGAGTTCTGCCTCGATGCGCTGGCCCACGAGGCGATGTCGCCGAACGGCGTCGCGGACGAAGACCACGACGACGATCCCTTCGCGACGCCGACGCCCGGGGAAGGCGGCGTCGCCGTGCACCTGCGGCGCGACCTCGAGGCGATGCTCGAGGGTCTCGACCTCGCGAAGACCTCGCTCTGGTTCTCCTCCGGCGAGGGCTCGCTCGCGATCCTCGTGTGGTGGCTGCGACTCGCACGCAGCCGGCGCATCGCACCGCAGGCGCTGCGGGGCGGCCTCGACGTGGATCCGATCGAGATGCTGCTCTCGCGTCGCGTGCGGAGCGCGCGTGACGGTCAGGTCGCCGCCTGTCGCACCTCGCCCGACAGCGTGTTCGACACCGCGGCCGCCGTCGTGCACTTCGTCCGTCGCGACGCGCCGGGCATCCGACCGCTCGTGCTCGATGCGCAGTCCCATCACCTCGCCGGCGCATCGCCGGGCGTCGAGCTCGGCCTGCTCCTGGCATCGATCGTCGAGGTCGCGCGTGGGCTCGAACGCCGCGGCCTCTCGTTCACCGACCTCGCCGCGGCGGCGACCGTGCGCGTGCAGGTCGGACACGAGTTCTGCACCGAGATCGCCAAGCTCCGCGCGTTGCGGCTGTGCTTCGCCAAGCTCGGCGTGGCCTTCGGTGCGCGCGGCGCGGCGCTCGTGCCGCGCGTGCTCGCGCTCACGAGCTCGCGCTTCCGCGCCGACCTCTTCGACCACCGCACCAACCTCGTGCGGAACGCGGTCGCGGCGGCGGCGGCGGTCCTCGGCGGCTGCGACAGCCTGATCGTGATGCCCTTCGACGGGCAGGACTCCGTGGCCGCCCGCGACCTCGCGCGCGACCAGCAGCACCTGCTGCGGGCGGAGGCGCAGCTCGCGCGGGTCGCGGACGCCGCCGGCGGGAGCCACGCGATCGAGAAGCTCACGCATGAGCTCGGGGCCGTCGCCTGGAACGTCCTGCAGGAGATCGAGCAGGCCGGCGGTTTCCTTGCCGCGGCAAAGTCCGGCCTCGCGCAGCAGTTCGTGCGGCTCGCGGAGCACGAACGCGACCTCTCGTTCCGGACCCGCGCGCGGACCCTGGTCGGGATCAGCCGCTACGCGGATGCGGAGCTCGGGCAGCCCGAGGCGAACGCGTTCGACATCGAGGCCCTCGACGAGTTCGGCGAGGCCGCGGTCGCGCGCTTCGAGAAGTCGGTGGCGCGCCGCGACCGCAAGCCCGTCGAGGCGTTGATCGCGGCGATGCGGCGGAGCAAACCGTCCCAGCTCGTCGAGACCGCACTGGCCGATGCCGCCGACGAGGCGACGCTCGAGGACCTCGCCACGGCGACCTGGCCGCGCGCGGGTCACGACCTCCTGCACCGCTGGGCACCGATCGCCAGCTCGGATGGCCTCGCCTTCGAGGAGCTGCGCGCGAACGTCGACGCGTGTCGCGAGGAAGGCTCGCCGTTGCCCACCATCCTGATGCTGAGCTTCGGCGCGTCGGCGACCGTCGTCGCCCGTGCGGACTTCGCGCGCGATCTCCTCGGGGCCGGCGGACTCGAGGCCCTGGAACGACGGGTCGACGACCTCGACGCGGCGACCGCGGCGATCGCGGAACACGAGCCGGCGGCGCTGGTGCTCTGCGCGGATGACGAAGGCGCGCTGCCGAAGGTCGACGCGCTGCGCGCGGCCCTCCCGCAGGGGCAGGACGGCGCGGCGACGCTCGTCTGGACCGGCAAGCCGACGGCGGAGCTCGCCGGGGCCGTCGACCTGGCGATGCACCGCGGTGCCGACGCGGTCGCGACGCTCGCGAGCCTGCAGGAACGCCTCGGTCTCGCGGTGCAGGAGCTCGACTTCGACGGCGAGTCGGACGATTGACGGCGGCGGGCAGCCCTCGGTCAGGACTCGCGCAGCGCGCTGCGCAGCGCGGCGACACGCGCCTCGTCGACGGGCTCGTGCACGCGGCCGTGCCGCTTGAGCGAGGTGCCGACGATCGCGCCGTCGCAGAGCGGCCAGAGCCGCGCGGCGTTCTCGAGCGAGAGGCCCGAGCCGATCCAGATCGGGAAGGCACCGACCGCCGCGCGCACCTGTTCGAGACGCGCGCTCTCGACCGGCGCACCCGTGCGCGAACCGCTGACGATCAGCCCCGCCGCACCGCTGCGTTCCGCGAGATCGCGCGCGGCATCGGCGAGGTCGACGGGCGCGAGCGGTGCCGCGTGCTTCACGAGCAGGTCCGCGAGCACGGCGACCTCGGCGCGCAGGAGCGCGCGGTACTCCCGCACGCGTGCCGCCTCGCCCTCGATGAGCCCCTGGTCGGTGACCATGCTCCCGGTCAGGACGTTGACGCGGATCCACCGCGCTCCGGCGACGGCCGCCGCACCGAGCGCCGCGATCGCATCGTTGCGGAGACAGTTCACGCCGACGGGCAGTCCGGTCGCGCGACGGACTTCGCGCGCGACGACGGCGAGCGAGGCCGTGACGTCGGGCAACACCGGCTCGGCGGCCGTGCCCTTGCGGAACGGCGCGTCCCCGAAGTTCTCGACCATGAGCGCATCGCAGCCACCGCGCGCGAGGGCGCGCGCGTCGTCGAGCGCGCGGACCAGCGTGGCCTCGAACGCACCGGCCGAGCCGGCCGCGGAGGGCGATGGCGCGAGATGGACGACACCCATGAAGGTGCGAGGCATCACCCGATCTTGCAGCGCACGGTGCGCGCGCGGAAGGTCACGCTCCCATGAACTCGCGCGCGCAGCGGGTCTTCGTCGCGATCTGGATCGCGCTCGCGGTCTTCCTCGTGCTGCGCACCGGGCCGCGCGATCGCGGCGTGATCATCGATCACCTCGAGTTCGGGAGGCGGTTGATCGCGGGTGAGGAGCTGTATGCGCCGTACCTCGAGGACAAGCCGCTCCATCCCGTCTACCCGCCCTCGTTCGGCCTGCTGACCGCACCCTTCGCGGCGTGCGGAGAGCGCGCGGCGCGTTGGCTCTGGGGGCTCGCGCAGGTCCTCGCGCTCGCGGTCGTCCTGCGCGCGCTCGCGCGTGCCCTCGCGGACCAGCGACCCGATCTCGCGCGTGCCACGCACGTGCTGTTGCTCCTGACGATCGTGCTGCTGAGCCGCTACGTCCTCCGCGACGCGCACGGCGGCGGCGGCAACCTCATCAATCTGGCCTTCGCGGTCGCCGCGTTCTGCGCCGCCGAGGCGCGCCGGCCGCTGCGCGCCGCGCTCCTCCTCGGCTTCTCGCTCGCGACCAAGCCCACGATGGCGCTGCTGGTCCCCGTGTTCTTCGCCATGGGCCACGGGCGCGCGGCGCTCGGCTCGCTCGCGGCGCTCGTCGGCTTCGTCGGCATCGCGCTCGCGCTGAACGGTCAGGGCCTCGCGCCGTTCCGCCAGTGGCTCGAGGGCTCGCTCGCGTACGCCGCGCAGACCGATCTCTTCGCCCCACCGGCTCAGGGCTTCCCGCCCTTCGCGTGGATGAACCAGAGCCTGCGGTGCATGGTCGCGCGCGTCTTCGGCGAAGTGCCTGCGGAGTTCGCCGCGCAGGTGCCGGGCTTCGTGCCGGGGCTCGGACTGTCCGCGACGACCTGCGCCTGGATCGCGCGCATCGCCAACGTGGGGATCGCGGGCATCACCGTGCTCGCGGCGTTCCGTGCGCGAGGCGACGCCGCCCGGCGGGCCTTCGCCTTCGCCGCGGCGCTCGCGGCCGGCGTGCTGCTCTCGCCCATCTCGTGGAAGGCCCACCACGTCGCACTCCTGCCCTGCGCCTTCGCGCTCGGCGCGGCGGCCTCCGCGTCGCGGCGCGCGCGCCTCGCCTGGCTCGCCTTCTTCGTCGCCTGCACCGCCGGTGGCGGCGACCTCGTCGGGGACGCCGTCAAGGAGTGGCAGCAGAGTCTCTATCTCGCGACCCTGGCGGCCTTCGCGCTCTTCGCCTGGAGCGTCCGACTTGCGCTTCGACGCAGCGCGCACTGCGGAGGGACGCAGGTCGTGCGGAGTCCGGGTGTGTCCGAACGAGAACCCGACACGGGTGTCGGGTGACAGGGCACGCGGCGAGCGGCACGATGCCGCCCGCGCGGCCGGTGGCCGCGCATCTCGTTCCTGCCCCTGCAAGGATCACCCCCGGATCCTCGTCGTCATGCGAACCACAGTCGCCCTCGCGCTGTCCCTGACAGCCCTCTCGCTCCTGGCGCCGGCGCGCGCCCAGGGTCTCGTCCCAGCAGGCCACGGCACCGTCGCCCCGGAAGCCGTGCCGAACCCCGGCCCGAACGTGCCGCAGCCGCCGCGCGTGCTGCAGGACTCGCCGCCCAAGCACGGGCTCCCCCCGATCCCGGTGGGCTACAACGAGATCCCGCAGCCGAACGACAAGCCGGTGCTGATCGTGGATCCGCTCGCCGAGCTCGGCGGCGACTACGTGAACTTCCGCAGCGACGTCGTGAAGCCGGGCGGCGCTTCCTCCTCGCGCATCGCGGAGCCCGCCTGCGTCTTCGCCGACCAGAGCAACGGCTTCTTCACCGCGAACTGGTACGCGGCCCGCACGCAGGATGGCGGCGGGAGCTGGTCGTACGTGAACCCGTACACCTCGTTCGGCGCGGCCTGGGGCGGTTTCTGCTGCGATCAGCGCCTCGTCAACGCGGGCGCGACGACCGTCTGGTACCTGCAGTACGTGGCCGACGGGACGGGCACGGGCGGTGCGCGCCTCGCGGTCTCGACGAGTGCGGCGAACCTCGGCGCAGGCAACTTCTCGCACTCGTACCTCCTCGCGCCCCAGAACTTCGGCTTCCCCGCCGGGACCTGGCTCGACTTCCCCGACACGGCGCGGAGCCCGGAGTTCTTCTACTTCGCCTCCAACGTGTTCAACGGCGCCGGTGCGTACCAGGGCGCCGTCGTGTGGCGCATGCGCATCGCGGACATGGCCGCCGGCGGAACCATCGGCTTCAGCTACATCACGAGCTCTGCCCTCGGCGGCGGCAGCTCCTTCCGCTTCACGCAGGACGCCGGCACGCGGATGTACTTCGCGAGCCACCAGTCCACGACCCAGCTCCGCCTCAACTGGTGGGATGACGCCGGCGGCGGGATCGGCGGCGAGATCCGCGACGTCGCGGCCTGGTCGTTCAGCTACGCCGCCGATCCGGGCCCGGACGGGCGCAACTGGACCGGCCGCGCCGACTCGCGCATCCAGGGCGGCTACCAGAGCGCGACCGAGTTCGGCTTCCTCTGGCACTCCGGCCCGATCGGCGTGCAGACGCACAACTTCGTCAGGCTCGTGCGCTTCAACCTCGCGGACCGCGCGATCCTCGAGCAGCGTTCGATCTACAACAACTCGTTGTCGTTCATGTATCCCGCGGCCGCGACCAACGCGGCGGGGCACATCGGCATCTCCTGCGCGCTCGGCGGCGGGCCCTACTACCCGGTCTCGGTGTCGCTCCTGAAGGACGACCTCGAGAACTTCTCGTCGGCGCGTTTCATCGCGAGCGCCAATGCCGGGCCGACCTCGAACGTCTGGGGTGACTACTTCACGGTCCAGCGCCCGCCCTTCTGGCCCTGGGAGCAGCAGTTCGTCGCGACCGGCATGGGCATGGTCGGCGGCGGCGCCAACGGCGACCAGGAGCCCCGCTCGGTCCGCTTCGGACGCGACGCGTTCCGCGACGGCTTCACGGGCCTGATGGTGCTCTCGACGCCGATCAACGGCGTGCCGATCGGCATGGTGCCCTTCGACCGCTTCGTCGAAGGCGGCGCGAACACGCCCTTCTACCGCAGCTTCACGCAGAGCTTCCCGAACATCACGGTCACGGCCCCGTCGACGCACGTCTCCGGCGGCACGACCTACCTGTTCCTGCAGTGGGCGGCGAAGGCGATCCCCGGCACCACCTCGTTCGGTCTCGGCCCGGTGGGCCAGCTCACCTACACGATCAGCAACATCGGCGTCCAGGCCGACACGGTCGAGGCGCGCTACGTGCGGGCGCGCACGCTCACCGTGCAGTCGACGAACCCGGCCTCGGGCACCACGATCACCGTGAACCCGGCCGACTTCGACGGCAACGGCAACGGCACCACGAGCTTCTCGCGGCGCTACCGCGACGGCGACGCGGTGACGCTCACCGCGCCGGCCAGCGTCGGCTTCAACCCCTTCAAGCGTTGGAGCGTCGACGGCAATGCGCAGCCCCTCGGCCAGGCGAGCGTCGTCGTCACCATGGACGGCAACCACACCGCGGTCGCCGAGTACTACGTCAACATCGCGGGCTCGACGTCCTCGATCGGCGCCGGCTGCATCGGCAGCAACGGCGTGGTGCCCCTGCACACGATCACCTGGCCGGGTGGCCAGCAGGGTCCGCAGCAGGGCACGGTCACCGTGTATCGGCTCGCCAATGCGCGCCCGAACGCGCCTGCCGCGCTGAACCTCGGCTTCTCCAACACGAGCTGGGGCGCCTTCGCCCTGCCGCTGAACCTCAACTTCATCGGCGTGACCGGCTGCACGCTCTACCACGACATCGTCTCGACGGAGTCGCTCGGGACGACGGCGTTCGGCACTTCGCAGATCGGCTTCACCTGGCCGGTCAACCCTGCGGCCATCGGTCTGCCGCTCTACACGAGCTGGGTCATCATCGATCCGGGCACGCCGCGGCCGCTGACGCTGACCTACAGCAATGCGATGCGCAGCGCGGCAGGTGGCAACCAGTGACGCGCGGGGCTGATGCCGACCGCCTCGAGTTCCGCCTCGCGGAGCTCGAGCGGTCGAATCGGCGCCTGCGCACGACCAGCGGCGTGGCACTCGTGTGCGCGCTGGCCTTCCCGTGCCTCGCGTTCACCGCGCCCTTCTTCCGCGACGAGGTCCGCGCGCGGTCCTTCGTGCTCGTCGACGGCAACGACCTGCCCCGGGCGAGCCTGCGGCTCGAGACCGGCGGCACGCCGTCCTTCGAGATGACGGACAGCGAGGGCAAGCGGCGCATCGACATCTCCGTGAAGGGCGTCGAGCCCTCGGTGCTGCTGCTCAGCGCCGACGAGAAGTCCCGCCTCGGCTTCGCGGTGGACGGCGACGGCCTCCCGCACGGGGTCTTCTACGACTCGCTGCGGCGGCCGCGCCTCCACCTCGTCGTCGACCGGGAGGGCCTGGGCTCGCTCTCGATGATCGGGGAGAAGGGCACGATCGATGCCGGCCTGGGCATCGACCAGAAGAGCGGCCCCTGGCTCCTGCCCAAGGGCAGCGAGCCGGCGGCCACGACCGCGGGCGAAGCGGGCAAGCTGCCCGCGCCGAGCGACCCGTCGCCCGACACCCGGAAGTAGCGCGGAGGGGCTCGGCGGCGGACTCCGAGCGAGAGCGCGCTCGCCCGATCGATCGCGGCTCGCTACCCTGCTCCGCCCTCCGATCGGCAAACACCCCTCCGAAGCGCTCCGAACATGGGTCTGTCCTGCGGCATCGTCGGCCTGCCGAACGTCGGCAAGAGCACGGTCTTCAACGCGATCACGTTGGGCGAGACGTCCGAGCGCGCGAACTTCATGTTCAGCACGAAGGAGCCGGTGCGCGGCGTGGTCGACGTGCCCGATCCGCGGCTCGCGCGCATCTCCTCGATGATCGCGACGAAGCGGATCATCCCCGCGCAGATGACGGTCGTGGACATCCCCGGCATCGTGTCGGGGAGCAGCCACGGCGAAGGGCTCGGGATCGGCTTCCTCGGCGCGCTGAAGGAGAGCGACGTGCTGCTCCACGTGGTGCGCTGCTTCGAGAGCGCCGACGTGCAGAGCGTGTCGGGCAGCATCGACCCCGCGATCGACGCGGAGATCGTCGAACTCGAGCTTGCGCAGGCCGACCTCCAGACCCTCGAGCGCAACATCGAGCGCACCGGCAAGAAGGCGCGCACGGGCGACAAGGACGCCGTGAAGCTCAAGGAGCTGCTCGACCGCTGCAAGGCGCACCTCGAGAAGGGCGAACCGCTCCGCACCCTCGAGATCAACGAGACCGACCGGAAGGCGCTCTATCCGCTCTTCCTCATGACGATCAAGCCGGTGCTGTTCGTCGCGAACGTCGGCCAGGACGACCTGACGGGGACCAGCAAGCGCGTGCAGGAGCTCCGCGAGTACGCCGCGCGCACGAAGGCGCGGATGATCCACGTCTGCGCCGACATCGAGGCCGAGCTCGTGCGCATGGACGCCGCGGATCGCGCCGAGTTCATGAAGGACCTCGACATGACCGACTCGGGACTCACGCGCCTCATCCACGAGGGCTTCGAGCTGCTCGGTCTGCAGACCTACTTCACCGCGGGCGAGATCGAGGTCCGCGCGTGGGTCATCCACCGCGGCGACACCGCCCCGATCGGCGCGGGCGTGATCCACACGGACTTCGTCAAGAAGTTCGTCCGCGCGCAGGTCTACACCTTCGACGACCTGATGGAGCACAAGAGCGAGGCCGCGATCAAGGCGGCGGGCAAGCTGCGCGTCGAGGGCAAGGACTACGTCCTCCGCGACGGCGACGTCTGCCACTTCCTCATCGCGAACTGATCGAACATCCCGCGAGCGCGGGTGCGCTCAGCGCCGCTCGAGCACGAGCAATCCGCGCCGCTCCGCCGCGCGCGTCTCGCGCAACGGCATGCCGGTCGGCGTGAAGCCGGGTGCGAGCGAGGCCGCCAGCTCCGCGTTTCCCGCGCGGCGACCGCCGAGCACGACGAAGCGCACCCCTGCCGCCCGCGTCGCCTCGCGGAGCTCCTCGGTGCTGAAGTGCCGCGGGCTCAGCGGCCGCAGGCCGGCGAACCAGATGACCCGGGTCATGTCTCCGGCGACCGTCTCGCCCGGCCTCAGCATCGTCGCGAGCCACTCGCCGACGACGCGCTCGCCGTAGCGATCGTCGTCGGTGAAGTTCAGGCAGCCGAGCAGGCTCGTGAGCACGAGCAGGACCTGCAGCACGTAGCGGCTGCGCTCGCGAAGCGCCGCGAGCGCGACGGGCAGGAAAAGCGCGAGCACCGGGAACCACGCGACCAGGAAGCGCCGGCGCGTGAGGAAGGCGAGCACCGCCATCACGACGACGGCGAGCACCGCGACGAAGGCGCGCCCCGTGCGGTCCCCGCGCAGGCGCCAGATCCCGTAGAGCGCGAGCAGACCCACACCCCAGAAGGCCTCGAGCCAGGCCCCGGGCAGGGCGACGAGGTTCTCGAGGACGGTCTGCCAGCGGATGCCGTCGGCCGAGAGCGCGGCATCGCCACGCGCGGCGTTGAAGCCGAGCTTCGGCAGCAGTTCGAAGGCCTGGCCGTGCGCGCTGCGCCAGGCGGCGAGTCCGACGACTCCGGCGCCGAGCGGCAGGACCGCGGCGAGTCCCCGGACGCGCCCCAGCACGAGATTGGCGGCGGGCAACGCGAGCGCCTCCGGCCGCAGCGTGAACGCGAGTGCGGCCGCGACGCCGGACCACGCATGGTGCCCGCGCAGCGCCGCGAGCAGCGCCGTCGCGGCGAACGTCGCGAAGACCGGCTCGGTCAGGACCTCCCCCACGAAACGCGTCGCGAGCGGCAGCAGCGCGAGCAGGACGCCGGTGATCCGCGCGAGCGATGGCTCACGCGTCTCCGCCAGGCGCACGCAGGGCCAGATCGCCAGCGCGGCGACGGATGCGACGACGAGCTGTCCGCCGCGGAACGGGTCGAAGCCCGCAGCGACGACGGGGGCGACCAAGAGCGGGAGCCCGGGAGGGAAGACCTCCGAGAGGGCCGCGGCCCAATCCCCCGCCGCGAAGCGCTGGGCCATCCAGAGGTAGTTCGCCGCGTCCTCGGCCGGCACCGGGGTCAGGACGGCGACGAGCATGCGGAGCGCGAAGGCCATCGCGCAGAGCCCGGCGATCTCGAGCGCGGGGACGCGGGACTCCGTCACGGCAGCGCCTTCGCGATCGAGGGGTCCTCGCCGTCGCGCTCGTAGCCGCCGAGCGCGAAGACGAGCTCGCGGTACTTGCGCACGTCGAGCACGGCGAGCGACTGGACGGCGCGCAGCGCGCCGAGATCGCGCACCGTCTCCTCCGTGGAATCGAGCAGGACCCCGAGTCGGCGTTGGGCCTCGTCGACCGGTCGGACCCCGCGCGGAAGGGGCAACCACGCGAGCACCAGCGCGCGGAGCTCCGCGTCGCCGCCATGCCACGCACCGAACAACGCCCGTCGTGCCGCACGATCGACGCGCCCCGGCGCGACGTGCACATCGAGCCAGCGCTGCAGCGGATGAGGGCTGCCCCCGCGCACGAGCCACGCCCCGACCCTCCGCAGCCGACGCGGCGCGACCTGCGACGGATCGGCCGTGAGCTCCGCGAGTCGCCGCGCGAAGGTCTCCTCCGCACGCGCGAGCGTGCGCACCGCGTGGCGATCGGTGACCCACGCGACCGTCGCGGCGAGTTCCCTGGCCGTGCGTTCGCCGTCGGCCTGGACGGGGATCCGCAAGGTGCCGCCGAGCACCGCGGAGTGGCACTCCTGCACGCGCCGGCGAAGCTGCTGCCCCAGCTCGCGCAGCGGTTCGCGCTCGCGCTCGCGGAGATGGAGGAAGTCCATGTCGCGGTCGAGTTCGCTCGGACTCGTGAAGGCGGCACCGCGCGACCAGCCGCCCGGTGCTCCGACGTACTCCGGATCGACCGCCGCCCGCAGGCGCATCGCCTCGAGGAGCCCCGGCCCCTTCATGCGCTGGATCTTCCGC
Source organism: Planctomycetota bacterium (assembly GCA_020848735.1). Lineage (GTDB taxonomy): Bacteria > Planctomycetota > UBA1135 > UBA1135 > UBA2386 > JACRLW01. Next base: position 1,788 of record JADLHO010000051.1, on the reverse strand, counting down.
AGCGCCACGGCGAAGGGCGCCCGCCCGCGCTCACGCGTCCGCGCCGCCGACTCCGGCACGAGGATCTCGCGGACGATGCGCACGAGCCGGGCGATCGTCATGCGGATGCCGGCGAGGAAGAGCCGCACGAAGTGCAGCGGTGCGAAGAACACCCGCCCCCGCGAGAGCCGCGCCTCCCAGAAGCGGAGGAAGTTCAACGTGCGGCGCGAGCGCGGCAGCTCGTGCAGCGGCCGCATGCCGAAGATCTCGCGGATCATCCGCTCGCGGTCGCGCACGACGAGTCGCACGATGCCGCGGCCGAAGCGCCGCGCGAGGTGTTCGCTGCGCAGCGGATCGATCGTGAGGAAGTCGAGCGCCTGGAACTCGGTCGTGTGGAAGAGCTCGCGGCTGCCCGGCGGCGTCGTGCGCTCCGCGCGCGCGTCACCGGCATGTCGCCGGCTGCGCAGCCACGCCGCGAAGCTCGCGCGCTCGGCAGCCGTGGCGCGGCGCCGGCGGTCCCTCGTCATGCAGTGGCGGTTCCACTCGGTGACGAGCTTCGCCGTCTCCACCGCGACGCTCTCCGCCACGAACTGGAACCACACGTAGGGCCCGCGGAACAGCGAGCCCTCGACGAGCGAGAGCGAGCGCAGGCGACGTCGATCGCGCCGCGTGGCGCCGAGCCACGCGTTGCGGATGTTCTGCAGCGACAGGTTCGCGAGCAGCTGTTCCGTCGTGCGCACGTCGCTCTGGTGCAGCGGTGCGCCGTCCTGGAAATGGAGGTAGAGCAGCGCCGTCCGCTGGAGCCGAGCCTCGAGCGCGGAGTCGGCGATGCGCGGCGAGGACTCGGCGTTGCCGCTGCGCTGCACCTGCAGGATCGCCGCGAGCTTGCCCGCGATGCGCCAGGCATCGAGCTCGTCGCGGTGCACGCGCGCGGCGAGGAACTGGAGGTCCTCGGCCTCGTGGCGCTGCTTGACGAGTTCGGTGAGGTTGAGGAAGTGGACCTCGCTCGTGAGGCGGAAGGCATCCGCAGCCTCGCCCGCCAGCGCCTTCAGCCAACGACCGAGCGCGAGCAACACGAGACATGCCCCGCCGAGGATCACGAGCGGCGTCGCGACGAAGCGCGCGAGGAAGCCGCCGATCGTGCTCTCCGCACCGAGCACCATGCGCACGAGCGTGAACAGGCCGCCGAAGAGCAGCAGTCGGACCGCCGGGCGCTGCGAGGCCTTCACGATCGCGCTCGCGACGCGGTCGAGGACCTGCGGACCGGTGACGATGCCGTGGAGGTCCGCGAAGTGCAGCGCGCGATCGCGCCAGCGCTCGAGCACCAGTGCCACCCGACGCCCGAAGTCGACGACGCGTTCTTCTGGTGTGGCGAAGACCTGTCGACTGCGCAGTTGCGCGATCACCGGCAGCCAACGCACGAGCGGCGCGTTGAGCACGCGCACGAAGCGGTCCAGCGCGAGCACGTCGCGGCGCGGGAGGTAACCGCCGAGCTCCGCCGGCCGCAGCCGCCACAGGTACTCGATCGCGTGCTCGACCGGGATGTCGCGGGTCGAAGGGGCCGCGCGCGGTGGCCCGTCGCCGAGAACCGTGTCGCCGCGGGCCACGAGCCGCGCGGCGAGGGCCTCGGCGCGCGCCTGCAGCAACGCCGCCGCCTGGTCGTGGGGCAACTCGTCGAGCAACACGTGCTCGCGCCGCAGCGCGCGGAACGCCAGCGTGCGCGGTTCCTCGACCTCGGCACGCGCGAGCGGGGCGACGACGCGCTCGAAGAACACGAAGTCGCGATTGAGCAGCCGCGAGAAGCGGCGC
>JADLHO010000050.1 GCA_020848735.1 Planctomycetota bacterium | reverse complement strand
GCCGATGCCCGCGACGAGTACGGTCGCCGCGACGAGCGCGTGCACGAGGCGGAATCGAGGTGGCCTGCGCGCACGGTCGACGAGTTCCTCGAGCGGCGGCGTGCGGCGCTCGCCCTGCGGCCTGCGGCGGTCGCCTCCCCGTGTCAGCTCCGCGACCCATTGCGCGACGGATTCCGGGCGCGCATCGCGCTCGGGTGCGAGTGCCCTGCGGACCAGCGGCCAGTCCCTGCGATGCATCCCGCGGGGTTTGCGCGGCCGCGGGCGGCGTCGTGGGGCGCGCGCGTCGGTGCCCTCCGGGAGTCGTGCGGCGTCGGCGAGCAGGTCGCAGGCGATGCAGCCGAGACTGAAGAGGTCATCGCCCGGCACGGCGTGCGCGCCACCCAGGACCTGCGGGCTCGCGTAGCGCGACCTCGTGGCCCGCGGGCCGTCCAGCTGGAACGACGGCTCGCGCGGATCGGGCCGGACGCCGCCGAAGCCGAGCACGCACACCCGCCCGTCCGAGCCGATCATCACGTTGCCGGGATCCAGCTCTCCGTGCACGATGCCGCTCGCGTGCGCGCAGGCGAGCGCATCGCCGATCGCAGCGATGATGGCGAGCGCATGATCGCGGCGCAGCCGCCGCGGCGCGAGGTTCCCGAGGACGTGCTGCAGCGATTCGCCCGCGACGAACTCCATCGTCACGAAGGACGCCTCGCCGTCGCGGTCCCAGTCGAATACGTTGACGATGTTCGCGTGCGTCAGGATCTGGGTCCGGAAGCACTCGCGGCGCAGGGCTTCCAGCGCGTCCGCCCGTCCCTCGACATCGTCCCGCAGGGTCTTGATTGCGACGAGGTCGCTGACGCCGTCGACGCCGCTGCGCTCGCGGTCGCGGGCGCGGAACACGGTGGTGCGCTCACCCCGGCCGATCTCGGTTTCGATCTCGTAGCGGCCGAGCAGCACGACGCCGGGAGCGATGCGCGGCGCCGCGCCCGCGACGGTCGCCGGCGCCTCGATCGGGCGCGACGGCACAACCGTCGCGTCCGCGACTCCGTCCGCGGGCGAGGCCAGGGCCGGCCGCGATGCGGACGCGCGGGAATGGCCTGGCATCGCGACGTGCACGATCCGTTGCTTCAGGTCGAAGTAGGCGTCGCGGTCGATGATGCCGCGCCGGTGGTACTGGTCGAGCCTCGACAACGCCGACCAGCTGGCCTCGGCATCGCGCGCGCACAGTTCGATGATGCGCTCCCGCACCGTCTCGAACGGCAGCTGCCGCTGCGAGAACGCATCGAGCCAGTCCCGCACCGGGTCGCCGGTGGAGTCGTGGGATCCCGCGTCTTCCGGGCCTGCCGTGCTCATGAGTGCCCGGCAGTATGCGCCGGCGCTCCCGGTCGAGGTATCCGACGTCGGCGGAGGTCGCGGCGGATCATGCTCCGGCGCCGTTCCGGAATCCGAGGCTCACGCGCGGCAGGCCGGCGAGATCGCAGTGCGTGCGCACGTCCGTGAACCCCGCGCGCACGAGCAGTTCGCGCACGGCCTCACCCTGGGTCGCGCCGTGCTCGAGCATCAGCGGAGCACCGGCGTCGAGATGCTCGCCCGCGCCGCCGACGACGGCCGCGATGTCCTCGAGCCCGGTGGGGCCCGCGACCAGCGCGTCCCGCGGCTCGAAGGCGAGACCGTCGTCGCCGAGGTGCGGATCGCCGGCCGCGAGATAGGGAGGGTTCGCGACGATCGCGTCGAAGCGGCGCGCAGGCACGGGCCCGAACCAGCTCCCCGCGAGGAATTCCACGCCGTCGATCCCGAGGCGGGCGGCGTTCGCGCGCGCCACCTCGATCGCCGCAGCGCTCCTGTCGACCGCGGTCAGGCGCCACTGCGGCCGCTCGGCGGCGAGCGCCAGCGCGATCGCGCCGCTGCCGGTGCCGAGATCGAGGACCCGCGTCGCGCCCTCCGCCGGCAGGAGCCGCAGCCCCAGTGCGACGAGCAGCTCGGTCTCCGGACGCGGCACCAGCACGCGTGCATCGACGGCGAGCGCGAGCGTCCAGAAGTCGCGGGTCCCCGTGAGGTAGGCGAGCGGCTCGCCCGCGGCGCGACGCGCCAGAAGTTCATCGAAGCGCTGCGCCGCGGCTGCATCGACCCGGGCCTCGGGCCATGCGACGAGGCGCGCGCGCGTGCAGCCCAGCACGAACGCGAGCAGCCGCTCGGCGTCGAGGCGCGGACTCCGCGAACTCGCGTCGAGCCGGGTCGTCGCGGCAGCCAGCAGCGCCGCCACGGTGTCCTGGGGCGATGCGTCGCTCATGTCAGCTGCGCGAGTTCCTGCGCCTGGTGCTCGCGCGTGAGCGGCCCGATCACTTCGTCGAGCCGGCCGTTCACGATGTCGTCGAGCCGGTACAGCGTCAGGTCGATGCGGTGATCGGTCATCCGCCCCTGCGGGAAGTTGTAGGTGCGGATGCGTTCCGAGCGGTCGCCCGTGCCGACCTGCAGGCGCCGCGCGCGAGCCTGTTCGGTCTGCTGGCGCTCCCGCTCCGCGCCGACGAGGCGCGCCTGCAGCAGCGACAGGGCGCGCGCGCGGTTCTTGTGCTGCGAACGCTCGTCCTGGCACTCGACGACGGTGCCGGTGGGCAGGTGGGTGATGCGCACCGCCGAATCCGTCTTGTTGACGTGCTGGCCGCCGGCGCCGGAGGACCGGTAGGTGTCGATGCGCAGCTCGGCCGGATTGATCGCGGTCTCCTCCACCTCGTCGAGCTCGGGCAGGATCGCGACGGTGCAGGTGGAGGTGTGGATGCGGCCCTGCGCCTCGGTCGCGGGGACGCGCTGTACGCGATGCGTACCGGACTCGAACTTCAGGCGCGAATACGCGCCACGTCCGACGACGCGGCAGACGACCTCGCGGTAGCCGCCGTGCTCGCCCGGATTCGCCGACAGCAGCTCGACCTTCCAGCCCTGGGATTCCGCGTAGCGGGCGTACATCCTGAGCAGGTCGCCCGCGAAGATCGCGGCCTCGTCACCGCCCGCCGCCGCGCGGATCTCGAGGAAGATGTTGCTGTCGTCGTGCGGATCCTTCGGGATCAGCAGCAGCGCCAGCTCGTCTTCCTCCGCGGCGAGACGCTTCTCGAGTCCGCGCTCTTCCTCCTCGGCGAGCCCGCGCAGGTCGGGATCGTCGTCGTCGGCCATGCCCGCGAGGGCCTCGCGTTCGCGCTCCAGGGCGAGGAACGCGTCGAAGCGCCGCGCGACGGGCTCGAGGCGCGCGTATTCCACGGACAGCTCGCGGAAGCGGTCCGGTCTCGCCAGCACCCCGGCATCGGACAGCAGCCGCCCGATCTCGACATACCGGTCGAGCAGCCGTTCCAGATTGCGCCGGATCGAGTCCTTCATGGGGCCGCGCCGCTCACTCGTCCGGCGTGCGGTCGAGGTGCAGCAGCCGCATCGCGGTGCGCAGCAGCTCGGCGTCGCCCGACTGCGCGGCGTCGCGCAGCGCGCTCGACGGTCCGTGCAGGAGCCGGTTCGTGAGCGTGGTCGACAGGAATGCGAGCGCCTCGGTCGGTGTGCGGCCGGCAGCCAGCATGCGCTCGGCCTGTTCGAGCGTCTGGGCGCGGGCCGTCTCGGCGCGCGTGCGCAGTTCGCGGATCGCCGGCGCGGCATCCTGCGTGCGCAGGCCACCCATGAACCGCGCGACCTCCTCGTCGATGAGCGTCTTTGCGGCATCCACCTCGCTCTGTCGCGCCTTGACGTTCTCGTCGACGACCTGGCGCAGGTCGTCGATGGTGTAGAGATAGACGTCCTCGAGTTCGCCGACCGCCGGCTCGACGTCGCGCGGCACCGCGATGTCGACGATGAACACGGGGC
>JADLHO010000049.1 GCA_020848735.1 Planctomycetota bacterium | reverse complement strand
TTCCCGAAGTGACTCTCCCCCGACGAGCTCGCGACGCGCTACGACGCGTCCGATCCCCTCGGAGTCTCAGGTCGTGACGGCGCCGATCCAGCCGGCGCGAACTGCTACAGCTGCTTTAGGAGAGGCGGCAGAGTTCCCGGGCGTAGACCGGAACGCGTTGCCAAGTCATCGGCGTGGGCCCCGCGTGATAGGAGGCGTCGATGAGCGCGACAGGCCGCCGACGATCGGCTGGATCGGCTGCTCGATCGGCGCGGCGCGGCTCTTGCTCTCGTCACAAAGGTGTGCGTGGGCCAACACCTTCCGAGCATGCCCGAGAATCGAGCAGGTGGCGGAGACGGGGTGTAGGCACCCGCTTAACGAGCCCCTCGGCCAGTCTCTTCGCGGCGCGCTGCGTGGGCTTGGTCGCGCGCAGGACCCCGCGCGTCGTGCACAGCGCCGCGAGCCGCGTGCGGGCGAGCGGCGTCGAGTCCAGGAGACGTCCCATTGCGGCGCGAGCGGCGTCGCGTCGGCAACGGTCGTGAGGGGACTGCCGCAGGCGTCGCGCTGCGGCGACCGCTCGCAGGTCCCTGGGCAGGAGCTCCCATCAGGTCGCTCCGTCGCCGCTGCGCACGCGGAGCTCGAGATGTCGTCCGTCCCTGCGCCGGATCTCGATCCAGACGTCCCGTTCGTCGCTCATGGGCGGAGGGATGTTAGCGCGCGAGAGGAACGCGCTCAGTCGAGCTTCTCCGCGGGACGGACGAAGATCTCCAGCCGCATGCGGCTCGGGTCGATCGCGAGTCGCGACTCGAGTTGGCCGAGCGCCAGGACTCCGCGGAGCGGCACGCGCAGGGGCTCGCTCGGGTCGCCCTGCACGGGGAGCCGCGCGATCGCGATGTCGACCCCGCAGAGCGCGCAAACCAAGAAGCCACCGGCCACGCGGGGACGCTGTGCGGCTTCGATCTCCAGCGTGGCCACGAACTCCGCCTCGCTCCCTGCGGCGCGTGATGCGGACTCGATCGCGGCACCGCGCACGCGCACGCTCAGGTAATCGGCTTGGCCCGTGGACTTGTCTGGCTCGCCGGGCTCGGGCTTCCGCGGGTAGACCAACCGGTCCGGGAAGATCGGCACGCGCAGATCGAACTCGTCCGCCCTCGGGGCGCGGCGGCGCGAGCGGCTGCTGCCGAACGTGGCTTCGAGCACCAGGTCCGAGTTCGAGTCATCGCTCTGGCCCAGCTCGCGGCAGATCCTTGCGTGCACCCGGCGCAGCGTCGCGACCGCGGCCTCGCCCGTCGCGACGAAGGACCGGAGTACAGACTGGCCGAGCTCCGGAGCCAGTGCCAGGAAGGACGATCGGGCCTCGCGCAGCCGCTCGATCAGCCGCAGAGGGGCCGGCGACTCGGCATCGGCAACGACGTCGAGTGCGCGCGCGGCGAGCTCACGTCGCTCCGCGCGCGGATCGTGGAGGATCGCCTGTGCGCAGGCGCGGCGGACGGCGCGATCGGGGTCTTCGCGCATGCGGACGGCGAGCGCGTCGAGGACCTCGGGCTCGGTGCAGCCCGTCAGGGCGCGCACGAGTTCGGTGCGGAGCGCGGGGTCGTCGTGGTGGTGGGCGAGCCGGGAGAGGCCGGCGCGGGCCGCTTCCTTGCTCAGACCACGACCGAGGCCGAGGACGCCGAGCAGGGCTTCGGCAGCGGAGTCGATGCTTTCGCGGTTCATGGGTTCAGTCCTCGAGTGCGGTGAAGAAGGGGGCGACGCGTTGGAGCTCCGGCGGACAGCGCTCGGCGAGCTCGGCCACGAAGGCCTTCGCGAAGCGCATGTAGTTCTGCTGGGAGTCGTTGCGCAGTTGCTTCGCCTCGGCTTCGGTCGAGGGCCAAGCGGCTTCCCGCCGCTCGGCCACCGAGCACACGAGCACGGCGCCGAAGCGGTACGGCGAGCGCAGCGTGAAGTCCTCACCCATGCAGCTGAGCTCCGCGCGAACTCGCTCGCGGTCGGACGGGTGTCCCAAGGCGCTCCGCGCCTGCGACCAGGCTGCGACGAGTGCGGCGGCCGCCGCTTCGTGCGGCTTGCCGGGCTCAGCCTGCGCCCGGGCGACCTGCGTCGCGGTGAGCGTCGAGCATGGCGTGCGCGGGTCGTGGGCCATGCAGCGCCAATGGCAGTGGATGAGCCATTGCGTCGCCGCGAAGCCGACACGGTTCTTCCGAGCTGACGCCGGAAGCCTTGTGTATTCGAGCTCGGCGAACGCGAGGAAGGCCGCGGCCTGTTCGGCGCTGGGGTACTCGGACTCGGCGGGTTCGGGTCGGGCGAGCGCGCGGGGTGCCTCATCGCGACCGTCCGCGTCGTCGATCGTGTCGGAGAGATCGTCCGCCGCGAGGGACTCGTGCCCGGACAGATCGGCGGCGTTCACGCGGTCGAGGAGGAGTTCGACGTAGGAGCCGAACCTGAACCCGCCGTTGGGGAAGCAGCGCTTCTCGAAGAGGTGCTTGCGCGCGTACTCGAACAGCTCCCGCGGGCTCTGCGGGACCAGCTTGCCGCGCAGGAGCAGGCGCTCGGCGTCCTCGCAGAACCCGGCGATCGCTGTGATGCGGAGCTGCTGGATCTCCTCGGCCAGGTCGGAAGGGGCAGCTCCGCCGCGCTTCAACTCCTCGGCGAGCTGCGCGTGCAGGTCGCGGATCAGCGGCAGCGCCGGACTGTCGTTCCGCGGCCGCAGCTTCCAGTCGGCGACCCAGCCCACCACGAGCTGGGAGAGGGCGCGGTGGATCCAACGCATCGCCACGAGGTGCAGTCCGAACTCGCCTTCCGGGCTGCCGGGGGCGCCGAAGCGTGCGGCCTGCGTCGCCAGCTCGGCGAGCAGAGCGTCGAACTCAGCGGGCGCCGGCGACGGCGCATTGCGCTCGAGGTCGGGGTCGAGGAGGAACCGGATCCAGTCGAGGTGCAGAGGCCCGAGGGTCGATGGCACGGCGGGAGTCTCCGAGGCTTGGGATGGAGGGGAAGGCGAGCGGCGCCCTCGATTTGTCGGCTCCGTCCCCGGCGCCCCCCGGGCGGCCTCAGTCGCTCAGGAACCCCAGCACCGGAATCCCCCGCGAACGCACGATCGGCGCTCCGGCGAGCTGGCCGACGACGACGGCCATGCCGAGGTTCGGTGCGGCGAGTGCGAGTTCGCCGACCAGAGCGTTGCTGAAGGCGAAGCCGCCGCTCTGCCACTCGAACCACTGCACGGTGAGGGCCGCGCCGAGCAGGCCGCTGTCGGCGGGGAACTGGAGGGACACGCTCGCGGGGCCGCCGAACTCGGCGCTCGGCAGATGGGGCGCCGCGACGCTGCTGCCGAGCGCGGCGAACGGCAGCGTGTGCAGGTGACAGCCGGGGGCTCCGATCGAGCTCAGGTCGAGCGGGCTGCCAAGGGGAGCGGCGCCGAAGAGGAGCCAGGCGGCCGAGCCGGGATCGCCCTGGAGGCGAATGGTCGCGGTGCGTCCGACGACGAACTCGTGCTCGTCGGCGCGGGCCGTCCAGGGCCAGGCGGCGAAGCGGCCGCAGGGTGAGCCGAGGGAGCTGACGCGGCCGGCGATCGCCTCGTCGACGGCGTCGATCGGCCACCAGTCGGAGCCGAGCGGTCGGGTCTCGAAGTCGACGGCGAGGGCGCCGCCGAGGTAGAGCTGCGGCTGCGCGAAGTCGATCCGCACGGTCTCGGAGCTCGACCAGCCCGGCGGGCCGATGGGGCTCGGCGAGGCGGGGACGGGCAGCGTGCCGCGGTAGACCTCGACCGGATGGGGCGCATTGGCGGACCAGTCGGGCAGCGCCGTGGCGGCGCTGCGCGCGGCGGGGGCGATGCGGAGCACGAGGTCCCAGGTGCCGGCATTCAGCGCGGTGAGGAGCTGTGCGTCGCGGCGGAGCAGGACGGCGTGGATGCGATGCCCGACGAGTGCCGTGAGGAGCTCGGCGTCGATCAACACCTGAGTGCGCTGCGGAGCATGGCCGACGAGGCCCGCCCGGCCCGGTGCGTCCGCGCTGGCATGGGTCGATGGCACGACGACGAGGTTCTGCTGTGCGGACGTGACGCCATGGCCGAGCAGGGCTGCGGACAATGCCGCACAGGGAGCGAGGGATCTCATCGCGATTGACCTCCGACGACCCAGACGGTCGTCGTGTACGGATTCGGGAGCTTGCCGTCGTCGACGAAGATGGGAGTGCCGCCGCGCACGCCGGCCGGCACCTGGAACTCGCCGCGGCCATTGACGATGCGCACGACGTGCATGCCGTGACCGGGCACGGCGACTTCGACCTGCGTCGTGCCCTCGCTCGCCTCGATCACAAAGGAGCCGCCCTCCTGGACCGACTGCGGTGTCTTGAATGGCGGATCGAAGCGGGCGGCGAACATGACGCGTCAGCGGAGGCGTTCGAGCCGTTCCCCGAGCGTTCGGAGTTCTTCGCTGCAGGGCAGGGCAGAGAGCACCGCCGCGAGCTTGCGCGCCAAGGGCAGACGCTCTGGGCCGCAAAGTGGGTGGTCTTCCAGCACCGCTTCGCCGAGTCGACGGAGCCCGGGCTCGAGCCGCGGGTCCGCGAAGGTCACGGCGCGGGCGAGGAACGCGTCGGCCGCGGCGAGCAGCCCGTCGAGCGGTCCGCTCTGAAGATCGAGGGCCCAGGCGAGCGAGGCATCGAGCGGCGGCTCGTGCGCGGCGCGCGCGGGACGCCATCGAGCGAGATAGGCGCCAGCGCCGAGACCGAGGCCGGCAGCGGCCAGGGACCAGAGCGCCAAGGCGCGCCGGGTGCAGACTGCCGACGCACGCCGCTCCGGCTCGGGCGCGACGAGGAAGACGGGATCGAGCTTCAAGCGAGTGACCTCCGGACGAGCGAGCGCGGCGGACCCTATCGCCGTGCGTCCGAGACTGTCAAGCCGCGCGGTGTTCGCCGTGCCGTGTGCCCGTGCGCGCCGAGGCCCTCGCACCGCAAACGTCCCTCACGACCCGCGCGGCGTCGGCTTCCCCAAACACGCATGCTGCATCACCGCAGCAATGCGATCACTCGCATCCACCGCCTGCGCACCGCTCCGCCTCCGCACCACCGCGTCGATCGTGAGCACCAGATCATCCACTCGGTCGCCAATGGTGAGTTCGCGGGCGTCGGCGGCGGGGAGGTCGTCGACGCTCTGCGAGCCGATGAGGCGCACGACGGGGCGGTCGATGGCGATGCCCTGGCGCACGACGAGGGCGCGGTCGCCATTGCTGAGGCGGACGCGGGTGCCGATGGGGTAGACGCCGATGGTCTGGACGAAGAAGCGGAACCAATGGGGGTCGAAGCCCTTGGCCTCGCGGTGCATGACGGCGAGGGCTTCGAGCGGCGTGAGGTCGCGTTTGTAGGGGCGGACGGCCGTGAGGGCCTCGAAGACGTCGCAGACGCGGACGAGTTTGGAGATGCCGCTGGGGTCGAAGGGGATTGCGGGGCGCGGATAGCCGAGGCCGTTCGGCGCCATGTGGTGGCAATAGGCGGCGCCGATGGCGGCCTTGTGGACATCCTTCTGCTCGAGCAGGAGCTCGGCGCCGAGGCGGGGGTGCTCCGCCATGACGCGCCATTCGTCGTCGTCGAGGCGGCCCTGTTTGAAGAGGACCTCCTGTGGCACGTGGCTCTTGCCGATGTCGTGCAGCATGCCGGCGGTGCCGACGAGGAGGAGCTGCTCCTCGCTCGCGTGGGCGGCGCGGGCGACCTGCAGGGCGAGCAGGGCGACGCGGACGGAATGGCCGACGGTGAAGCGGTCGATGTCGTCGTAGACGGCGAGGGCGAGGAGATCGCTCGGCGCCGTGCTCATCGTCGCGACGGCGCGCTCGACCACGCCGCGCGTGGCGTCGAGCTCGATCTCGCGGCCGCGGGTCGCGCGGACATGGCTGTCCTGCAGGGCCGCGGTCATCGCCTGATAGCCGGCCATCGCCTGGCCCAGGGCGGGGACCGCCGGCGCGCGGAGCGCGGTCTGGGGCGTGATCGCGGGCGCGGCGATCGCGCCGGTCTGGCCGAAGGCGAGGCCGACCCCGCGGATGCCGCGCGCGCGCAGGACCATGTCGATCGCCTGCGGGCGGAAGGCTTCCTTCGCGCGGGGATCGCGCAGGAGCTCGATGAGGCGGCCGAGCACGCGGCCGTCGACCTGCACGTCGAAGGTGAAGCTCGCGATGCCGCGCTCGGCGGCGATGCGGAGCAGGCGTGAACCCTGGAGGCTGGCGCTGACGAGGTCGACGCCGTCCCAGAGGATGCGTCCGCCGTGGCAGGCGAGGACGAGCGTCGCACCCGCGGTGGCGGAGAGGGCTTCGCGCAGGGCGCGCGCGGTCGCGACGAGATGGGCCTCGAGCGCGTGGTCGTTCGGGGCGTGGATCTCGGCGTCGACGATCGCGACGACGAGATCGTGCGCGAAGGCCGCGACGGCCTCGCGGCGCCGCGTCGCGGCATCCGTGCCCGTCTCGTCGACCCGCGGCAACTCGCTCACGGGCGCGCCTCGCCGCGTGGCGCCGCCCCCGGGTCGGCCGGCAGGGCCTTGGCGATCGCCTCGAGCAGGGCCTCGTCGAGGGCGCTCGCCTGCGCCGGGTCGGCCATCGCGTCGAGCAGCTCGCGCTCCGCGAGCGCGCGCAGACGCGGGGAGCCGTGGGCCGCGAGGTTGAGGAGGATCCAGCTGCGCTCGGCGACGAGTCCGGCGTCGATGCGCGGCGCGGCGACCGCGCGGCGCTGCCGCAGTTCCGCGACGAGCTCGGCGAGCTCGGCGGCGTCGACGTGATTGCGGCGCTCGGCGTCGGGATCGGGAGGGGGCAGCACCTCACCGGTGCGCTCGGGCCGATCGGTGCAGCTCATGTGCCGCAGGAAGAGGTCGCCGACGTTCTGCGCGAGCTCGCGCTCCACCGTGGGCGAGCCGGCGCGGAAGACGCCGCTGGGGAGCGACGAGGAGCGTCGTGCGCTCTCGAGCCCGCGCTCGGAGTCCGCGCCCGCTCGAGACTCGTTCCGCCGGACTCCGCCCGCCTGGTCCGACTCCGATCCTTGGCGACCCATGCACGGTCCCATCGGCACGCGGCGGGGCTCGTCTGAACGGCGGCGCGGACCCGCGATGAGACGCCCGGCGCCGAACGCGCGCTGGAGCGCTCCCGGGCCCTGGCTATCGTCCGGCGGACGGAGCTTTCTGGACGCTGACCCCTCCCCGAGGACGGCGATGGAGGCGGAGCGAAGGCGGAACGGCAATGCTGAGCCGAACGTGCGGGTGCTGATCCCGCCGTGGATAGCCCCGAGGCGCCGCGTCGCTGGCTCGAGCCATTGCGAGAGATCGCGGCGGTGAAGCGGAGCGTCCGGGGCCTCGGTCTTGTCGCGGCGAAGGCAACCGACTGCGCCCCCGCATGGAGCGGCGCGGGATCTCTCCGGGTTGGCGAGGAGGGCGCGCGACCACGACTCGACTCCGATCCGGCGAGGCCCTGTCCGTCGGCCGACGTCTGTCGAAGGCGGTGCCCACGGGTCGCGTGCGAAGAGGGGCCGCGCCGGGAGGGAGTCCGAGGGGTTCGTGGCTCCGAGGGTGCCAGCGGGCACGACGCCCCGAGGAGGCAGGCACCCTGCCCTGCCTGGCGCGGCCCGATGCGCGGCGACGACATCGTCCGAACGCGAGGGCAGTCGCACGGCGCGCGAGCCCACTTGCCTGCGGGCCCAGGCGGCGTGATCTCGCCGTGGTTGGCCTACCGCGAGGCGCAAGTGGGTGAGTCCCAGCGGCGGCTGCGTGAGGTCCTCGTGCGGCTGAAGCTCACGCTGCATCCGAAGGCGACGAAGCTCGTGCGGATCGAGCCAAGCCAGGACGACTTCGATTTCCCCGGCGGTCACCTGCGGATCCGGGGTCCGACCTCGAGGGGTGCTCGCCTGGCGGGTCGCGCAGCGGCGGCCGGCGTGGCGGATGGCAAGACTCAGGGCTCGCGACGTGCGCGAACGACTCGGCACCATCCGGTACCGAGAGACAGGATGCAGGAGCGAGACGAGATGAACCGGACCCTCGGTCAGCCGGGCTCAGGAACGCCGCAAGCGAGGCTTGATCGGGGGGGCTCGGCGACTACGGCCTTGCTTCTTCACCGCGGCCCAGTAACCAAGCTCTTCCGATGACAACCATCGACGTGCCACCGCCGAAGCTGTTGTTCAGTGCAGGACGCAGGCTCCATCGGCGGATGGCAACGCTCAGTTGGCCGGATCCTGTGCTGCCGACCCCGCGCGCAGCCGACGTTCATCTGGCGACCGCCTTCATCGATGTCCTGGTGTTCAGTCTCGGCTTCGTGGAGGTCTTGCGGCTTCGCAGAGTTGCCGACTGGCACCAGCTCGATGCCGTGACGGACGTGGAGCAGCTCCTCGCGGAGTTGCGGGCCACGACCGGACTCACGGTCGACGAAGCCGAGTCCGCCGTCTCCTTGCTCGTCCACCGGCTACGTGCCGTCGACGTGCAGTGGCCCGCGAGCCAGCACCGGCCGGATTCTCTCCCGATCATCGAGGCCCAGGTGCTCCACGGCGCTGGCGAGTTCCTCCGGTCGTTCCCGGTCAAGGAGGTCTGCGACCTTGCCCGATCGATGCATCTGACCGAGAACGCACACCGCATCCAGAGCGGTGCCGAGCAGGCGCAGGCGATCTACAACCGCCTTCACGCACCGGCGAGCGAGCAATTCCATGTCGCTGCCGTGGCCTATGCCAACGGGTCGATCGAACTCGATGTGGCAGCCAAGCTGCTGGGACTCGGCAGGGCGGACCTGATCGCGGCCTTCGAGGCCCATGGCTTCTCTCGCAGTCCCGCCGCCATCGAGCTGGATCACGCGCACCGCACTGCGATCCTCGCCAGGATCCGCCGGGAACGTCTCGAACGATCGGGAAACGCGCAGCCGGACCCTGGGCTCGTTGTCCGTGACGTCATCGCATCTCAACGGATCGAAGGCGTCGATGCGCGGCGCTGGCTGCCCCGGTGATCGAGCAGAACGATCACCGCGTCTATTCCGACGCCGAGAAGCAGCGCCTGACCTCGAACCTGGCGGGAGTCGCGGCTGAGATCCATGGCGGTGGATGGAACGACAAGCCGGCCTGCGTTGCCACTCTGTGCGCATTGCACGCCCGGGTGTTCGCAGGCGTACGTGACCACGCCGGTCGAACTCGAAGCAAGGACTGGGGGACGGAACGCCTCGTGTTCGGGCCTAACCGTTCCTTCCACCGCAGCGCGGTCGCCAGAGCGCTCGATGAGGCGTTCGATTCCGCGCGGCGCTCGATCCGAAGCCTTCAGGAGAACAAGGCATCTCCCGACTACGAGCACTCCGCCGTGTACGTCGCCGTGTGGATCCACGCCGAGATCGTGCGCATCCATCCCTTCGAGGACGGGAACGGTCGATCCAGCCGCCTGCTCATGGCGATGGTCCTCGTGCAGCTCGGCCTTCGCCCGATCCCGGTGGAAGCGACGAAGCAGGAGTACACCAACCAGCTCAACACCTACTTCCGCAGTCGAACCATCCAGCCGCTGATCGACCTCTTCCTTCGGATCGCAGACCCTGGCCAGGCGGAGCGGCCGAGTGACTCGTAGACGTGCCGGGACTCCGCTCCCGCCTTCACGGTGAACAGCGCCGGGGAGCAGCTGCGCGGCAAGCCCTGACCCGACCCAGAACCGATCGCCGCTTGCGCGCGCCCCTGGTTGGTGGTCCGCCATCCGACCGTCAAAGGGGACTGCAGTCGTGCCAGCAGCCTCCTCGCGACCGTCTTCACCTCGTCGCGCGCGGCCGATGGCCGATCCAGCCCCGGCCGGGTCAGGTGCTCGCGCCCATGGCGCCGCTCCTCGTCCGACAGCGAGCGCCGCGGCCCCGACGACCGGGCGAACACCTGGTCGATCTGCAGCGTCTGAGTGCGACTTCCGTAGCCCGCGGCCCGCACGAACCGCCCGGCACCATCCGGCACCCGGCGACCAGACCCGGGGAGCAAGACGACATGAACCACACCCTCGAGCGGCCGGGTGCGCCGGAATCGGACGCGCGGTTGGAATGGGGGACCTGGGTACTGCGGCCTTGTTTCTTCACCACGGCCCAGTAACCAAGCTCCACCCATGGAGCGCATCGCCGTCGTCGACGCCGTCCGCACCCCGATCGGCAAGCTGAACGGAGTGCTCAGCCCCCTCTCTGCGGTGGAGCTCGCCGCCGCGGCGATCCGCGGCCTGCTCGCGCGCCAGAGGCTCGCGGCGACGGCGATCGACGAGCTGATCCTCGGCCAGGCGCGGCAGCTCGGCTCCGGCCCCAATCCCGCGCGGCAGGCCGCGATCAAGGCGGGCATTCCCGAGACGAGTCCGGCCTACACCGTGAACAAGGCCTGCGGCAGCAGCCTGAAGGCGATCGACCTCGCCCGCGCGGCGCTCCTGCTCGACGGCCGGCGCATGGTGATCGCGGCGGGGGTGGAGAGCATGACGAACATCCCCTTCCTGCTGCCGCGCATGCGCCAGGGCTATCGCCTCGGCCACGCCGAGGTGCTCGACGGCAACTTCCAGGACGGCTTCACCTGCGGGATCCTCAAGGAGCCGATGGGGATGACCGCGGAATACCTGGCCGACGAGTACGCGATCACGCGCGAGGCGCAGGACGAATACGCGGTGCGCAGCCATCACCGCGCCGCGGCCGCGCTCGCCGCGGGGCGCTTCCGCGACGAGCTGGTGCCGGTCGAGATCGCGCAGCGCGGCGCGGTCCGCAGCGTGAGCGAGGACGAGCACGTGCGCGCCGACGTGACGCTCGAGGCGCTCGCGAAGCTGCCGCCGGTCTTCCGGCAGAAGGGCGGCAGCGTGCACGCGGGGAACTCGTCGGGGGTCACCGACGGGGCCTCGGCCGTGCTCCTGACCACGGAGTCCGAGCTCGAACGCCGCGGACTGACGCCGCTGGCCTGGCTCGGCGCGTCGGCCACCGCGGGCGTTTCGCCGCGGATCATGGGCATCGGCCCGGTGCCGGCGATGGCCGCCCTCGCCGCCCGGACGGGCCGCGCGCCGCAGGACTACGAGCTCGTCGAGCTGAACGAGGCGTTCGCGGCGCAGATGCTCGCCTGCCTGCGCGACGTGCCGCTCGATCCCGAGCGGCTCAACGTCACTGGGGGAGCGATCGCGCTCGGGCACCCGATCGGGGCGACGGGTGCGCGCATCGTCGCGACGCTGCTCCACGAGATGCGCCGCCGCGGCGCGCGGCGCGGACTCGCCGCGCTCTGCATGAGCGGGGGCATGGGAATGGCGATGGAGTTCGAGGCGGCGGCGTCCTGAGTCACGGTGCCAGCGCCGTTGAGCCGCCGGGCGGGGATCCGTACAAGCGTCCGTTTCCGCGTCGCCGCCGACGCCCTCCCCTCCGGATCCCGATGCAGTTCCTCCCGCGTGTCGCGTTCGTCCTCTCGCTCTTGCCCGGCTCCGCGTTCGCCCAGGAGGGCGACGCGCCCAAGGCGGCGACGAAGCCGCCCATGGTCGTCTCGCTCGCCGCTGGTTCGGGCGTCGTGAAGCTCGGCCAGCCCCTCGTGCTCGAGCTCGCGATCGACGTGAACGAGGCGGGTTCGCTGCCCGCGACCGCGCTCGGCGGCTACGAGATCGAGACCAGCGTCGACGGCGCGAAGTCGACGACGTTGCGCGAGCCGGCGCCCGGCACCGTGAAAGTCGCCGCCGGGACCTCGATCCGCCGCAGCATCACGATCGACACGGGCAAGCACTGGCCCGAGGCCTCGCTGCGCGGCAAGCAGCAGATCGCGCTGAGCTGGGTCGGTCTCGCGGGCGCCGAAGCCACGGTGCGCATCGTCGCCGACCAGTCCGGCATCGACCTCGCGAAGCTCGACTACACGAAGACGAAGGTGCGCTTCATCACGAGCAAGGGCGAGATCGTGATCGGCTTCCTGCCCGAGGTCGCGCCGCGGCACGTCGAGAACTTCGTGAAGCTCAGCAAGGACGGCTTCTACGACGGCACGCGCTTCCACCGCGTCATCCGCGGCTTCATGGTCCAGGGCGGTTGCCCCAACACGAAGCGCGGTGCGACCGGCATGCCCGGCACCGGCAGCCCCGGCTGGACGGTGCGCGCCGAGTTCAACGAGACGAAGCACGTGAAGGGCATCGTCTCGATGGCGCGCGCCGCCGGCGAGGACACGGCGGGCAGCCAGTTCTTCCTGATGCACGGCGATGCGCCGCACCTCGATGGCAAGTACTCGGCCTTCGGGATGATCGAGCAGGGCATCGACGTGCTCGACCTCATCGCCGACACGGCCGTGATGCCGTCGCGCATGGGCGAGACCTCGGTGCCCACCGAGGACCTCTGGCTCTGGGCCGCCGTCGTCGAACCCGCGTTCAAGGAGTGATGCGCATGGACCTGCAGAACCAAGACCTCTCCAAGCTCGAGGCGCGCATCGTCACCGACCTCGGCGAACTCGTCGTCGGCTTCCGCGCCGACAAGGCGCCGGGTCACGTCGCCAACTTCGTGCGCCTCGCGCGCGAGGGCTTCTACGACGGCCTCGCGTTCCATCGCATCGTGCGCAACTTCATGATCCAGGGCGGCTGCCCGAACACCCGCGAAGGTGCCACGGGATCGCCGGGCACCGGTGGCCCCGGTTGGCGCGTGCCCGCCGAGTTCAACGAGCTGCCGCACGTGCGCGGCGTGCTCTCGATGGCGCGCTCGGCGGATCCGAACTCCGCCGGCAGCCAGTTCTTCATCGTGCACGCGGCGGCGGTGCCCTCGCTCGACGGCAAGTACACCGTCTTCGGGCAGCTCGAGGCGGGCCTCGACGTGCTGGACGCGATCGCGGCGGTCGAGTGCTCCTTCGGCCCCGGCGGTGAGCGCAGCAAGCCGAAGCAGCGCATCGGGATCAAGTCGGTCGAGATCCGCGAGGCGCAGGCGCGGCCGGCCGACAAGGGGGAGGGCGACGACACATGAGCACGGTGCTCGTCGCGCGCGATGGCGCGATCGCGACCGTCACGGTCAATCGGCCCGAGAAGCTCAACGCGCTCGATCACGACACGATCGGCGCGTTGACCGCGGCGTTCGTCGAACTCGCGGCCGACTCCACGGTCGGCGCGATCGTGCTGACCGGCGCCGGTGAGAAGGCCTGCATCGCCGGCGCGGACATCGTCGGCCTCAGCCGGCAGGGCGTCCTCGACGGCAAGCGCAACGCGCAGCACGGCCAGCGGCTCACGCTCGCGATCGAGGCGACGGGCAAGCCCGTGCTCGCCGCGATCAACGGCTTCGCGCTCGGCGGTGGTCTCGAGATGGCGCTCGCCTGCGACCTGCGCTACGCGTCGCCCAACGCGAAGCTCGGCCTGCCCGAGGTGAGCCTCGGCATCATCCCGGGCTACGGCGGCACGCAGCGCCTGCCGCGCCTGCTCGGCGTGGGCAAGGCGCTCGAGCTCGTCATGACCGGCGATCCGATCCCCGCCGAGGAGGCGCTGCGCATCGGGCTCGTCAACGGCGTGTTCCCGCAGGCCGAACTGCTCACGGCGACGAAGGCCGTCGCGCAGAAGATCCTCTCGCGCGGTCGCACCGCGGTGGGACTCGCGAAGCAGGCCGTGCGCCGCGGCATCCACCTGCCGATCGTCGAGGGCCTCGAACTCGAGGCGGATCTCTTCGGCATGATCAGTTCGACCGACGAGATGCGCGAGGGCATGCGCGCCTTCCTCGAGAAGCGCAAGCCGAACTGGCAGTGAGCCCGTTCGCGCGCCTTGCCGCGGCGCCGCGCGGGGAGCCGCTCGTCTTCCTGCACTCGTGCGGTGCCGGACCGAGCGAGCTCTTCGCGGGACCGGTCGAGGTGCTCGCGGTGCCCGCGAGTCCGGCGCCGCGCGCGGAGCTCTTCGCGCGGCTCGATGACTTCCTCGCGCGCCACCGCTGCCGCGCGTGCGCGGGCTTCGCGAGCTACGAGCTGCGCTCGGCGGTCGAGGCGCTGCCGCTGCGCATCCGCGACGGGTTCCCGCAGCCCGCGCTCTGGCTCGGCGCCTTCGCCGAACGCAGCGTGTGGCCCGCGTCACACGATCCCGCGCAGGCGTAGCTCGCGGCGCGCGCCGTGCCGGCGAGCGGGCTGCGCGCGCTCGAGACGCGCGCCGGCTACGAGGCGAAGGTCGCGCGCGTGATCGAGCACATCCGCGCGGGCGACCTCTTCCAGGCGAACCTCACGCAGGCCTTCGAGGCGCGGTACGACGGCGACCCGCGCGCGCTCTTCGCGAAGCTCTGCACCGTGAGCCCCGCACCCTATGCGGCCTACGTCGAGACCGACGACGGCCTCGCCGTGCTCTCGGCGTCGCCGGAGGAGTTCCTCGTCGCCGACGGCAGCGCCGTGCGCACGCGGCCGATCAAGGGCACGCGGCCGCGCGCGACGGACCGAGAGGCCGATGCCGCGCTGCTCGCCGAACTGCTCGCGAGCGAGAAGGACCAGGCCGAGCTCGCGATGATCGTCGATCTCCTGCGCAACGATCTTGGCAAGCTCGCTCAGGTCGGCAGCGTCGCGGTCGGGCCCTTCCCCGAACACGCGAGCTATGCGCAGGTGCATCACCTCTTCGCCACCGTGACCGCGCGCCTGCGCGACGGGACGAGCACCGGCGAGCTGCTGCGCGCGACCTTCCCCGGCGGCAGCATCACGGGAGCGCCGAAGCTGCGCAGCATGGAGCTCCTGGAGGAACTCGAGTCGTGCCGGCGCGGGGTCTACTGCGGTGCGATCGGCGAGTTCGCGCACGGCGCGCGCGTGCGTCTCAATGTCGCGATCCGCACGATGGCGTGCCGCGCGGGCCGCATCCGCCTGCACGCGGGGGGCGGCGTGACGGCCGACAGCGATCCGGCCGCCGAGTACGAGGAGACGCTGCACAAGGCCGCGGGCATGTTGCGCGCGCTGGCGCTCGACGCCGGCGTGCTGCGCGAGGCGCGCGCGTGAAGGGGGTCTTCGAGACGCTGCGCATCGTCGTCGAGCGCGGCGTGCCGCGTGCGCCGCTCTGGCCGCGGCACCGCGCGCGCGCGCTGGACTCGTTGCGTGCGCTCGGGATCCAGAGCGACGTCCTCGCCGCACTCGCGCCGCGCCTCGATGCCGCACTCGCCGCGGCGATCGCCTCGCCGAGCGCGGACGCCGGTCTGCGCGTGCGCGTGCACGTCGAGGACGGACGGCCGCGCATCGAATGCTCGCCGCGCGCCCTGCCCGGCTCCGGCGCGCCGCTGCGCGTGCAGATCCTGCCCGCGCCGTGGCAGGCGCCCGATCCCTCGCACAAGCTGCTCGATCGACGGACCTGGGAACGGCTCGAGGCGAGTGCGCGCGCCCGCGGCGCCGCCGAGGCCCTGACGCTGCGTCGCGACGGCACGCTCGGCGAGACCTCGCGCGGCAATCTCTTGCTGCTGCTGGACAGCGTCTTCGCGACGCCGCCCCTCGACGGCACGATCCTGCCCGGCATCGCGCGCGCCGTCCTGCTCGAAGGCCTGCGCGCGCGGGGGCGGCGGGTCGACGAGCGGCCCGTCGGTCTCGACGAGTTCGCGGGTGCGACGGGGCTCTGGTCGACCAACGCGCTCGCCGGCCCGCGGGTGATCCGCGCCCCGCGCGACCCGGCCGAGGCGGCCCTGCCCGCCTCGATCTGGGCCGCCGCGCTCGCCGAAGCGGCCGCCGCCGGGCCCGCATCCCAGGCCGACGCGGGGGCCGCACTCGATTCCGCCGCCGGCACCGGCCGAAACTCGCGGCATGCAGACGAAGGCGACGCGAGGCGCGCGTCCGGCTGAGGCAGCCGGCACCGCGTGGACGGGAGTCGAACACCAGGTCCCCTGGCTCAAGCCGCAGCGGCCGGCCCGGGCCCTCACCGCCGAGGTCGAGCAGGGCCTCGCCTACTTCCAGTTGCTGGTCGGCGACGACGACGTGCTGCTCGCCCGTTCGCTCGTGCACTTCTCGCTCGACGTGACCGCGCGTCACGGCTTCCCGCTCACGCGGGCGCCGAACGTCAGCGTGCTCAACCGGCGCCGCCGCGCCGCGCGGCTCTGGATCAACGCGATCCTCGCCGGCGACCTGACGCGGGAGACGATCCGCAACCTGACGCACGTCTGGTTGCCCCAGCTCGCGGGCACCGGCCCGGAGCCGCGGCGCGCGATCGGCCACGGCCGCCGCTGCGTCGAGTTCCTCCGCGGGGCCCTGACCGCCTGCGTGATGGCCGAGACCTGCGACAACCTCCTGCGCCACGCGAAGGCGATCCACGCCCTCGAGGCGGTGCTCGCGGGTCATCTGCTCGCGATCCGCTCGGCGGCCCGCAGCCCGACGGCCTGAGCCCCAGCCGGGTGCACGTCGAGGGCACGTCGAGGGAATCGCCGCCAGGCGCTTGCACGAGCGCGACGCCTCGCTATGGTTCCCCGCCCTCACCGACGCGTACCCGTAGCTCAATTGGATAGAGCATCGGACTACGGATCCGAAGGTTGAAGGTTCAAGTCCTTCCGGGTATGTGCCACGCACGACCCTCGGCGCGCGCAAGCGCGGCGAGGGTCGCTGCATTTCGGGCCGGCGTGAACCGGCGCCCGAACCGGCGCGGAGCCGGCCGCACGTTGCGAAGCCGGGACGAAGCCCTGCGGCAGCCCCGCAGCTCGCGGGCTAGAGTTCCGCCGCTAGTTCCGGCCCCCAGGACCGGCCCGATGGCCGACCTCTCCGTCTGCACCATGATCCACCGCAGTCTCCTCGCCTTCTCGTCCGCGACCCTCGTTGCCCTCCTCGCCACGCCGGCGCGTGAAGTCCAAGTGCGCGTCACGGAACCGGTCGTGAGCTCGGCCGCCGAAGACACGAAGCTCGCGAAGTACATGGAGGAGATCAACAAGGGCTTCCGCAAGCTCCGCGCGGACCTGAAGGATCCCCAGAAGAACGAGGGCTCGCTCGCCCTCGTGCGCTCCCTCGGCGAACTCTGCGGCAAGAGCCGGCTCGAGAAGCCGGAGATGACGAAGGACATCAAGGAAGAGGAGCGCGCGCAGTTCCTGGTCGACTTCCAGGTCGCGATGCTCGACATGCACGGCAAGCTGCTCGAGCTCGAGCGCGCGCTGGTCGAGGGCAACAACGAGCTCGCCGTCACGCTCCGCGACGAGATCAACGGGCAGAAGTCGCCCGCTCACAAGAAGTTCAAGAGCGGCGACGAGGGCGAGGGTGGCGGCGGCGGCGGCGAGCGCCGCCGCTGAGCCGGCTCAACGCTTCCGGGTCGAGAGGAACTCGACCAGGTCCCGCAGCTCGCGGCGCGTGAGCGTCGCGTCCATCGCCGGCATCGCGGAGCCGGAACCCTCGCGGGACCGGATCTCGGCCCTCGCGAGGCCCCGCTCCTTGCCGTCCGCGTCGCGGAGCACGAGCTCGGTCTCGGTCTCGCGGACCACGATCCCGCCAGCCGTCGTCCCGTCGGCCAGCTTCACGACGATCTGCTCGTAGCCCGCCGCGATCTCGCGGTTCGGGACCAGCAGCGCGCCGAGCAGGTAGGGCCGATCCCGGGTCTTGCCGATCGAGTCGAGGGCGGGACCGACGTTGCCGCCGTTGCCGTCGATCGCGTGGCAGCGCAGGCACTGCGCCGCGGCGTGCTCGCGGAAGAGCCGCTCGCCGCGCGCGGCATCGCCGCCTTCGAGGCAGCCGCGCCAGGCCGCGAGCGGATCGCCCGAGCCCTTCTGCGCATCGAGCCAGGCCTGCGCCTGCGTGCGCGCGGCGCCGCCCGCGCGCGCGAGGCCCGCCTCGAGCACGTCGAGCTGGAGCGTCGAGGGGATCTCGCCGGCCGCGAGCTTGGCGAGCTCCGCCGCGAGGGCGGCGTCGGCCGCATCGCCGCTCGCGTTGGCGAGACTCGCGAGCGCCGCGCGGCGCTCTTCGCTCGAGCCTTCGCGCGCGAGCGAGGCGAGCAGCGGCACGACGGCGGCGGGCTCGTCCTGCGCGAGCACGTCGAGCGCGGCGCGGCGCAGCGGCAGCGGCGCGTCGTCGGCCACGCCCTTCGCGCTGCGCACGCGCGCGCCGGCGTCGCCGAGCGCGGCGAGCGTGCGCAGCGCGAGCGCGCGCGTCTCGCCGTCGCGCGCGCGGTCCGCGGCGATGGCCTCGAGCGTCGCGCCGCAGTCGACGCTGCGCAGGCGGGCGACCGCCTCGAGGGCCGCGCGCATCACCTCGCCGGGCGTCTCGGCATCGGCGGCCAGCGCGTGCAGCATGGGTGCCGTGCGCACGCGGGCGCCGATCGCGGGACGCGCGCGCAGCGGGCGCCACTCGCCGAGCACACGGTCCTGGCCGTGCGGCGACGGCCACTCGGCGATGATGCGCAGCGCTTCGACGCGCATGCTCGCGGGGGCGTCCTTCCGCTGCGCGTAGCTCAGCAGCGCATCGAGGTTCTCGCCCTTGCCGAGGATGCGGTGCGCGCCGAGCGCGCGGCGGAGCAGGGGGATCTCCGCGAAGCCGGTCCGCGCGGTCCAGGCGCCCAGCGCGGGCAAGGCGCCGAGGATGCGTTCGTCGTGGATCGCGCGCGCGGCCTCGGCGGCGATCGAGGGGTCCGCATCGGCGAGGAAGACCGCGACGCGTTCGTCGCGGAGGCGGCGCAGCGTGAGCACGCCCGCGCGGCGCACCGCCGGTGACGCGTGCTTCGCGAAGTCCGCGAAGCGCCAGCCCGAGCCGACGCGGGTGAGCGCGACGACGAGGGCGTGGAACAGCGCCCGGTCCTGTTCGCCGTCGCGGATGAGGAGGCCGAGCAGCGGGCCGAAGGCCGGCTCGGCGCCGATGCGTCCGGCCGCCTCCACCGCGGCACGTCGCACGCGGGGCGAGGGATCGCGGAGCGCGCGCTCCGCGACGAGCCGCGACGAACGCCCGGGGGCCTCGCCGCAGACGCGCAGCGCCTGGGCGCGCACGTCCTCGTTCTCGTCGAGAACGAGCAGCTCGATCCGCTTGACGAGCTCCTCGGACCCGCCGCGCCGCGCGACGATGCCGAGGCCCCAGATGGCGTGCAGGCGCGCGAAGAGCGACTCGTGCTGGCGGCTCGCGGCCTCGAGCGCGGCCAATCCGGCATCGCCGCGATCGACGAGCTCGAACTGCGCGGCCTGGCGCACGCGCCGATCGCGATGGCCGAGCAGACGCGCGAGCTCCTCGACGCTGCGCTTGCCCATGCCCTCGCGGAGGAGCGTCGCGACCTGCTGCGCGAGCGCGTCCTCGCCGAGGCGGCCATCGCTGACGCGGTAGATGCGGCCGCGGCCCGTCTTGCCCCAGCCCTGCACCCAATCGAGCACGTAGAGCCCGCCGTCGGGGCCGAAGTCGCAGTCGGTCGCGAGCACGTTCCAGATCACGCGCTCGGTGTCGACGAGGCGGTGGCCCGCGCCCTCGCGTTCGACGCGCAGCGCGAGCACGCCGCTGCCCGCGCTGCTGCCGCGGAACTCGCAGAGGAAGAAGCGGCCGTCCCAGCGCGCCGGCAATCCGCTCCCCGGATTGGCGACGAAGCCCGACGGACCGTTCGCGACGTTCGCGATCGGCGCGTTCACCCAGGCCGGCTGGCCCAGAAAGCGCGGCTTCCAGAGCAGGTCCTCGTTCCACGCGCCGCGCGTGGGGAGCCATTGGTAGCCGATGGTCCAGCCGCTGTTCCCGCCGTCGACGACGTGCACGAGCCGCGCCTGATCGCCGCCGTCGCTGTTGTTGTCGCAGGTGAAGAGCTCGCCGTAATCGTCGAAGGCGAGCTCCTGCGGGTTGCGGAGGCCGCGGTGCACGACCTCGAGCTGGCTCCCGTCGAGCTCGCAGCGCAGCACCGCCCCCTCGTGGGGGAACGCGAAGGTCTTGCCGTCCTTCTCGACGTGGAACCCGCGGTCACCGATCGAGAACCAGAGCCGCCGATCGGGTCCGAGGATCGCGCCGTGCAGGTCGTGGCCGATCAGCGAGAAGTGCACGCCGTAGCCGCCGTGCAGGATCTCCCGCGACTCGGCGCGGCCATCGCGATCGGCGTCGCGCAGCTTCCAGACGTTGGGGATGTCGGTGAAGTAGACGTCGGCGCCGTGCGCGAGCACGCCCGCGGCGATGCCGTCCTCGAGTTCGTTGAAGCCGTCGGCGAAGGTCGATGCGCGGTCGATCCGGCCGTCGCGGTCGTCGTCGATGAGACAGCGGATGCGCTCGTGCTCGCTGCGCCAGGCCGGCAGCTCGCCGGCGAAGTGCTTGCGGATCGCGGCGATGCGGTCCGCGACCGTCGTGCAGGCGAGGTCCTCGTCGACCCAGCCCGTGTAGTCGCGCATGTCGATCACGCCGGCGCGCAGGCGGTGCGTCTCGACCACGTAGATGCGGCCGTCGTCGCCGATGTCGAAGGCGACGGGGTTGGCCAGCATCGGCTCGGCCGCGACGAGATCCACCTTCAGGCCCTCGGCGGGCCGGAACGCCGCGATCGCGTCCGCGGCGGCGGCCGAGGCGGCTTCGACCTGCGGTCGGTATTCCCGCTCTTGCGGCGCGGCGCGCAGCGCCGGGGCGAGGGCGAGGAGCAGGGCCGCCGCACAGGGGCGGGTTCGCGTGGGTGACCGGACTGGGGATGAGCAGGGCGCGAGAGCCGACGGCATGCGGGTCGCGATGATAAGGAGCGACCCGCCGCGATCTGCAGCCCGCTTCGGAGCAACGCGGTGCTCGCCCGCGAACGGATCGCTACTCTGGCCCGGCCCTCGCCGCGCCCCTCCACTCCACGCGTCCCCTCCGCGTTCCGAGTCATGACCAGCAGCCTCTCGCGGTCCCTCACGAGCATTGCGTCGTGCGCGCTCGTCTTCGCCGTCCTGTCCGCCGCGCCGCGCACCCAGGACAAGCGCGTCATGGAAGCGCTCGAGGCCTGGCTCGCGGCGCACCAGAAGGGCGAGCTCGATCTCACCAAGGACCGCATCACGAAGTCGGCGATCGGCGTGCGCGCCGGCGTCGTCTCCCCCGACTCGGTCGGGACCATGACGCACCAGAAGGAGCTCGCCGCCCTCTGCCGCGCCATCGCCAAGGTCGACGGCGGCGAGGCGGCGACGGCCCTGCTCGAGGTCGCCGCGGTCGGGCTCGATCCGGGGCAGCGGCTGGTCGTCGAGCACCGTC
>JADLHO010000048.1 GCA_020848735.1 Planctomycetota bacterium | reverse complement strand
CAGGGCTGTCCGTAATGCCAAAGACCGCGCGAAACGCGCTCGCGCGCCTCGCGTCCTCGCAGCCGCAACCGCGAGGGGCGGGGAATCCTAGCGAGACGCGAGCAACTTGCAAGCGTTGGGGTTCGAAACTCCTGCCGCGGAACTGGAGCCGCGGCGCAAACCCCTGCGTGAGTAGGAGTTCAGGTCGGCGTGAGGCCACGATCAACCGAGGGGGCGCCGCCGTCGGCATGGCCTCCCCACCCCTGATCGCCGGAGCCCCGCCGTGCCGGGCCGGGCCGGGCCGGGCCGGGCTGGGCCGGGCCGGGCTGGGCCGGGCCGGGCTGGGCCGGGCTGGACCGGAGGGAGCTTCGCGCGGCGAACTGGGCGCCCGGGACTCACTTCGCCTTCAGCCGACGGCCTCGTCCGACCGATGCCAAGGCGCGCCCACCCAAGCCCAGCAGGTTCGCCGATGAGCACATTCGACTGGTCGGACAAGTCGGTTCTGGTCACCGGAGGAGCCGGCTTCCTCGGCCGAGTGGTCGTCCAGAAGCTACGGGCTCGGGGTGCCACGCGGATCCACGTCCCCCGGCGCGCCTCCTGCGACCTGACCCGCGAGAGCCACGTCGAACGGCTGCTTGCCGAGTGCCGGCCCGACGTCGTCCTCCACCTCGCCGCGGAGGTCGGCGGGATCGGCGCGAACCGCGCCAACCCCGGCCGCTACTTCTTCGCGAACATGGCGATGGGCCTGCACCTCATCGAGGCCTCGCGGCGCCGCGGAGTCGAGAAGTTCGTCCAGGTCGGCACCATCTGCGCCTACCCCAAGCACACGCCCGTGCCGTTCCGGGAGGATGCGCTCTGGGACGGCTACCCCGAGGAGACGAACGCGCCTTACGGGGTCGCCAAGAAAGCCCTCCTGGTGATGCTGCAGGCCTACCGCCAGCAGTACGGCGCGAATGGGATCTACCTCCTCCCGGTGAACCTCTACGGACCCGGCGACAACTTCGATCCGAACACGAGCCACGTCATCCCCGCGCTGATCCGCAAGGTCGAGGACGCCCGCCGCAGCGGCAGCGACGAGATCGTGGTCTGGGGCTCCGGACGCGCCTCCCGCGAGTTCCTCTACGTAGACGACTGCGCCGAGGGCATCGTCCTCGCGGCCGAGCGCTACGAGTCCCCCGAGCCGGTCAATCTCGGCACGGGGAGCGAGATCTCGATCCAGGAGCTCGTCACCACCATCTGCGAGGCCTGCGAGTGGCACGGCCGGATCGTCTGGGCTCTCGAGAAGCCCGACGGTCAGCCCCGTCGCTGCCTCGACACCACCCGCGCGCGCGAGAGCTTCGGCTTCGAGGCCAAGGTCGCGCTCCGCGACGGACTCCGCCGGACCGTCGATTGGTGGCGCGCGCAATGCGCTGCGCCGGCGTCCCGCTGAGCTCCTCAGAGCCGGTGCAGGGGCACCGGCTCTCCGCCGGTCATCAGCGAGCGCTGGGCTGCCTGCAGGACCTTCAGCGTGGCGAGCCCGCTGACACCGTCGGTCAGGGGCGGGCGGCGCGTCGCGATCGCATCGAGGAAGGCCTGGCATTCGAGCCGTAGCGGCTCCTCTGCGGAGAACGCGATCTCGTGGCCCTCGCCCTGGAAGGGCACCGGTCCATCCACGCTGCGGTCCACGC
This sequence comes from Planctomycetota bacterium, assembly GCA_020848735.1. Classification (GTDB taxonomy): domain Bacteria; phylum Planctomycetota; class UBA1135; order UBA1135; family UBA2386; genus JACRLW01. The sequence goes on along the minus strand of JADLHO010000048.1, from coordinate 14,129 downwards.
GCTTCTCGTAGACCACGAGCTTCTTCGCGATGTCGTCGTAGGTCGCCATACGGCGATCGCCGACGACGACCAGCCGCTGCTCCTTGAAGGGATGCAGCCACGAGACGAAGACGTGCGCCCGCGTGCCGTCGTCGAAGAGCAGGTTGCTCACGCTGACGTCGGCGATGTTCGCCGTGATGTAGTTGCCGCCGCAGGCCGAGACCTGGATCGGCATCGCCCCCACGAGTCGGAGGATGATGGCGACGTCGTGGGGCGCGAAGCTCCAGAGGATGTTCTCCTCCGTGCGCACCTTCCCGAGGTTGAGCCGGTTCGAATAGACGTATTGGACCTTGCCGAGCTCGCCCTCGCGCACGAGCCCGTCGATCGCGCGGATCGCCGGGTGGTATTCGAGCACGTGGCCGACCATCAGCATGCGGCCCGACGCCGCGGCGATCTCGACGAGTTGCGCTGCGTCCTCGTGGCGCAATGCGAGCGGCTTCTCGACGAAGACGTCCTTGCCCGCCTCCAAGGCTCGCCTGGCGAGCGCATGGTGGGTCGCCGCCGGGGTCGCCAGCACGACGCCTCGCACATCCGACGCGAGGACCGCGTCGTAATCCGCGACGATCTTCGCCCCCGGAGCGATCTCCCGCGCCTTGCGCTGCCCGGCCTCGCCCGGTTCGCTCACGATCGACAGGGCGCCCAGCTCGGCGAAGTTGCGGACCAGGTTCTTGCCCCAGTAACCGCAGCCGACGACCGCGACGGCGGGCGCCTTCGGGGTGGCGCTCATCGACCGGATCCCTTGCAGAACTGCACGACGCGCTCGGCCACATAGGCGATCTCCGCCGGCGCGAGCTCGGGGAAGATCGGGAGCGCGAGCGACTCGGCGGCGGCCCGCTCGGAATGAGGGAACTCGCCCCGCCGGTGCCCGAGGGATGCGAAGCACTCCTGCAGATGCAGCGGGACCGGGTAATAGACCTCGGTCCCGACGCCGTGCTTCGCCAGGTGCGCCTTGAGCTCCTCGCGGTGCGGCGTCCGGATCACGAATTGGTTGTAGATGTGGTCACGCACGCGCACCGGCAGGCCGATCGAGCCGGGCTCGACGGCGACGGGATCCGAAGCGACGACCCCTGCCGCGCGGAAGAGCCCCTCGTAGGCGGCGGCATTGCGGCGACGCGCGTCGGTCCAGCCAGGCAGGCGCGGGAGTTTCACGCGCAGGAAGGCCGCCTGCAGCGGATCGAGGCGGAAGTTGCCGCCGACGACCTTGTGGTGGTACTTCGGCTTGCCGCCGTGGACACGCATGATCCGGGCCGTCTCGGCCAGGTTCGCGTCCTTGGCGGTGACCAGTCCCCCATCGCCGAGGCAACCGAGGTTCTTCGACGGGAAGAACGAGAAGCAGCCGAAGGCGCCCATGGAGCCGGCACCCCGGTCCCCATAGCGGGTGCCGATGGCCTGCGCCGCGTCCTCGATGACGGGGATGCCCTTCTCCGCGGCCAGCGCGAGCAACGGATCCATGTCCGCGCATTGCCCGAAGAGATGCACGGGCATGATCGCCCGGGTGCGCGGCGTGATCTGCGCGCGCACGTGCGCGGCGTCGCAGTTGTAGGTCTTCGGGTCCATGTCCACGAAGACCGGCCGCGCGCCGACCCGCCAGACCGAGCCGGCTGTGGCGAAGAACGTGTAGGTGGGGCAGATCACCTCGTCGCCGGGCCCGACCCCGAGCGCCATGAGCGCCAGGACGAGCGCGTCGGTCCCCGAAGAGACCGCGATCGCGTGCTGCGAGCCGATGAACTGCGCGCACTCGCGCTCGAGCCCCTCGATCTCGGGGCCCATGATGTATTGACCGCTGGTGAGCACACGCTCGAAGGCGCCGCGCAGTCCATCGAGGAGGGCGGCGTCGCTGCGGGTGAGATCGAGGAGCGGGACCTTGGTGATCGTCACGATTGAGCCTCCTGGGCCCGGAATTCACGGTAGCCGCGGCTGCCGACGGCCTTCTCCTTCGGGAGCGGCGCGTCCTCGGCCACGTCGAGACAACGGAGCACGCCGGCCTGCTCGCGATAGCGATAGCCGCTCTCCGGGCAGGTCATGATGCCGTCGGTTCCCTTCTTCACGAGGCGATGGCCGTGACGGCTCATCCAGCCGGCCTGCCGCGCGGGGACGCCCATCATCAATGCGTAATCGGGGACGTCGTGCGTGACGACCGCCCCCGCGGAGACGAAGGCGTAGCGCCCGACGGTCGTGCCGCAGACGATCGTCGCATTGGCGCCGATCGAGCAACCGCGCCTCAGCAGCGTCCGCTCGTACAGCGAGCGACGGTTCACCTGGGAGCGCGGATTGCTGACGTTGGTCAGCACGCACGACGGCCCGAGGAACACGTCGTCCTCCACCACCGTGCCCGTGTAGATCGAGACGTTGTTCTGGATCTTGACGTTGTCGCCGACGACGACGTCATTCCCGATCATCACGTTCTGACCGAGGTTGCAGTTGCGGCCGAGCCGCGCCCCGGGGAGCACGTGGCAGAAGTGCCAGATCTTGGTTCCGGCACCGATCTCGCACGGCTCATCGACGTAGGCAGACTCGTGGACGAAGTAGGGGCGTTCGGGTGAGGTCATCGGGGAGTTTCCGCTGCGCCGACCATGCGGAACGCACGATCGACGAGCGCAGGCACGAACGCGGCGCTGGTATAGCGCTCGCGGAGACCGGGTTCCAACCGGTAGCGCCCGAGCCTTACGCCCTCCAGGAACTGCGCCCAGAGCCCTTCGGCATGACCGAGGGCCTCGAAGGGCACCACCATGCCGCAGCCACAGTCGCGGACGATGCGCGCGGCGATGCTGTCCTCGGGCACGATGGCGAGCACCGGCAGGGCGAGCCCGAGCGCATCGAGCAGCTTGCTCGACGAGCCGCGCTGCCCGGGTGAGGTCACGACGACCATCGCGGCGAAGGAGCGCCGTTGCGCGACGAGCCGCTCGCGCGGCAACGGATCCGCGACCGACACTTCGTGGCCGAGCGCCGCGATCGCCGCGATCTCCCGGCGGTCCTCGGCGCGGTACTCCCCGTGGAAGCAGAAGCGAGCGCGGTGCCGGCCACCGTCGCGCCGCAGCAACCCGAGGAGCGGTTCGAGCGTGCGCTCGGGATCGCTCAACGAGATGCGACCGAAGTAGCCGATGGTCGGCAGCGCCTCGCCGGGCGGCGGCGTCGGGGACGGATCCGGCTCGCGGCCGCCGAACTCGTCGGGGACGAGGTTGGGAAGGACCGCGACCTCACCCCCTTGTCGGAGCCGGCCGAAGGACTCCGCGAGCAGATCGTCGACGGTGCTCACGAGATCCGCGGCGCCGACCCAGCGCCGCTCGAGCTCGAGCTCGCGCTCCCGCCGGCGGCCGGGTGTCATCGCCTCGCGCCGCAGGCCCTGGAAACACCAGCCGTCCGCGAAGTCGAGCCACCATCGCGCGCCCTGCCGCTGCACGCGGGGGCCGATGCACCCCACGCTCTCCGGGCGCGAGCAGGTGAGCACGAGGTCGCCCGCGCGAGCCTCTGCGCCGACCCGGCGTGCGACGCGACGCGACCACAGCACCTGGTTGTCGGGGAACAGGAGCGCCTGCTGGAGGCGGGCGCCGAGACGCCAGGCCCACGCGGTGATCCCGCCCGCCGACGACGGCGACCGCGGAGCTGCGGTCCCGGCCGATGCGACCGTGGGCGATCGGCTTCGCCGCAGGAGATGCGCGTAGCCGCGCGCGACGGGATCGGCGACGACGACCGCGCGGAAGCGCCCATGGGCCGCGAGCTCGGCGGCCCAGGGACCCGGGTCGCGCTCCGTCCAGAGCCAGACCTCCGCCCCGCGTCGCACGAACTCGCGCAGCAGCGCGGCGACTCGCGGTTGGGCTGGCGACGCCGGGCCGACGTCGTAGGCGACCGCGAGGACGCGCGGCATCACGGCCCACCGTAGCCGTGCGGAAGCGGGCCGTCGACACGGCGCTTCGCGAGCGCCCCACTCACGTGGCGGGGAGACCGTCGCCGTCGATGAACTGCCGGAACCAGAGCTCGAGGCAGATCGCGCCCCAACCGGTGCGCCCGAAGGCCGCTTCGTCGGCGATGGTGTCGAGAAGGGCGTCGTTGCGGAAGACGCCGCGTTCGCGCGCCCGGCGCGCACCGAGCACGTCGAAGAAGAACTCGCGCAGGCCACCCTTCGCCCATTCGGTGAGCGGCACGGGGAAGCCCATCTTGTCGCGACGCTCGCGGATCTCGACGGGCAGGAGGTCCCCCGCCGCACGCAGGAAGAGGTGCTTCAGGTGGCCGTTCTCGAACTTGAGCCGCGGCCGGACCGTGGCCATCAGCTCGACGAGGCGATAGTCGAGCAGGGGCACCCGGGACTCGAGACCGAACGCCATGCTCGTGCGATCCTCGACGTGCAACAGCGACTGCAGGTGCGTCTTGCTGTCGAAGTAGAGGATGCGGTTGATCATCGACGCCGCGCCATGCACGTCGAAGATCCCGCGGAACTCGGCGAGCGTCTGCTCGGGATCGACCCGGAACTCGGGGGACAGCAGCGGCGAGACGCCGCCGAAGCGGTCCATCAGATCGAAGTACCGCCGCGCGGGTTCGCCGAAGACGCCACGCTTCCAGAACGCGCGGAGCATCGGCACGTAGCTCTGCAGGCTGGGAAGACTCGGGACGATCGACGCGAGCGTCGCCACGTAGTCCCCGCGTTGCGCCGTGTCCTCGATCGCGCCCTTCAGGCATTCCTCGAGGTAGGCCACCAGGTAGCGCGCGTAGCCGATGAAGAGCTCGTCGCCGCCCTGCCCACCGAGCACCACCTTCACGTGACGCGAGGCGAGCTTCGCGACGTGGAACTGGGGGAACACCCCGGGTCCCGCCGCGGGCTCGTCCATGTGCCAGACGATCTTCTCGATACTCTCGGCGAAGTCGCGCGCGCCGAGCTCGATCTCGTGAGCCTGTGCGCCGTGTCGATCCGCGACCAGGCGCGCCCAACGCCGCTCGTCGTAGCGCGGCCCGAGATCGAAGGCCCCGGTGAACGTGGCGAGCGGGGCGCCCTCCGGCAGCAGACGCCGCGCCAGCGCCACCACCACCGACGAGTCGGTGCCGCCCGAGAGGTGGGCGCCGAGCGGCACGTCCGCGCGGAGCCGCAGGCGCACGGAGTCCTCGAGCAGTTCGCGCAGGCGGCGCACGAACCAGACGTCGCTGTGATCCTCGTCGACGTGGAACTGGACGTCCCAGTAGGCGCGCACGCGCGGCGCGCCATCGCCCGGGGCGAAGCTCAGCACGTGCCCCGGCGGCAGCCTGCGGATGTCGCGGAACAGCGTGCGATCGCCGAGGCAGAACTGGAACGCGAGGTACTGCCGCAGGCCGTCGTCGTCGGGCACGCGCGGCACGCTCCGATCGGCGAACAGCGCTTTGATCTCCGAGGCGAAGAGCAGACGGTGGCCGTCGAAGTGCCAGTAGAACGGCTTCACGCCGAGGCGATCGCGCGCACAGAAGAGCCGGCGCTCGCGATCGTCCCAGATCGCGAAGGCCCACATGCCGTTGAAGCGCGTCACGCAGTCCTCTCCCCATGCGGCATACGCGTGGAGGATGACCTCGGTGTCGCTGTCGGTGGCGAAACGATGACCCGCGGCGACGAGCTCGTCGCGGAGCTCGCGGTAGTTGTAGATGCACCCGTTGAAGGTCAGCGTCAGCCGGCCGTCACGACTCGCCATCGGCTGCGCGCCGTTCGCCAGGTCGATGATCGCGAGCCGGCGATGCCCGAGCCACACCGGGGCCTGCGCGACGGTGTGGGAGCCTTCCCCGTCGGGTCCGCGGTGCGCGAGCAGATCGAGCATGCGGCGCCCGATCGCCGCCGTCTCCTGCGCGCCGGATCGTGCGCCCACCGAACCCGCGATGCCGCACATCGTTCAGCGCCCTCCGCTCAGGCGGCACGGCGAAGCGGGGCCCAGGAACGGGTCGTCGACCGGGATCGGCATCCCCAGCTTTTGACACAGCACGCGGGCGTGGTCAACGCTGCGCGCGCGGCGCCGCGCCGACCCGCGCGCCGCGGGCCTCGAACGGCTGCGCGAACAGACCGCGCGGAGTGCGCTGCAGTCCCGGCTGCCGCACCTCGAAGTAGATGCAGCGATCCCAGACGTGGTGGGCCGGTGCCTCGCTGCCGTCGTCGCGCAGCGAGCCGAAGATCGCGACGCTCCCGACATAGGCGCTGCGGCCCAGCAGGAGCGGGTCGAGGACGAATTCGACGCGGAACGCACCGGGCGCCAGGTCGAGGCCGAGGTGGGTGTGATCGCACCACATCTGCGTCGCGCACTGGCCGTCGGGGAGATAGATGGCGACGACGAAGACCGCACTCGGCAAGGCGCGCGTGATCGTCCCCGTCAGGGTGATCACCACGCGCTCGCCGCTGTCGAAGACGCGCCGGTCGGCGCCCTCGCGATCGAGCAGGGCGACGGCGTCGATCCGGGCGGCGCGATCGCCGTACTCCGCGTCGGGACCGCTCGTCTCGCGGACCGGTGCACCCGCTCCGGATGCCAGCGATTCCGCACCGGAACTCGGCACGTGCTCCGCGACGGTGAGGACGGTCACTCCGCCGGAGTCGAGCGGACCGAGCATGCGGTAGTGCGCGCCGTCGTGGCGTTCGACGATCACCCGATCGACGGCGCTCACGTCCGCATGGATCACGAGCTCGACGCGCCGCGCCGCGTCGTACCGCGCGGCGTCGTACTCGAGCTCGAACGGCGCATGCTCGTAGCGCCCTCGTCGATCGAGATAGGCACGGAAGGCGCCCTGGGAGTCGCGCTCGGCGTCGCCCCAGTCCATCACGCCCGGCCCGTCCAGGACCCGACTGCCGTGCGCGGGGTCGTTGTCCATCGGCGCGCCGACGTCCAGCGTCGCGAGCTCGACCCCATCGGCGCGCAGCGTGATGCGGCGCACGGCGTGGCGGCCACGCGGATGGGCCCGCCCTTCGGTCACGAGGTGGAAGAGCACACACCGGCGTGGCTCGGGTGCGTCGACCGCCTCGCCGATCTGCCGCGACTGCACGCGACGCTCGCGTGCGCGGATCCGCTGCTCCGCTCGCGCGCGCACCTGTTCGGCATACCGCTTGACGATCGCGAGTGGCTCGCCATCGGCGATCAGCCGACCGCGTTCGATCCAGATCGCGCGCGTGCAGAGGCGCTGCACGCTCTCGAGATCGTGGCTGACGAACAGCACGGTGGAGCCCGAGCGCTCGGTCATGCCCCGCATGCGCTCGAGACACTTCCCGGCGAAGTACGCGTCGCCCGCGCCGAGGATCTCGTCGATGACCACGATCTCGGGGTCGACCGCCGTCGCGGTGGAGAACGCGAGCCGCGCGTACATGCCCGCGGAGTAGGTCTTGATCGGCTGGTCGATGAACTCGTCGAGCTCGGCGAAGTCGACGATCTCCGCTTCGAGCTCCCGGACGCGCGCGGCGTCGAAACCCTGGTAGGACAGCGACACGCGGACGTTCTCGCGACCCGACAGCTCCGGATGGAACGCCGTGCCGAGCTCCATCAGGGCCTGCACCTGACCGTTCGCACGCACGTGACCCTCGGTCGGCGAGAGGATGCCGGTGAGCAGCTTGAGGAGGGTCGACTTGCCCGCGCCGTTGTGACCGACGATCCCGACGCGCTCGCCGCGGGCGATGGTGAGGTCGAGCCCGCGCAGCGCCCAGAACTCCCGCGGCTGGATGCGCCGCCAGAAGACGAGGCGATCCAGGCCGAGGGCCGCGAGCACGCGATCGCCGGGTCGCGGCCAGAGCAGGTAACGCTTGCCGAGGCCCTCGATGCGGATCGCGTAGGCGTCGGACTCAGACATTGTCGGTCATCACCCGCTTGAGCCGACCGAAGAACCAATGCCCGCCCCAGAACGCGATCGCGCTCGCGACGGCGAGCAGCGCGAGGCTGCGCGTGCCGGGCGGTCTCCCGAAGATCAGGCAGTCCTGGTAGCAGAAGATCGCGTGCGCGATCGGATTCGGCAGGACGAGCCAGCGCAGCGACTCGGCGGTCGGGCTGTCGATCGGATAGCCGATCGGGCTGACGAGCATGAGCACCAGCGTCATCAGTCCGACCATCTGCTGCAGGTCCCGGACGAACACGTTCAACGACGAGAGCACCCAGATCAGCCCGATCGTGAAGACCAGCTGCAGCAACCACACCAGGGGGAGGCAGGCCGCGTACCAGCCCAGCCTGCCCGTGACGCCCAGCGCCACGAGGAGGATGACCGTCCCGACGAGCTGCGTCGCCTGGCTCGAGAGGACCGCCTTCACGGGCACCATCTCGATCGGGAAGAGCGTGTTCTTCACCAGGCTCGCATTGCCGCTCACCGCGGTGGTGCCCGTCGCGAGCGCCTCCGCGAAGCCGAGGAAGGGCACGAGACCGGCGAAGACCAGCAGCACGTAGTCCAGCGTGGCACCGCTCGATCCCGACGCGAGGCGCGACTGCACCGCGGCATAGGCGGACAGCACCAGCAGCGGGTAGAGCACGAGCCACGCGACACCGAGCGTGGAGCCGGCGAATCGTGAACGGAGGTCGCTGAGCGTCGTGCGCAGGAGCAGCGCGCGATGGCGCCAGATCGAGCGGAACGGCGCGGACAGCGGATCGCTCATCGCGCTGCACGCCCCGCCGCGAGCAGCCTGGAGACGATGCGCTCGCCGGCGTGGCCGTCGCCGTAGATCGGCGCGATCGCCCAAAGCGGCGCGTCCGCCCAACGGAGCCCGGCACGGATCCGATCGGGATCCGCGCCGACGAGTCGATTCGCGCCCGCGTCGACGAGTTCCGTCCACTCGGTCTCGTCCCGGAGCGTCACGCAGCGCTTGCCGAAGACGTAGGCCTCCTTCTGCAGGCCTCCGGAGTCGGTGACGACGAAGCGCGCGGCATCGAGATGGCCGAGCATCTCGAGGTAGGAGAGCGGCTCGACGAGTTCGAGCCGACCGAGCGCGCCGAGCCCCACGCGATCGAACGCCGCCCGCGTCCGCGGATGGACCGGCAACACGACGCGCAGGGGGCCGCCGGCGAGCGCGGCGACGATCGCCCGCAGACGCTGCGGGTCGTCGGTGTTCTCGGCGCGGTGCAACGTGGCGAGCGCGAAGGGCTCGGTGCGCACCGGCCGGACCGCGCGGCTCCGGTAGAAGAGCTGCGCATCGACCATCACGTCGCCGCTCACCTCGACGCCGTCGACGATCCCCTCGCGGCCGAGCTGCGCCGCGGACGCCGGCGACGGGCAGAAGAGCCACGTCGCGAGATGATCGACGAGGACGCGGTTGATCTCCTCGGGCATCCGGCGGTTGAAGCTGCGCAGCCCGGCCTCGACGTGGGCGACCGGCAGATGCAGCTTCGCCGCGGCGAGCGCGCCGGCGAGCGTCGAGTTGGTGTCGCCATAGACGAGCACCAGGTCCGGACGCCTGGCCAGGAGCTCCGTCTCGATCGCCTCGAGCATGCGACCGGTCATCGCGCCGTGCGTCCCGCCGCCGACCCCCAGATTGGCGCACGGCTCGGGAATCGCCATCTCCTCGAAGAACACGCCGCTCATCCCGTGGTCCCAGTGCTGCCCCGTGTGGAGCAGCGACTCGCGCACGAGCTCCCGCCCCGCGCCCCGGTTCGCGCTCGCGAAGGCGCGGCTCAGGACCGCTGCCTTCACGAACTGAGGCCGGGCACCGACCACGGTCAGGACGTGCAGCGTGCTCGAGTCGGACACCGCGGCGATTCAAGCCGATCGGAGCGGCCCGATCCAGACGGCCATCCCGCGGGAGCGACCGCGCGCGTGCTCTGTGGTGCCCCGCGCTCCAGCGTGCTCCACTGCGCGTCTGTCCAACTCGCCTCCGAGCCCGGCGCGATCTCCGATCTCGCGCGACGAGTGCCCGCTCGTCGCCGTCGTCGTCGTCAACTGGAACGGCCTCGAAGACACGTGCGAGTGCCTGCGCTCGCTGCTCGCGCAGACCTGGCCCCGGGTCGAGATCCTCGTGGTCGACAACGGTTCGGCGAACGGCGAAGCGGACGCGATCGAGCGCGAGTTCGGGACGCGTGTGAGGCTCTTCCGGCACGCGCACAACCTCGGCTTCACGGGCGGCAACAATCCGCCGATGCGTCTCGCGCTCGAGGAAGGGCGCGCGCGCTACATCGCCCTGCTGAACAACGATGCCTTCGCCGAGCCCACGTGGCTGGAGCGCCTGGTGACGGCAGCCGAGGCGGACGAGGACGGAGGCCTCTTCGCCTCGCACATGGTCTTCGTCTCCGACCCGGAGCGGACCGAGAACGCGGGCACGGCGATCCTCACGACCGGCGAGGCGATCCCGCGCGGCCGCGATCGACCGCGCTCGGAGTTCGACACCCCCGCCACCTTGCTCGGCGCATGCGGTGGTGCCGTGCTCTACCGCGCCGCGCTGCTGCACGAGCTCGGGACCTTCCGCGACGACTTCTTCGCGAACTTCGAGGACGTCGATCTCTCGCTGCGCTGTGCGGCCACGGGGCACTTCACGCGCTTCGTGCCGGGCGCGGTCGTCCGCCACCGCCTCAATGCCTCGATCGCGAAGGTCCGCAACGACGACTTCCGCGTCCGCTCGGTGCGGAACCTCTCGACCGCGTATTGGATCAACATGCCGCGCACGGTGATCCTGCTGAACGCGCCCTGGCTGATCCTCAGCTGGTTCCTCGTGCCGCTGCTCGCACCCCTGCTCGGTCAGTTCGATCTCGCGCGCATCCTCGTCCGGGGCCGCGTGCGCACGATCGGCGAGTGCCGCTCGATCTGGCGTGAGCGACGTCGCCTGCGGCCCATGCGCCGGGGCAATCCGCTGCGCATCTGGTGGCTGCAGCGCTCCTGCGTGCGCGTCTACCTGGGCTTCCTGGTACAGGTCGTGCTGCTGCGCCGCCGCCGCTACATGGAGTGACGACGGGGAGCGCGGAGCGCGAGGAAGGCATCGAAGGCCGCGCGGAGGGCGAAGCGTCCGGGTCGCCCGCAGCGCACGGCGGCGGCCACGAGGGTCAGCGCCGGGTCCTTCGCGGCGCCCGGCAGTTCCTCGCGCGCGAAGCGCAGCCGGGCCCGCGCGGCATCGCGAGCGCCGCTCTCGAGGTCGAGCAGGACGTCGACGAGCAGGTGGTCGATCGCGGCGCGCGATCGGCGTGCGGTGCGCGCGAGCAGGCCCGCCGCGATCCCCGCGGCATGCGCCTGCGCACCGACCGCGGCCTCCTCGCGATAGCGCTCGCCCCCCGCGCCGAGTCCGGCCGTCGCACTCGCCGCATGCCGGCGGTAGCGGACGAGCGCCCGCGGCACGCCGCGCAGTCCATGGCCGGCGAGCAGCAGCCGCAGCGCCGCGTCCCAATCCAACGCGAAGCGCAGCCGGGGGTCGAAGCCACCGATCGCGCGAAACGCGGTGCGGCGCCACATCACGCTCGGCGCGGCGACGAAGTTCGCGCGCAGGAGCCGGCGATAGACCTCCGCGCGATCCGCGCCCTCGAGGCCGCGCCAGGCGCGCAGCTTGTAGCGCTCCTGCGGGGCATCGAGGGTCGCGCCGGCTGCGTCGATCGCCGTGGCGATGCAGTGCGCGGCGCCGGCCCGCGGGTCCCCATCGAGCGCGTCGGCGAGCGCGACGGCGTACCCGGGCTCGTAGACGTCATCCATGTGCGCGAGCGTGAAGTAGGGCGTCGCGACGAGCTCCGCACAGCGATTCCAATTCCCGGCGATCCCGAGCCGCTGCTCGTTCACGAGCACCTCGATGCGGGAGCCGCCGTGGACACGGGCGAACTCCGCCGAGCCGTCGTCCGAGCGATCGTCGACGAGCACGATCACCGGTTCGCGTTCGGTCTGCGCGAGGAGCGAATCGAGGAGCGGGCGCAGGTGCGGCCCGGCATTCCAGCAGGGCACGATCAACGTCACGCGCCGTGTGTGAGCCGGATCCATGCCCGCGGAGCCTGCCCGCGGCGGGCGCGAACTCAAGGCCCGGTCCGCGCGGACCACCGCGGGGTCGCCGTTCCCTGGATCGCGACGGCTCGCGATACTCCGCGCGCTCGTGCCCAGCCCGTCTCGGCCGCTCGTGATCAGCATCCTGCTCGGCGCCCAGCTCCTGTGGGTCGTCGGGCGGATCCCCCACTCCGTCGTCGCGAAGCGGCTCCGGGCAATCGACTCGTTCGCGAGCCGCGGCGACTGCGCGCACTACCTCGACGGCGAGCAGCTGTCCGGGGCCGACGCGATCGCCTGGGTCCGCGCGACCTGCGGCGACGACGCGATCGTGCTCTTCGACGGCGAGCGGAAGGGCGCACTCGAGTTCGCTCCCTGCCTGCTCTTCCCCCGCCTGCTCGTCGCGGCTTCGGCCGTCGCGCCCGACGCGACGAGCCACGGCGGTCGACCGATCGCGCACGGTGAACGCGACGGCCGGCGCGGCCGCATCGTGCTCGTCGGTCATGGCCGCAGCCTCGGGATCGAGCTGCGGTGAACCAGGTCCCCGCGCTCGTCGTCCGCGCCGCACTGCTGTGCCTCGTCGTCCACGGTGCGATCGCGCTCACCTTCCTGCAACTCGGCCGCGCGGTACCCGACGCGACTCTGCCGATCGCGCTCGCGGTCGGGTCGATCCTCGCGTGGCTCGCCCCCGCACCACGCGCACACGTCCACGATCCGTCGCGCGCCTCGCGACTCGTCGTCGGCCTCGGAGTCGCGCTGCTCGCGATCGCCGGCGCCATGCTCGTCGTCGGTTCGTTCGCGACGCCCGCCCGGACCTGGGACGGCGCGACGTCGTGGGAGCTGCGCGCGCGCGCCTTCGCCGCGGCGCCGACGCTGGAGCAACCCTTCTTCCGCGATCCCGGCGTGTACGGGCACACGCGCGAGTACCCCGTCCTCCAGCCGCTCCTGCTCGCCGGCCTCGCGCGGCTGGGCCTCGGCATGGACGGCGCGCGCCTCCTCTTCCCTCTCCTGTGGCTGCTGCTGCTGGGCGTGGTCGGCGACGCGTGGCGCCGGCTGGGAGTGGCACGCGCGAGCCGCGCCTGGCTGCTGCCCGCGTTCGCCCTCACGCCGATGCTGGTCGATCCGACCATGGGCGGCGTCGATTCGGGAGTCGCCGATCTGCTCGCGCTGCTCGCCCTGACCGGCGCGGCGGCGGGGCTCGCGACCCGCGACGTCGTCGCGACCGCGGCGGGCGTCTTCCTCGCGGTCGTGAGCAAGCCCGAGGGACTGCTCCACGCCGTGATCCTCGCCACGGTGGCGTGGTGTGCAGGCGAGTTCCGCATGCTCTGCGCGGTCACGCTCGGCGGGATCGCGGGGGCCGTGGCGTGGCTCCCGCTGTACGCCGGCCTCGTCGGTGAGTCGCTCGCCGTCCCCGAACTCGTCGCCTGTCTCGCGACCACGGCCGTGCCGATCCTCGTCAGCGGGGCCCTGCTCGCCCGTTACGCACCCAGGCCGGCGCTCCGACTCGGGGTGCTCGCGGTCGGCGCTGGTCTCGCGCTCACCGGCGCCTGGCTCCTCGCACCCGCGTTCGAGGGGCTCGGCGCACGGAGCGGTGTGCTGGGCGTCTATCTCGATGGCCTCGAGCGCGCGAAGGCACGCCTGGTGGAGCTGCCGCGCATCCTCGGCTGGCTCGCCACGCACGCGGTCCACCCGCGGCACTACGGTCTGATCGCCTGGCTCCTGCTGGCGCTCGCGATCGCGTCGCGGAGGTCCTCCGCGACGCAGGGCGCCCGCGAACGGCGCGTGCTCGCCTCGCTGCTGTGCCTTGGACTCGCGGGCGTGACATTGCCCTTCCTCGTCTCACCCGAGCCCGACCTGGGCCATCACGTGCGCTCGAGCATGGACCGCCTCCTGCTCCATTGGCTGGGGGTGGCTTGGCTCCTCGCCGGGGCGTGCTGGCCGAAGGCTCAGGCGCCGGCCGAGACCGGGCTCACCCGGTAGCCACCGACCAGTCCGCCGTTCGCGAGCACGAAGGGCACGAGGCCGAGCCAGGCGTCGAGGGGACGGTCGAGTTCGGAGATGCGACCGAGCAGGCCGGTCTCGACGACGATGCAGCCGTCGACCGAAGGCTGCTCCTGATCCGCCGCGAAGGCCGGGACGAGGCCGAGGATGCGGCCCGAGCGGTCGATGTCGGCGCAGGGCGCGCTCGGGTCGGCGAGGTCCTGCGGAACGAGCGCGATCGTGATCACGGCCGGGCTCTGGTG
>JADLHO010000047.1 GCA_020848735.1 Planctomycetota bacterium | reverse complement strand
TCGAGCACGACTTCTCGATCGAGCGCGGCGAACTCACGCCGAAGATGAGCGTGAAGCGGAAGGTGATCGATGCGAGCTACAAGGCGCTGATCGATTCGCTGTATGAGGGGGACGGCGCGGACAGTTGACGAGCTGACAGTGGGCAGTAGGCAGCAGGCAGTGGGACGCCCTGCCCACCGCCAACCGCCTACTGACGCCGGCGCAGCTCGACGACCGGATCCACCGACACGCGCGCGGCGACCCATTCGTGGTCGTCGCGCGCGAGTTCCTTGAGGCCGGCCGGCATGGTCAGCGCGACGGAGGCCAGCACACGACCCTCCGGCGCGACGGTGCGCACGGCGTCCTCGACGATCGCACGGGGCGTCCCGTCGTCGAGCGCCGCGCCGCGGAAGGTCGCGTCGGTGAACGGCACCCGCGACAATGCACCGAGCACGGCCGAGACCCCGTCGCTCGCGGACCCCGTCTCGGCATGCATCACGACCACGGCCGCTTCGGTGAGCATCGCGAGCGGCTCGGCGAGCGCCGCATAGCGGCCGGTGAGCATCACCGCGCCGCCGGGTTCGGAGAGCCCGAGCAGCGCGATCACGCGCTCGAGCTCCGGGGCCGCGCCGGTCGGCGCGAATGCCGGCGCGGACGCCGTTCCCTCGAACTGCACATGGCCCGCGGTGATGCGCGCCTCGAGGCGGCAGACGGGGCAGCCGGCGAATCCCTCGAGCAGCTCGCGGTCGCGCTTCCGCCGCGACACGACGACGAGCGGCGTGGGCGCGTGCGGATTCGGGCAGCGGAGCCGTTCAGCGAGTTCGAGGCGCATGGGCACGAATGATCATCGGAGCGGTGCGGGCATCGCAAGAGAACCGCACCGACACCTGAGGACATTCGCCATCATAGTTCAGCGCGCTTCAGCAGTTGCGCGTTGATCGCCACGACGACCGTACTCGCCGACATGAAGACCGCGCCGAGGGCCGGCGTGAGCAGGATGTCCCATCGCGCCAGCACCCCCGCGGCAAGCGGGATCGCGACGATGTTGTAGCCCGCCGCCCACCAGAGATTCTGGAGCATCTTGCGGTAGGTGGCGCGCGAGAGTGAGACGATCTTCGGGATGTCACGCGGATCGGAGCGCACCAACACGATGTGTCCGGCCTCGACCGCCACGTCGGTGCCCGCGCCGATCGCGATGCCGATGTCAGCGGTGGCGAGCGCGGGTGCGTCGTTCACGCCATCGCCGACCATCGCCACCTTCATTCCTTCGCGCTGCATCTCCTGCACCTTGCGCGCCTTGTCCTCCGGCAGCACTTGCGCGAAGACCCGATCGATCCCGAGTTCCTTGGCGACCGCGTCCGCGACAGCCTGCGCATCTCCGGTGAGCATCGCGACCTCGATCCCGCGCTCGTGCAACGCGCGGATCGCCTCGCGGCTCTCCTCGCGGATGGCGTCGGCAACAGCGAATACCGCGAGCGCTTCGCCGCCACGCAACAGATGGATCGCGGCCTGCCCGCGGCTCGCCGCCGCATCAGCCGCAGCGCGGAGCCCGTCGGGGATCCGAGCGGACTCCGCCGCGAGCAACGCCGGCCCGCCGAGGAAGTAGTCCGCGCCCTCCACCGTGGCCGCGACGCCTTTGCCCGTGATCGCGCGGAAACCGCTCGCGGCCGGTACGATGAGCTTGCGGTCCTCGGCGGTGCGGACGATCCCGCGGGCGATCGGATGCTCACTCTCGCCTTCGAGCGCCGCGGCGATCCGCAGGGCGTCGCCTTCCGTGGTGCCGTCCGCGACCGCCATCTCGACCACGCGGAACTCGCCGAGCGTGAGTGTGCCGGTCTTGTCGAAGATCACGACGTTGAGCTTCCGCGCCTCCTCGAGCCCGCGACGGTCGCGCACGAGGAGCCCGTTGCGCGCGCCGATCGACGTCGAGATCGCGACCACGAGCGGCACCGCGAGGCCCAGCGCGTGGGGGCAGGCGATGACGAGCACCGTCACCACGCGGACGATCGAGAAATCGAGCGTGGCACCCGCGATTTGCCAGACGATCATCGTCAGGGCCGCAGAGGCGATCGCGACGATCGTGAGGATGCGCGCCGCGCGGTCCGCCAGATGCTGCGCACGTGACTTGGACGATTGCGCATCGGCCACGAGACGCATGATGCCCGAGAGCTTGGTCTGCTCGCCGGTGCCAGTGACCTCGACCCGGAGCGCGCCCTCGCCGTTGATGCTCGCGGCGATCACTTCTTCCCCCTCCTGCTTCCGCACCGGACGCGATTCGCCCGTGAGCATCGCCTCGTTCAGGTCGCTGGTGCCCTTCACCACTTTGCCGTCCACGGGCACCCGCTCGCCGGGCCGCACGAGCACCACGTCTCCCACTTGGAGTGCCGCGACCGGGACGGTCTCCTCGCCGCTCGCCGTCACGCGCGTGGCGGTATCCGGAAGCAGTTTCGCCAGCTCCTGCAGCGCGCCCTGCGCCTGCAGGATGGAGCGCATCTCGATCCAGTGGCCGAGGAGCATGATCGTGACGAGGGTCGCGAGCTCCCACCAGAGCGCTTCGGCCGCTACCAGACCGAGTTGCACGACCCACGAGAAGACGAAGGCGACCGTGATCGCGAGGGAGATGAGGGTCATCATCCCCGGGAGGCGCGCCGTCAGCTCACGCCATGCGCCTCGGAGGAACACGAGGCCGCCGTAGAGGAATACGATGGTGCCGAGGACCGGCGGGATCCACGCGGCACCGGTGAACTCGGGCGCACGGTAGCCCAGCAACTCCTGGACGTGCATGGACCAGTACACGACGGGGACCGTCAGGACCAACGAGAGCCAGAACTTGTCGCGGAACATGGCGGGACTGTGGCCCGCGTGCTGATCGTGACTGGCGTGCGAAGCCTCGGGTGCGACGGAGTCGTGACTCGCGTGCGGATCCTGCGGGCCCTTCGGTGCGGCCGGGCGGTGGGCCGCGTGCGGATCGTGCGCTCCGTGCGTGTTCATGGCATCTTCATTCGCGTTGACTGCGGGAAGGAGGATCGAGAGCGAAGACGAGCGTGCCCCAATGGGCGT
>JADLHO010000046.1 GCA_020848735.1 Planctomycetota bacterium | reverse complement strand
GCTCAGAGCCCGAGGCTGAGCGCCAGGCCGTTCGAGAGCGCGAGCCCGAACGGGTTCGCCGGCAGGTCGAAGGTCAGGGTCTGCAGATACACACCGGTGCGGAGGAGGGCCGGCGAATTGGGGATCGCGAAGCTCGAGCTCGCGGTGCCGCCACCGCTCAGCAGCGGTTGGACGATCTCCGTGCTCACGAGGAGCACGCAGCCGGTCATCCCGATCGCGTCGAGTGCCAGCGGCAGGGTCACCGAGCCATTGCGCGTGTCGTCGAACGAGAAGAACTGCACGGCCGGCGCTGAGGCGCCGAGCCCGGTCGTCTGCGTCGTGAAGTTGCCGCCGAGCACGGGCCGACTGCCCGGGGCCGCGTCGAGCGTCGCCACGCCGGCCGAGGTCGCACACCCGACGCCGAAGGGCGAGGCATAGGCACGGTCCGCCCGCGCACCGAGCCACGACTCCACCTGCTGGATCTCCGCCGCGCTCAGATGGCGGTCGTAGACGATCAGATCGCCGAGATCGCCCCAGAAGCGGAAGCAGCAACTGCTCCAGTCACCGATGCGGGCCGTGGCGAACGAGACCGAATAGGGATCGGAGCTCGTGCTCAGCTGGACCGCACCGTCGATGCGCAGCACGTGCGAGCCGGGGCTCCCCTCGCCGAAGACCTGACGCGAGACGAGCCAGCGCGCCGCGGGAATGACGCCGCCGAGGTTCACCGAAGACCCGTCGTAGTGGTACGCCTGGGTGCCGTTGCGGCGCGAGAGCGTGAACTGCCGACCGCGCGCGCCGGGCGCGCCGAACGCGTAGAGGTAGTCGTTGTTCGACGACGCGATGCGGTAGCGGAACCGCGCGAAGATGGTCGCCGTGGTCAGCGTGAACGGCAGCGACGCCGAAAGGACCTGATCGCCCTGGAAGCGGATCAGCGAGTCGGATCCATCCTGCGAGAACTCCGGTCGCGAGCTCCCGCTGCCCGCGAAGACGTGCCCCGCACCGGATTGATCGGACCAGGAATCCACCCTCCCGGCGCTCTGTGAGACGCCGGCGTCGGCCCTGAGCCAGAGCCGCAAACCGCTGCTCGGGATCTGGGAGAGGAGTCCCCCGGAGAGGACGACTGCGAACACGAGTGAATGGACGATGGTCATGGCGCGGGCCGGGAACCCAGCGCACCCGAGGCGAGCCCGGGGCCGGGTCCGAGGGTTCGTCGCATCACGGGTCTCGAGCTTGGCCACGCCGGCCTGGAGCGCCGCAAGGACCGCCCGCTCCAGCGCAATCAGCGCAATCGGATCAGTCGCGTGGTCACGGCAATCCCCCGAGCTCGGGTGGAATCGTCTGCGAGCCGGATTCGTCTCTCAGCGCGCACGTCGTTCCAGCGAGCGCCGCGCGAAGTTCCTCACCTTCTCGGCGGGGTCGTTCGCCGCGGCCGACTCGAGAGCGGCCCGGACCTGGGGCAGCTCGCGGTAGTTCTCGAGGGTCTCGGCGGCCTCCTCGCGCACCCGATCGTCGGTGTCACTCGTGAGCGCCTGCAGGAGTGCGGGCACCAGACGTTCGCTGCGCGCCTGGGCATCGGCCTGACGCCAGACGTCCGCCCGATGATTGGGGTCGTCCGCGGTCAGTCCGATCCGCGCCATCTGATCGACGATGGCGTCGTTCCAGGCCTCGGGGCCCGCGCTGCGCAGCCGTCCCCAGGCGGCGACCTTCTGCCCCACGCTGGCGTTCGCATCGAGGATCGTCGCCTGCACGGACTGCAGCTGCACCGCCTCGGCAGCGCGTCGCCGGGCCATCGCGACCGCGATCTCCTCGGGCGAGTGCTGCGGCGCGGAGGCGGCCGCGAGCTCGGAAGCCGACCGGGCCTCGAGTCGCCCCAGGCGGGAATCGAGGGCCGCGAGTCGCTCCACCAGCGCATCGATCCGCGGATCCGCGACCGCGCTGCGATCCAGATCGGCGGCCGCCGAGGGCACGACGCTCGGCGCGGGTCGCCTCTCGAGTGCCGTCAGGCGTCGCTCGAGTCCGATGACCCGCGGATCCGACGTCGAACGCGCCGCGCTTCCCTCATCCCCAGAGCTCGGGGCCGCGGGCTGCCCCACCCCGAGCAGAGCCGCGAGCGCCATCACCGTGGCGACGAGGGCGAGCGCCGTGGCGAGGAAGACCGGGCGGGAGGACGGCGGATGAAGCGTTGAGGCCATGACGGGTGCCTTGCGGTCGCCGGTCCGGAGATTCTGGCTCGCGCTCCGAAAATGTCATGGCCGCGGTGCCGCAACGCGCGCCCTCGATCATGCGCCGCCGACTCCGCATCGCCCTCTTCACCGTTCTCCTCCTGGCAAGCGCGACCCTCGCGATTCGTCCATGGGTCTGGTCGCCGATCGCGGGACTTCGCACCGCGCAGCGGCCTGCGGCCCTGGTCGTCACGCGGAGCCCGGCCGAGCACGATGCCATTCACGGATCGATGGACGGCCCGTACCTCGTCGAACTCGCTCGGCCGGCGAGCGGCGGGACGCTGCGCTACTACGGCACCCGCCACGTGGTCGACCCGCTCGAGCCGCGCGCGACCGCGACTCTCGACGCACTGCGTCGGGGATTCGCGGCGCGGCGACCGAGCCTCGTCCTGATCGAGGGCCGGCTCGATTGGCACTTCGGCGGCGAGGCGGCCGCGGTGCAGCGCTTCGGCGAGGCGGGCCTGACCGCATCGCTCGCGCGCGCTGCGGGTCTGCCGCTCCGCTCCCTCGAGCCCGAGTTCGCCGACGAGGTCGCCGCCGCGGTCGCGGAGTTCGGCGCACGACCTGTGCTCGCGTTCTACTTCCTGCGCGTCTACGCGTCGGATCGCGACCGCGGCGAGCTCGGCAGCGATCGCGAGACGAGCGCCGCCGGCCTGCTGCGGAAACGCGCGGCTCGGCTCGGACTGGCGTCGAGCTTCGCCGACCTGGCCGAGTTCGATCGCTTCTGGAGCGAGTCCGCCGCAGGCCAGGGCGACTGGCGCACGCTGCCCGCGGAAGCGCTCTGGCGTCGGGCGGACGGCACCTGGCTCCAGCGCATCGCAGAGCGCATCAATGCGTTCCGCGACGAGCACATGGTCGCCGTCCTGCTCGAGGCTCTCGCGCGCGGCGAAGACGTCTTCGCCGTCTGCGGCGCGAGCCACGTCATCCTCCAGGAGCCGGCGCTGCGCGCCGCGCTGCGCTGAGCGAGCGAGGCCCGGGCGGCCGGAACGCCGAAGCTCCAACTCGCGACGCTTACGCTCACGGAGTCCGGCCCGGCGAGGGGGAAGGAAACTCTGCGGAGTGGATTCGGGCCGGTGCCACGGGAATGAGGTCCCGACTTGGACGAGACCGCCGCGCCGCTCGACTCACTGCTGCAGCACGACGCGCTCCGCGTTGCTCGCGAAGGCCGGCCCGACGATCGGATCGAGCACGATGAAGGCGTGGTGGATGACGAGGCCCGCGAGTGCCGGAGGGATCGCGTGCTGGCGGATGTCGAACGCGGCCTCGGCCTGGCCCGCGGCGTCGAGCGTGCCCAGGGAATCGACGAGCGGCCAGCGGTTCGGCGAGCTCAGCGTGTGCGCGAAGTAGAGCGGCTCGAAGTTGAGCGGCAGACGCACGGTCCCGAGCTGGAGGCCCGGTGCCGCACCCGCGAAGCTGCCGAGCAACAGGTAGGTCTGGCCGGCATGCGCGGCCCCCGCGTCGAGCGTGAGGTTCTGGATGCCACCCGTCGCGAGCGAGATCGATGCCACATCTCCCCGCAGCGCCCGGCTGCGCGGCACGACCTGGACCTCGACCACGCCGTCGTCGAGCAAGGCACCGCTCGTCGCATCCGCACGCACGACGGCCCACGCACGCTCGCCGTTCTCCTCGAGGAAGACGAAGCGGCCGTGCGAGACGAAGCTGCCATTGGGCAGGACCACGCGCGGGAAGGCGAGGGTGACCCGATGCTGGAGCGTGCTCCCGTTGTAGACCTGGAGCTGCGTGTCGTTGCCGCGACCGCCGCCGAAGCTCGGAGTCCGCGGCACCAGCAGGATCGTGTCGGTCTCGCTCGCGTGCTCCACCCACTCGATCAGCCCGGCTTCCGCGAAGGCACCGGCGAAGAGCATGTCCTCGGTGCGGATCGGCGAGGACCGGAAGCTGTTCGCGCCGCGCACGAAGATGCGCAGGCCGTCCTCCGAGAACCACAGGTCGCCGCCCATGTTGTAGTCGCCGTGGTACGGCGAGTCCCAGAGGACCGACGCGGTGCCCTGCGAGATGTCGTAGCGCTCGATGTCGGACGGCGAGAGGCCGTTGTCGGCGCCGTACATCGACGTCCCGCTCGGGTGCAGGCGGCCCTTCGTGCCGGCGTAGATCGAGAAGCCGCCGCTCGTCGTCTCGACGCCGGTGGCGAGCTCGACGCAGCCGATACCGGTCCACTGCCCGGAGAACGGGAACAGGTACGCGAAGCCGTTCGGCGCGAGCACCACGTCGACGGGATTGACGCTCGTCGTGATCCTGCGGACCACGCTCATCGTCGTCAGGTCGACGTGCGTGATCGCGCGATCGTGGCCGACGACGGCGCTGCGGCCATCGAGCGCGACGGACACGCAGATGCCCGGCTGCGCCAGCGCGACGGAGCTGCCGCTGCGCGTGACCGGGTCGTAGCTCCAGAGCCGTGAGTCGGGAGCATTCGACACCGCGACGATGCGCGCGAGCCCGGCGCTGAACTCGGCGTCGGTGATGCGGAACGGGAGCATCTCGACCGTGCCGCCCATCACGGGGTTCTGGGCGTGGACGGCGTGGAGGCAGAGCGCGGCCGCGAGACCGGCGACCAGCACGGAGGAACGGTGGGATCGATGGAGCATCGTCATGGTTGGGATTGCCTGGTGGGACTGGATGAGGATCAGAGCTCGCGGGCGAAGCGCGCGATCGTCTCCTGTGCGCGCTGCTTGCCGTCCTCGACGATCTTGCGGATCGCGCGCGCGCTCTCCTCGCTCTCCTTGCGGAGCTTCGCGATCGTCTCGAGCGACTCGACCTGATAGTCGGTGATGGCCTTCACGAGCTTCTCGACGGACTCGGGCCGGATCGTCGAGCCGTAGCCGGCCTTCAGCGCGGCGCGCTCGAGTTCGCGGCCGAGCTCGGCGACGTCCTCGAGGCCCTTGTTCACGCCGGTCTTCAGCGCCTCGTGCGCCTGGGTCGCCTCGTGCAGGCCGTGCTGGCTCGTGTAGACCGCACCGAGGATGGTGAAGACGTGTTCGTTGGTGGTGAAGAAGGTCACCGAGCGCCGGTACACCTGATCCTTCACGTCGTGCGTCTGCTTGAGCTTCGCGATCAGCGCCTCGCCCACGTCGTAGCCGATGGCGAGGTTCTCGGCGACGTCCTTGAGGAGCTGCCAGACGCGGTCCTCGTGCACGTAGGCGTGGTGCGCCTCGTCGCGCGCGAGCTGGGCGCGGGAACGCTGCGCATCGGGTGCGCTGCCGAGGGCGTCGATCGCACGCTGGGCTTCGCCGAGCGCCGCCTTGGCCTTCTCGACGTTCGCCGACTGCGCCTCGAACAGCTCGCGCGCCGCGACCTCCGCCTCCTTCAGGGCGAAGCGGAAGTCGATGTAGCCGTTCATGATCGCCTGCTCCTTCTCGAGCTGCGTGCGCGTGTCCCCGGCGACGCTCTTGTAGATCTCGGCGATCTTCTCGAAGCGATCGCTCGGCGTGCCCCGCCGCATCTTCATCCAGAGGTTCTGCAGCTTCTCGGTGAAGCTGATCTTGCCGTCGTCGAGCTGCGCGATGAGCTTCTTGCTGTCGTCGCGCACGCTGTCGAACATCTGCGAGATCTGCAGATAGCGATCGCCGATCTGGATGTCCTCGACGTTGTCGCGCACGAGCTGGTTGAAGGTGCTCATGTAGTTCACGGTGCGGGCGACCGCGAGCACCTTGGGCTCGTCGACGTGCTTCACCTCGTCGAGGAGCTTCGTGAGCTCGGCAGGCGCGTCGTTCGCCGGCGCGATGCCGTAGCGCTGCAACACGCCGAGAGCCTTGTCGAGGTAACGCTGCACGGTGGAGCGCGGCGCGGGGACGGCGGGAGGGTTCGAGGACGTCATTGCGGGCGGAGACGGTACCGCCTGCCGTGGCACCGCGCGACCGGCCCGCGCCGCCCGGTCAAGGCCGTGGCAAGATGAGCCGCGACCGCCAGGATCCCATGCGCAAGCCACTCGCCATCGCCGCGTTCGGCCTCCTCCTGATCGCGGCATTCCTCGGCCTCTCGCGACTCTCCCGCGGCGAACCGTCGGGACCAGGACAGCCCGAGTCGTCGGCTGCGGCAGGTCCGCAGGCCGTCGCCCCGCGCGCCGCTGCCCTCGGAGCGGAGGGCGCGTTGCCGCCGCGCGAAGAGCAGTCCTCGACGCCGATCGCCGATCGGCCGCCGCAGACCCCGGCCCCCGCAGGCTCGATCGAGTCGCTCCCGCTCGGTGGCCTCGTCCTCGATCTCACCGGACGGCCGGTCTCCGGACTGAGCGTCGGCTTCTACGAGTTCGACGATCGACTCGCGGTGGGTGTCACACCGGCGAAGTCCGACGCCGACGGTCGCTTCGCTTTCGCGCGCCCTCGGCGCGGCGGCACGCTGCGCGTCCTCGACGAGGGCTGGACCACGGTGCTCGTGCCGACCCTCTACGACGAGGAAGAGCTCCATGAGGATCTCACGCTCGTCGTCGTGCAGGGTGCTCGCCTCGCGGGGGTCGTGGTGGATCCCGAGGACCGGCCCGTCGCTCGCGCGAAGGTGCACGTGGTCCTCGCCACCGACTTCCGCCCGAAGCTCGCCCGCATCCTCGACCGCTGCTGCGATGCCACGTTCGAGACCGAATGCGACGCCGAAGGCCGTTTCGCGATTCCCCGTGCGCCGGTGTCGGAGGACGCCCGCCTCTTCGTCGTCGCGCGCGGCTATGAGCACGCGACGGTTCCGATCGGCGCCGACCGTGAGCGACAGCGGATCACGCTGCAGCGGGCCCACGAGGGCGACACCCTCGTCGGACGGGTCCTCGATGCCGCGACGCACGCACCGCTGCGCGCCGAGCTGAGCCTCGGCGATCTGAGCGTCGCCACCGACGAGCGGGGCGAGTTCCGACTGGAGCTCTGGAAGGTCGCGGAGCTCGGTGAGTCGGGCGCGGAGCTCGTCGCCCTCGTGGCCGGGCGCGTGCCCGCGCGCGTGCGCGCATCCGCGAGCGAATGGCGTCGACGCAGCGCCTGGCCGGGGGATCTCACGCTCTTCATCGGGGGCGAAGGCCTGCGCATACGGGGCCGGGTGCTGCGCGTCGATGGCACGCCCCACCCGACGGCGCGCGTCGAGTTCGCGCCCCCGACGCCGCTCCTCATCCCCGATGCGATCGAGTTCGACGAGCACGGGGAGCCCATGCAGTCGTCGATCGCGGTCGAGGGCGCGCTCGCGCCGGGTGAGTTCGTGACCGCGCCGGTGGAGCCCGGTCGCTATCGCCTGCGCGTCGCCGATCCCGACACCCTCGACGAGATGATCACCGAGCCGATCGCGGCCGGAACGCGGGACCTCGAGCTCCGCCTGCGCGACCACGGGACCTGGCCCGCGCTGCGCGGGGTCGTGGTCGACCGCCGCGGGCAACCCTGCGCGGGTGCGGACTGGCTCCTCGAACGCAGCGCCCGCGACGGCGAGGCGGCGCGCCAGGGCAACTGGCAGAACGCCGACGGCGAGGGTCGCATCGCACATCCCCCGATCTCCCGCGCGATCGACACCCTCTGCGTGAAGGCCGCCGGCGTGGCCGAGTGGCAACGCGTGCCCCTCGCGTCCCTGCCGCGCCTCGACGAGTTCCGCGTCGTCGTGCCCGTCGGCTGCCAGGTGCGGATCGAGGCCGATGGCGCGTGGCGTGATGTCGAGTCTGCGACGCTCGCCACCGCCGACGGCAACGACTCACCGGTCGTCATCACGCGCGGCAACCTCGCCTTCGGCACGGCGCGGATCCCGCTCGACGGGGGCCGTTCACAGACCTTCGTCGCCCTCGACGATTGCGTGGAGCTTCGCCTCTTCCGCGGCGCTCAGCTCGTGCACCGGACGCCGGTCGCTTTGCAGCCGGGCCAGCTCATCGTGCTGCGCCCGTGAGCCGGGTGCCGGCGGTGATCAGATCGAAGTGCGCGCCCGCGTCATCGCCGCGCCGAGGCTCGCCATCAGCGTCCCCATCACGATCGTCAGCGCCGGCCAGAACGTGATCTGCGGCATCACGAGGAACATCAGGCGATCGGCCTCCGCCACGTTGGTGAAGAAGGGCGGGATCTTCGTGTAGTGCGTGTTCCACGTCTCCTGGCCGAAGGCGATGTACGTCACGGCGACGACCGGGATGCGTGCGAGGAGGCCGTAGAGGAACAGGGTCAGCGCGGCGCGCCCGAACGCGATGGCCGCGACGAGGACCGCGACGACGAGGAGCCCGTTCATCCACATGAGTCCGCGCACCTCGCCGGGGTGCTCCTCGTCCGGGATCCACATCAGATCGAGGGCCTGCAGCCCGAACATGCCGCCGGCCAGGATGCCGACCGCGAGCAGCGAGAGCAGCACGGCCCGGCCCTTCGACTTCGGCCCAGCACCACCGCGTTGCAGCCGGATGCCGAACCAGAGGCCGAACACGACGATCAACCAGCTGATGCCGAGCAGGGCCTGTGAACCCCCGGCCTCGGGCTTGCCGAAGAGCGTGGGGTTCCAGCCGTTGATCTCGCCGACGAGGCGGACGACGGTCAGCAACAGCGTCAGGACGGCCGGAACGAGGACGAGTTGGAGCGGGCTGGGCGGGCGTGAGGACATCGCGGCGCAGCGTAGCCAGGCGCTCTCCCGACCGGCACAGCAGAGTCGCTCAGGGGCCTGGATCGTCGAACGCCTGCTCCATCCCGGCCGCCCCGACGTCCGATGCCGTCCCCATGAGCCTGGTCCAACATCCGGGGATCGAGGTGTTCGCCGCGACCGCGGTGCTCGGCGTCGCGATCGGCACCGCGGCGATCGCGGCGCTCTTCCCGGGGAGCTTCGGTGCGCAGCGCCGCGCCTGGATCGCCGCGGGCCTGCTCTCGCTCGCGGTCTGCGCGCATCGGGTCGTCGTGCAGGAGTACGGATGGCAGAAATACGGCGCGGGATTGGCGCGTGTCCGCGACGAGCTCCTCCGCACGCCCGGCGCCGTTTCCCTCGCCGTGCTCGTCTTCGGCTTCGCGATCCCCGCACTGCTGTTGCTGCTCGCGGCCATCGTCGATCGCCTCCCCGGCGACGAGGCCCTCTGGCACGAGCGCGTGCTCGCGCGGATCTTCGCGCGCTTCTCACCGGTGGAGCGACGTTCACCCTGGCTCTCGACCTTCATGGCGGGCCCGCGATCGGAGCCGGCACACGACGAGACGAACACCGGGTAACGAGCGACGCCTCCTCCGGATGATCGGACCGAGCGAGCCGATCCCGATGGCCTTCGATTCCCTGCCGCCCGAGTTCCGCACCGAACTCGAACGATTCCCGCCCGGGCTGCGCGCGCTCGTCGAGGCCGAGCTCGCGGCAGGCAACACGCTCGTCGAGGTCGGCGGCGGCTTCCCCGCGCCGCCGATCGGCGCCTGCGCGAAGTTCGCCCGGCCGATGACCACGCGGCTCGACGCACCCGGGATCCACGAGGATCGCTGGCCGAACTGGTCCTGGCCGCGCGGCTTCCGCGACGAAAGCGGTCGGTTCTTCGTCGTCGAGCCGCCCGCTCCCACGCCGATCGCGGCCACGATGGACGAACTCCGCGCCGCGCGCTCGCCGCAGCAGGTCGCGATCGAGGCGCCATCGACACCGTCGCGCGACGACTCGCCGCGCGCGCGCTTCGAGCGCAGCCTCGTCATCGATCGTGAGCAGTGGCACGACGGCATCGGCTACGACCTCGATGCGCTGCGCGCCGCCGGCCCGGAGGATCGCGCCGCGATCGAGTCGCTGCTCCTGCAGCGCGGGATCCACGGTTGGCGCGACGTCGAGGCCCTGGCCGAGTTCGACAGCGAGACCGCGCGGGCGGCCCTGCGTCGCGCGGCGCACTCGATCGACGACGAGATCCGCATGGCCGTCCTGCGCCACGCACGCGACCTCGTGCACGACGACGAGCGCACGAACTCGCTCGTGCAGGCGCTGGAGAAGGTCACCATCTTCGGCGGTCTCGATGCCACGTTGACGCAGATCGAAGCGCACCATCCGCGCCCGGTCCTCGACGCGCTCTTCCGCGCGAGCCTGACCCGCCCGGGCGACGTGGCCTGCAACGTCGCCGGCATGCTCTGGCATCTCTCCGGCAGGAGCGACGAGGTCTTCGACTGGCAGGCTCGCCCCCTGTTCCTGCGCTTCGTCACCGAGGACCGCGCGGAGCGCGTCGCCGCCTTCCGTGCGCTCTGCGCCGAACTCGGCGTCGACCCTGCTCCCCATCTCGGCGCGAGCGGCTGAACGCGCCGCGACGCGGGGTCCATCCGGGTCCCTTGTTCGACACCGCGTGCGGGTCGATCATCCGCGACCCCACGATGACCGCATCCGCGCCCCACCAGTCGAGCCGGCCCATCGCGATCGCCCGCGAACCGCAGAGCATCCACGAGCTCCTGCGGATCATGGACGTCGCGACCGCGCTCCGGCGCTCGCGCGAACTCGCGGAGAAGGAGCTCGCGATCGACGAGACGAAGGCGCAGCTCCGGCAGCGCCTCGCGGCGGCCGCGCAGGAGAGCGGGGATCCCGTCACGGCCGCCGAGATCGACGCCGCGATCGACCAGTACTACGCGTCGCTGCACCGCTACGACGAGCCGAAGCGCGGGGCGAAGGTCCTGCTCGCGCACGCCTGGGTGCGACGGCGCGGCATCGCGGTCGTGAGCGCCATCGTGCTCGGCGCGTTGCTGGCGCTGTGGTGGCTGTTCCTGCGCGAGGCGGCGCCCTGGTCGGGAGCGGTGCGCGAGCAGGAGCGGTTCGCGGCCGTCGCGGATCCCCTCGCGCAGACCCTCGAGCGCGCGCGCGCGATCGCGAGCGACGATGCGGCGCGCGCCGCGATCGATGGGCTCGCCCGCGAGACCGCGACGGCGATCGCGGCGCGCGACGAGCGTGGACTCGCGGTGCTCGGAGCGCAGGCCAGGGAACTGCTCGCGAACCTCGAGGCGAGCTGGGAGCTGCACGTCATCAGCCGTCAGGGCGAACGCAGCGGCATCGATGCCTGGTTCGAGGACGAGCACGGCAAGCGCGTGTCGGGCTACTACCTGATCGTCGAGGCGCGCACGCCCGATGGCCGCATCCTCGAACGCACGATCCGCGACGCCGAGCTGCAGCGCGACGTCCGGACGCGGAAGTGGGGCGAGCAGGTCGACAAGGCGGTGTACGACCGCGTCGCCGCCGACAAGCAGGCGGACGGGATCGTCGACACCACGCTCTTCGCGCGGAAGCCGCGCGGCGCGCTCGAGGAGCAGACGGTCATGGCCGGCGTCGACGGCACGAACCCGCTGCGGCGTGGCCGACGGATCACGAAGGACCTCTGATGCAGCGAGCCTTGGAGATGCACCGATGAGCCTGCCCGGCACCGAAGCGGTGCGCATCGTCCAGCGCGGCGCGCGCAAGGCGAAGGGCGCCGCCGATCTCATCTCCGCCGAGGCCGCGGGCTTGCAGACCAGGCTGCTCGAGGCGGTCGAGCGCCGCGGCGCTGCGGTCTCGCAACTCGCGCAGCATTACCTGCCGGCCCTCGACGAGGGCACCGTCGGCAACGTGTTCCGCGAACTGCGCGCGGAGCTCGAGGCGCTGCAGGCGCGGCGGCTCGCACGCATCGAGGAACTGCGCCGTGGCATCGCGAAGGCCGACGCCGAACAGGCGGGGCTCGATGCCGAGCTCGCGAAGGTCAACGCCGAGCTCGAGGCGCTCGTCGTCGAACGGACCGCGGTCGAATCGAAGCTCGCGGAACGCCTCGCGGCCGACGCCGAGTTCCAGGACCTGTCGCGGGGTGTCGCGGACGCCGAGACCCGTCTCGAACTCGACGAGGCGCGTGCCGCCGAGCTCGAGCGCGAGGCGAAGGACAAGCTGCCGGCCTACGAGAACAGCCGCCTCTTCCGCTATCTCGACGGGCGGCGCTATGGCACGCCGGAGTACGCGAGCCGCGGCTTCGTGCGGCGCATGGACCGGCTCGTCGCAGACGTGATCGACTGGCCACGCGCGAAGGCCGGCTGGGACTTCCTGCGCGCGGCGCCGGAGCTCGTCGCCGCCGAGGTGGAACGCCGCCGCATGGAGTTCACCGTGCGCATGGCAGCGCTCCAGAAGCACGAACGCCTCGCCGCCGAGCAGCTCGGCCTGCCGCCGATCGAAGCGCGCGGCGATGCACTCGGCGAGCGACGCGATGCGCTCCTCGCCCGCATCGAGACCTCGAACGCCGGCGAGCGCGCTCTCCGCGAAGAGCTCGCCCGCGCCGAGTCCGCCAACGGCGAGCACCACGCCGAGGCGATCAGGCGCCTGCGCAGCTTCCTCGACGAAGCGGGCAGCGGCACGCTCACCGCCCACGCGCAGAGCACCGCGGACCCCATCGACGATCGCCTCGTCGCCGGTCTCGACGCCGCGACGCGCGAACTCGACGGCCTGCGCGATCAGCTCGCGCGGCTCGGCCAGGCGAAGGGCGCCGCCGAAGCCCGCGCCAGCGGACTCACGCGCGTCGTCGACGAACTGCGACGCGCGGAGTGCGACTCCGTGCGCTGCCAATTCGAGGAGCTCAGCTCCTCGGCCTTCGAGCGCCGCATCGACGAACTCGTCGCCGGTGCCGAGACCCCCGAGCAGCTGCTCGCGGACCTCATGAAGCGCCGTCGCTTCGACTGGGCCGCCTCGCGCTCGATGAGCGCCGGTCCACTCGACGCGCCCCTGGCGCGACCCACGGGCGGCGACGTGCCCTGGTGGGTCCTCAGCGCACTCGGCGCGGTCGCCGAGGTCGCGCTCAAGGGCGCGGTCAAAGGTGCGGTGAAGGGCGCCCTGGGTCGGGGCATCAGCCGCAGCGGGAGCTGGGGTGGTTCACGCGGAGGCGGAGGTGGTGGCGGCACGCGCAGCGGTGGCGGCGGCGGCGGCGGACTCGGCAGCCGCGGCGGTGGTTTCACGCGCGGCAGTGGCTTCTGAACTCGCCGCTCAGCACCGCGTCTCCCACACCACGCACGGCATCCCCATCACCTCCACCGTCGCGCCCGGTCGAGCGCCGAGCTTGCGGGCGACGGCCGCGGAGGCGAGGTTGGCCTCGTCGATGAGATGCACGACGGAGCTGCGGCCGAGCACGTCGCGGGACCAGGCGAGCGCCGCGCGGGCGGCTTCGGTCGCGTAGCCCTGGCCCTGGTGTTCGCGGCCGATCAGCCAGCCGATCTCGAAGCCGGGCCAGCCGTCGGGTTCGATGCAGCCGACGCGGCCGAGCATCGCCCCGTCGCTGCGTCGCTCGACGGCCCACATGCCGTAGCCGCGGAGCTGCCAATGGCCGAGGAGCATCGCGACGTGGCGCCAGGACTCGGTGCGCGTCCAGCGGCGGCCGCCGAGGAAGCGCATGACCTCGGGGTCGGCGCAGTAACGCGCGTAGACGCCGATGTCGGCATTGGTGAAGGCGCGTAGCTCGAGCCGCTCGGTCGCGAGCGTGGGGATCGCGTGCGGGGGCTCGGTTGCTCGGGTCCTGACCAGCTCGCCGCGGCAATGGCGC
>JADLHO010000045.1 GCA_020848735.1 Planctomycetota bacterium | reverse complement strand
GCCGAGCAGGTTGGCGAGTGGTTGCGAGCGGCGCCGGAGCTGCGCTCTGGACAGGTTCTCGAGCGACTGCGGGAGGCTGGCTACCAGGGCTCGAAGACGGCGGCGTACGACTTGGTAAGGCGGGTGCGGGTGGCGAGCCCCGTCGGCATGAGCGCTTGCCTCCTCCGCACCGACGTCACGTTCTTCGACGCGATGGTCGTGAACGGCGACCGGGCGCGCTGGAGCTTCGCATTCCCGACGTCCACGGCCCTCGGCGGTCTCGTCTTCTTCCAGCAGGCCGTGGTCGTGCAGCCCGGCGCGAACGCCGCGGGACTCGTGTTCTCGAACGCCTACCGCGGCGTCATCGGGATCTGAGTCGTCCGGCCGGCGATCAGAGCGCGCCGAGCGTCAGGGTCAGGCCGTTCGTCGAGCTGAGCGAGCTGATCGTGAAGCCGATGAGCTCGACCTGAAGCGCCTGCTGGTGGAGCACGGCACCCGCGAGTGCGGTGCTCGTCGGCATCACGAGCGTGTCGGTGGCGCTGCCGCCGACGTTGCTCATCACATACGTGATGTCGAGGTTCACGAGCAGGTTGCAGCCGGGCTGGCCCGCGGGGTCGAGCACGGAGAGCGGGATCGAGGTCGTGGTGAAGCCGAAGACCCCGATCGCGATCGCACCCGGCGCAAGACCCGTGACTTCGTAGCGGTAAGCGCGTCCGAGCCAGGGGCGGTCGGAGGGGAACCCGGTGCCCATCGCCACGGGACCGGCGCTGCCGCTGCAGCCGCTGCCGAGAGCCACGGCGGACGCGACCGGCGTCGCCTGGTATTCGCAGGTGGCCGTGATCGTGCCGACGCCCGAGGGGTTCTGGCCGCTGACCTTGTAGACCTTGCCGAGCGCGGGCACGTAGCCGCCGAAGTAGCGGCTGATACGGCCGATCACCGGGTCCGCGGTATTGAACGCCGCCTGCCCGTAGAGCAGCCACTCGTTCGTGATGCAGTCGAACTCGCTGCAGAAGGTCGTCGGCGAGCCGCCGTATCCGGGGTAGCTGCCCGGATTGACGGTGTCGATGCCCTGGCCGCCCTGCATCACCACGCGCTTGCGCGCGGCGTCATAGACGGCCTGGTTCGCATTCGCGCTCGCCGGAATCACGGCCGTGGTGGGCACGACGTTCGTCCAGTCGAAGCCGGTCCAGTTCCAGGTGTCGAGGCGCGCGATCTGCGGCGAGGCGCCGGAGTCGATGCCGCCGCACAGGAAGACGTCGCCGAAGTCCGCGCGCGTCATCAGGCTGTGCTGGCGGCGGATCGGCGGGACGTTGCTCGGACTGAGCTGGATCCACGCGCCGCCGAGGAAGAGCCAGGTGTCGTTCGCGCAGAGGCTCGGGCTGAGCTGCACGTCGCCGCCGAAGAGCAGCATGCCGCCCGTCGTGGGCTCATGGGCCATGGCTGCCCAGCGTCGCGGCGAGGGGCTGGTCGCGGGCGTGACATTCGTCCAGGCGTTCGTCGTGGGGTCCCATTCCCAGGTGTCGCCGAGCAGGACCGGCGTGGCGCCGCCGGTGTCACCGCCGAAGACCACGAGCTTGTTCCGCGTGAAGTCCCACGCGACGCACGCGCCTCCGCGGGCCGCCGGCGAGCCGGCGGCGCCTTCCGCGGTCTTCAGCGTCCACGCCGTGCCATTGAACTCGTAGAGCGCGTTCAGCGCGGTGGTCGTGGCATTGCCCGAGCGGCCCCCGAAGACGTAGAGCTTGTCGAGGCTCGCGGCGCCGGGGTTGTCGCGGCGCTGCGTGGGTGTGCCCGTCACGCCCGGGCTCTGGACCCAGCGGGCGCGGGGCGCCGCCATCGGGATCGGGGATTGGGCGAGCAGGCTGCCGCCGAGGGCGGCGAGGATGAGAGCGCGGACGATGCGTGGGCTGGACATGGTGTCGGGGCGCGTTTGCCCGCGGCGCCCGGATCGCGACAGCAAATCAGCGCCTGCGGCCGGCGCGCCGCCCCGCGCCACCCGGGCTCGCGCGCGTCGCGGGAAGGCGCGCGGCGGAATTGCCGTCCGATCCGACGCGCAGCCGGCGATGAGCAGGCCGCGCGCTCCTCCGCGCGCGAGGCCCGCTCCGTCCCATGGCAAGCTCCCTTCCCGCCGTCGTCTCGCGTGCCGCGCAGCTCGGTTTGCTGCTCGCCGTCGCGCCTCCCGTGTTCGCCCAAGCCGGCCCCGCCCTGAGAGTGCAGGGCGACGACACGCTCGCCGACCGCGGATTCGCCGCCGCGCTCGCCGATGGCGAAGGGCTCGGCAGCGCCGTCGCGCTTCTCGGCGACGTCGATGGCGACGGGATCGAGGATCTCGGCATCGGCTCGCAGGCGGCCGCGTCGGCCTTCGACGAAGCGGAGCAGGGCCGTCTCCGCATCCTCTTCCTGGGGGAGGGCGGTCGCATCGACGCGGTCTCGCCGCCCCTGCGCGGCTCCGCTGCGTTCGGCACCGGCGGGCTCGTCGATCTCGGCGAACGGCGCGAGACCTTCGGCCCGACGCGGCCCCCCCGCTGTCTCGCGGTCGGCGCGCCGGCCCAGGGCACGGTGTCGATCCTCGAGCTGGCAGGCGATCGCAGCGGGACCGTCCTGCGGCGCGCCGAGATCGAGGCGCCCGCCGGCGCGCCCAAGGGCTTCGGCAGCGGCCTCGCATGGTTTCCGGATCGGGACGGGGGCGGGACGCTCGCGATCGGGGCGACGGGCGACGTCGGGTCCGGCCCCGGCGACGTGTTCTTCGTCGCCCTCGACGCGGAGCTCGCGGTGCGCGGTGCGCCGAGCTCCCTGCGCCACGACCACGGTCTCTCGGCCACGATCGACGCCGAGGACGGCTTCGGCGTGGCCCTGGCGACCGGCGACCTCGACGCCGACGGCTTGCCCGACCTCGTCGTCGGTGCGCACGGTGCGCGCAGCATGGCTCGCGCGACGCCGAGGGACGGATCGACCGCGTTCACGGGCGCGTGCTTCGTGTTGACGCTCGATGCCGCGCTCCGCGTGCGCGGCACCACGCGTCTCGATCCGCGGAGCGCAGGGTTCACGGCGGAGGCCCCGGACAATGCGCTCTTCGGCGCCTCGCTCGCCGTGCTCGGCGACCTCGACCGCGATGGACGTCCGGAGCTCTGCATCGGTGCGCCGGGCTGGCACGACCCGGGCTTCCCCGGCCACGGCGTCGTCCATGCCCTCGAGCTCGCCCGCGACCCTGGGGCAGCGTCGCGAGTCGTGATCGCGTCGGTGCAGTCCATCCACGAGGGCGTCCTCGGCGGGCCGACCGGCTCGTCGTTCGGTGGGGTGCGTGCACGCGCCGCCACGCTCGGCGGCTTCGGCCGCGCGCTCGCATCGGTGCCCGACAGCGACGCCGACGGCCACGTCGAGCTCCTCATCGGTGCGCCCCTCACGCGCCGCGCGGGCGAGGTCCTGCTCGTCGATCTCTCCCCGGAGTCGCTCACGCACGCGCACGTGCAGCGTTACGGCCGCGGCTGTGCCGGTTCCGACGGCGAACTCACGCTGGAACCGTTCGGTGGTCTGCCGGTGGTCGGCAACGCTCGCTTCGCGCTCCGCGTCACGAACGTGCCGAGTGCGGCGACCGTGCTGCTCGAACTCGGCTTCGTGCCCGCGACGCTGGACCTCGGCGGCTTCGGTGCGCCGGGCTGTGCGCTCCTGCTCGAGCCGCTGGCTTCCGTCGTCCACCGCTTCGGCTATGCCAGCGTCGACTTCGCGCTGCCGATCCCGCCGATCCCCGAGCTGGCCGACGGACCCGCATTGCTCGCGCAGGCGGTGCTGGTCGCACCCCGGGCGAATGCGCTCGGCATCACCACGAGCAACGCGCTGGCGATCGGGATCGGCCGTTGAGCCGATGTCGGTCCGCTCGTGGTGTCGGGCGCTCGCTCAGCGCGGCCCAGGCTCCAGGTGATCGAGGAGGTAGCGGATCATCAGCATCCGCAGATGGACGGCGGTGCCCTGGCCCTCGCCGAGGCCGTGGTCGCGATTGGGATAGCAGAAGTAGTCGAAGCGCTTGCCGAGCTCGATCAGGCGATCGACGAGACCCTCGACGATCTGCACGTGCGTGTTCAGCTCGCCGGTGCCGTGCACGATCAGGAGATCGCCCCGCAACCCCGCCGCGAATTCGATCGGCGCGGAGCGTCGGTAACCCTCGGGATTGACCTCGCGATCACGCATGTAGATCTCCTGGAACCACGCGTTGTAGAGGTGCGGCTGGGGTTTGGAGGCGACGGCGATGCCGACGGAATAGAGGTCGGGCCGGCGGAACATCGCATTGAGAGTGTTCGAGCCGCCGCCGCTCCAGCCCCAGATGCCGACGCGGCCGAGGTCGACATAGCTCCGCTCGCGTGCGAGCGTCTCGAGGGCCGCGGCCTGGTCCGCCGTCGACAGCGGGCCGAGGCAACCGAAGACCGCCCGCCGCCAGGCCGCGCCCTTGGGAGCCGGAGTCCCGCGGCCATCGAACGAGACCACGAGATAGCCGAGGTCGGACACGAGCCGGTGGTACTCCGCGTGGACCTTGCCCCAGCCATCGAGGACGGTCTGCGCGTGCGGCTCGCTGTAGACATAGACCAGCACCGGATAGCGGCGCGTCGGATCGAAGTCCGGCGGCTTCATCAGCCAGCCGTCCAGTCGCGTGTCCTGGTCGATGGCGACCTGGAAGAACTCGGTCTCCCGGGCACCCGAGTTCGCGAACCGGGCGCGGAGCTCCGCGTGATCCTCGAGGACGCGCACGGTCTCGTGCGAGGGCAGGCGCACCAGTTCGACGAGCGGGGGATGGTCGATCCGGGACCACGTGTGCAGGGCGAAGCGGGCATCCGTCGAGATGCGGTACTCGTGCGTGCCCGGCTGGTCGGTCGGGGTCACGCGCTCGGGGCGCTCGCTGCTCCCGTCGAGGCGGACACGGAAGAGGTAACGCCGCGGCGCGTCCCCGGGCGCGGCGTGGAAGTAGTACCAACCGCCTCGCTCGTCGATCGCCGCACGCTCGAGGATGTCGAAGTCGCCGTGGGTGAGCTGCGCGATCGCCTCACCGCTGCGGGCGTGCAACCACGCGTGCCGCCAGCCGTCGCGCTCGTGGATGACCACGAAGGCCGCGCCCTCACGCACCCATTGGATCCCCAGGTTCACGCCATAGCTCGCCACGACCCACGCCGGATCGGTCTCCGCGAAGATCGTCCGCACCGCGCCGCTCTCGACGTCGCAGAGCAGGAAGCGTCGTTCGTCGCGGAAGCGGCTGAGCCACTCGACGAGGACCTCGCGCGAGTTGCCGGCCCATTCCAATTGGCCGAGGTAATGACCGCGCTCGGGGCGCGGGATTTCCAGCCAACGCGTCTCCCCGCCCGCGGCTTGGACCACGCCGACCCGCAGCGCGGGGATCGCCTCGCCGACCCGCGCGAAGCGCACGGGGGCCACGCTCGGATACGACGGGTCGTCGGGCAGCAGGCGATTGCGGAAGCGCAGCTTCGACGCATCGGATTCGAGGAAGAGCACGCGCGAGCCGTCGGGGCTCCATTGCACTCGCTCGTTGGACACGCCGTCGCGACCGGCGTTCGAGGTCAGTCGCACGGGCTCGCCGCCCTGCGTGTCGCGGACCCGCAGGTCGCCGCGCTCGAACTCGAGGACGCGTCGCCCGTCCGGTGACCGCAGCGGCTCGGGCTCGAGCGCCCGGCGTTGCGCCGCCGAGAGCTCGCTCTCCGCGCCGGTCTCGGCATCGACGAGGACCCGCTCCGCCCGGCCTGCGCCGGGCACCGGGCGTCGCAGCACGTACGCCGGCGCGTCGGGCAGCCATTCGGCCCGCAGCGGCTCGGCCTGGAACTCCCTCCGCTCGTAGATGGCGCGCAGCCGCGCCTCCGCCCGGTCGAGGAGTCGGTCCCGATCGGCTCTCGACAGGCTCCGCTCCTGGGCGAACCCGCCGGGCGCGACGAGCAGCGCGGTCGATGCGAGATGGAGGGCGAGGGAGACGCGGCGAGCGGAGCGGGGCATGGGAGTGGATCGCAGGGGTCGAACGGGTCGGGTGTGCCCGGCGGCGCGGGTCAGCGACGGCGCGGTGGGGCCAGGTCGCCGTGCTCCTCGATCAGCGCGCGCGCTTCCGTCAGACGGCGCGACAGGTCGTCGAACCGGAGAGCCTCGAGGATCGCGCCGCGTTGCTTGCGGGTGAGCCTTTGGCCCTGCGCGGTCTCGCCGCCGAGCACGCCGAGCGGCACGTCCTCGACGGGCCACGAATCGCTGCGCTGGGTCGCCAGGGGCAGATCGGTGTGGCCCGCGATCTGGAGGTTGCCCATGGGATTGCGACCCCAGGCGTAACGGAAATGGATCGGGTGCTTCACCATCGCGCTCGTGAGGGTCAGGGCGCTGCGATCCACCTTCGGCTGATCGCGTTCGTCACGTCCGGTCACGAGCCACCGGGCTTCGGCGGGGTGGAAGTGGCGGTCCTCACCGGCGATGGCGAAGCCTTCGATCGCGGCCTTGTCGTCGGGCGCCGAGACGGCGTGGTCGAAGCGCAGCACGATCCGATCGTCCTCGACGCTCATCGCGGTGGGCCGAGGCGGAACCCACCGGAGCTCGCGCTCGAAGCCGTAGAGCGTGGCCAACGCCCAGCGCGAGGCGCGTTCGCCCACCGGGATCTTGAGCTGCGGGTGGTACCAGGACCGTCGTTGGTCGTAGCTGCTCGCGAAGCCGATCCGCAGATCTCCGGCATCCCGCAGGGCGAGGAAGGTCTGGTACTGCGCCTCGCGGATGAGCATGCCCGCGTTCAACATCATCTCGCAGTAGTTCTCGCGCGTCTGGGGCGCGCCCTCGGTGCACAGGCCGATGATGCAGAACGGCAGCTGCGGATCGCCGAAGGCCGCGCGCCACGAGCGGATCATCTCGGCGAGCACCTGGCGGTACATGGCGCCCGAGGTGATGTCGCCGAGCGCGTTGTTGTAGCCCTGATGGAAGAGGGCACCCTTGATGGCGAAGCCCGCGAGCGGCGCGATCATCGATGCGTGGCAATTGCCCGGCCGGTTCTGATCGAACGCCGGTCCGGGCAGGAGGCCCGCGGGGCGCGTCCAATCCGCGGGGATCGCCTCGCCCTTCTCCTTGCGCTGCGCGACGCGGCGCTCGAAGTCGGCGACCCGCTGAGCGAGGTCGGCCTGCGCGTCCCACGCGGCGACCTTCGCGTCCCACTCCGACAACAGGTCGCGGACCTCGGGCGTGTCGATCGCGCGGAGCGCGGCGATGGGAGTCCACGTCTCGACCGTCGTGCCGCCGCGCGACGCGTCGATCACGCCGATCGGGATCCCCGTCGCCATGTGGATCCGGCGCGCGAAGACCCAGCCGATCGCGGAGAGCTCGCGGGCGATCTGCGGCGTGCAGACGTCCCAGTCGCCCTTGCGATTGTGGTGACCGTCCCAATCGCTCCATTCGTGCAGGCGCGGGAAGCCGAGCTTCGGTTCGGGACCGTTCTGCGCGGGCACGGTGAGGACCCGCAGCGCGTCGAAACGCGCGGAGACGATCTCGAGCTGGCCGTTCTCGACCCGGTCGAGGGGGAACTCCATGTTGCTCTGGCCACCGAGCAGCCAGACATCGCCGATCAGCAGATTCACGAGCTCGAGCCTGGTCGCCGCGCTCGTGACGGTCAGCACCGCCGGCGAGGAGCTCGCCGGTCGCGCGGCCAGGACGACCTGCCACGTGCGGTCCGCGGCCGCGGTCGTGCTGCGGCGTTCGTCGAGGAAGTCCACGACGACCTCCGCGCCGGGACTCGCCCAACCCCAGATGCGGATCGGCACATCGCGCTGCAGCACCATGTTCGACTGGAACAGGTTGTGCACGCAGAGCCCTTCGCCGACCGCGGGGACGTCGATGACATCCTCCCTGGGCAGCTGCTCCTGGGCCGAGAGGTTGGCGAGGACGGACGACGTGGCGAACACCAGGAACGCGTGCCGCACTCTGCGGCGATGGAGCGAGTCGTTCATGCGAGGGGTCGGGACGACGAGGGAGGACCGTAGGTCACGCGAGGATCTCGTGGAGCACGCGGCCCTTCACGTCCGTGAGGCGACGATCGATGCCGTCGTGCCGGACGGTGAGTCGCTCATGGTCGATGCCGAGCAGCCAGAGCATGGTGGCGTGCACGTCGTGCACCTCGGTCGGTCGCTCGGCGACACGGAACGAGAACTCGTCGCTGGCGCCGAAGCTCGTGCCGCCGCGGATGCCGCCGCCGGCGAGCCAGCAGGTGAACGCGAAGGGATTGTGGTCGCGACCGAGCCCGCCCTGGGCGCAGGGCATGCGGCCGAACTCCGTCGTCCAATGCACGATGGTCTCGTCGAGGAGTCCGCGTCGGCGCAGATCGACGAGCAGCGCGGCGGCCGGTCGGTCCATCGCAGCGGCCATCGCGGCGTGGTCGCGCGGCAGGTCCTCGTGGCTGTCCCAATTGCGCCGCGGGAAGCCGTTGTCGGCACCGCTCCACACCTGCACGAAGCGCACGCCGCGCTCGAGCAGACGGCGTGCGATCAGGCAGCGCGTGCCGAACTCGCGCGTGAGCTCGTCGTCGAGCCCGTAGAGCGTCCGTGTCGCCGCGGACTCGCCGCGCAGATCGAGCACGTCCGGAGCGGCGAGCTGGAGGCGCGCCGCGAGTTCGTAGGCCCGGATCCGGGCGTCGAGCCGGTCGTCGCCCGGGCGCGTGGCCGCGTGGCGCTCGTTCAGGGTGCGGAGCAGCGCGCGGCCGTCGCGTTCGGCGTCGTCGTCGAGCCACGCGACGTCGCGGGGCGGGAAGAGGTCGTGGATCGGCGCCTCGCGCTCGGGCCGGATCACCGTGCCCTGATGGGTCGCCGGCAGGAAGCCGCTCGACCAGTTCGATGGACCGCCGGGTGCGAAGCCACGGCTGTCGGGCAGGACGACGAAGGCAGGCAGGTCCTCGCACGCGCTGCCGAGCGCGTGGCCGATCCAGGCGCCCGATGCCGGGAAGCCCGGCTGCACG
The DNA here is from genome assembly GCA_020848735.1 of Planctomycetota bacterium. Taxonomy (GTDB): domain Bacteria; phylum Planctomycetota; class UBA1135; order UBA1135; family UBA2386; genus JACRLW01. Next base: position 48,793 of record JADLHO010000045.1, on the reverse strand, counting down.
AAGCCCGTCGTGCCGAGGAAGGTCGCCGGGCCGTGCACGTTGGAGCGCGCCGTCATCGAATGGATGAAGGCGAGCTCGTCCACGCGCTCGGCGAGGCATGGCAGCAGGTCGCTCACGGCCTTGCCGCACTCACCGCGCGGGCGGAAGGGCCACGGCGAGCGCATCCACGTGCCCGGCGAGCTCTGGAAGAGTTCGACCTTGCCGCCGACGTCGAAGGGGCGACCGTGGCGCCGCTCGAGCTCCGGCTTGTGGTCGAACGTGTCGACCTGGCTCGCCGCACCCGACATGAACAGCTGCACGACGCGCGTCGCGCGCGGCGCGTGGTGCGTGCGGCGCGCTCCATCGCGGAGCGCGGCGTCGAAGGCGACGGCGCCGAGGCCGCCGCCGAGTCGACGCAGGAACTCACGACGGTCGATCATCGTGGGCAGGTCATCAGTCGACGAAGATCGTCTCGTCGAGGTTGAGGATCACGCGGCACGCGCTGGGCAGGCCGTGTGCGGTGGCGTGCGCGACGAGCGCGTCGAGTTCGGTGCCTGTCGCGCGGCGCGCGAGCACGAGTCGCATCGCCAACGCGAGGGCCTCGCGCACGGAACCAGCCTCCCGTTCGACGCGCACGGCGAGGTGCTCGGCGTGGCGGAGCACGAAGCGATCGTTCCAGATCGCCAGCGCGTGGAGCGCCGTGAGCGTCTCGCTGCGTCGCGGCACGAGCTGCGACGGATCGGCGCAGTCGAGCGCCTCGAAGAACGGATCGGGGACGCTGCGGACCAGCATCCGATAGATCGCGCGTCGCCGGCCGGCGTCGACGTCGTACTCGGAATAGAGGTAGCGGGGCGAGTGATCGTCCTCGAAGCGGAACTGCCGTTCGGGTGGACCGCCCAGCGAGAGATCGAGCCTCCCGCTCACCGCCAGCACGAGGTCGCGGAACGACTCCGCGTCGAGACGGCGACGGTTCTGTCGTGCGAGCAGGGCGTTGTTCCCATCGATCGCGCTCGCGGCCGGCACGGCGTCGGAGCGCTGCTGCCACGTCGCGCTCGTGAGGATGAGGCGATGGAGGGCGCGCAGCGATCCGCCGGAGTCGCGGAAGGACAGCGCGAGCCAATCGAGCAGTTCGGGATGGGAGGGCTGCGAACCCAAGCGCCCGAAGTCGTTCGGCGTGTCGACCAGTCCGCGGCCGAAATGGAACTGCCAGACGCGGTTCACGATGCTCCGCCAGGTCAGCGGGTTCGCCGGGTCCGTGATCCATCGCGCGAGGGCGAGACGACGCGCACCCTCGTCGTCGGCGTGGAGCCCCTCGAAATGGTGCTCGAGCGCCGGGAGGCACGAGAGCGCACCCGGTCCGACCGGCTCGCGCTCCGCGGTGAGCTCCCCGCGGTGGAGCACGTGGATCGGCCGGATGCCGTGCGGCGGCGAGAAGGCACCGATCGGCGCGAAGTCCGTCGCCGCGGCATAGGCGAGGGCCGGGGCGAGCGCCGCGCGGCGCGACGCGATCGCGGCGCGAGCGGCGGCGATCGCCGCGAGCTCGCGTGCCTCCTCGAGCGACCGGTGTCGCGCGAGCAGCGCCGCAAGGCGTCGCTCGTGTTCCTCGCCGGTCCCTCGCGCGCGGGCGTGGGCGCGATGCGCATCGAGGCCGTCGTCGAGCACGCCGAGGCTCGAGCGACCGTCGGTCAGGTTGGCGAGTGCCCAGCGTTCGCCCATCTCGATGGAGTCGAGCGCGGTGACCCGCGCGCCGCGCGCGCGGTCGATCCCCTCGCGGTCGAACGCGGCGAGTTCGGCGAGCGCGAAGGCGAAGTCCGCCGTGCGCTCGAAGAGCCGCGTCGCCGTCACGCGCACGAAGCGCCCACCCTGCCCTGCCGCGTCGATCCAGAGCGGTGCGTCGCCAGGAGCTGCGACATCCGCAGCGCTGCGATCGAGGAGCGTGGTCGGCTCGGCGAAGTCCGGGTCGTCGGCGATCTCCACGCGGAAGCGCCGCGGGAATCCGAAGCCGGGACCCGGATGCGGCCCGAAGCGCTCGTGGCAGGGCAGGAGCAGGATCCCTTCGAGTTCGATGCGCTGGCCGAGATCGACCTGCACCCACTTCACGACGTCGTCGCGCGGCGCGATCTGCGAGTGCCAGCCGAGGACGGTGCGGCCGTCGGCCCGGGCCTGCGGCAGCGGGCTCGCGGCCACGGCGGCCCGTGCGCGCTCGACCGCCGCCACGAGCGGCGCGAGTGCGTCGCCGGCGCGTGCTTCGATCGCCTCGTGGAGCTCGGTCTCGCGTGCCGTGAGTTCGCGCTCGCGCGCGTCGAGCTGCGCGCGTTCCTCGCGCGTCGCGCGCGGCAGCCAGGCGCGGTCCGCGCGCTCGACGCCGGCGAAGACCGCCTGCAGGCGGTAGTAGTCGCGGGTCGGGATCGGGTCGTACTTGTGGTCGTGGCAGCGCGCGCAGTGGACGGTGGTGCTGCAGAACGTCGCGAGCGTCGCCTTCAGCATGTCGTCGCGATCCAGCGACCGCGTGATCGCCTTGTCGACCGTGCCCTCGCGCAGCTCGGTGTGACCGACGAAGTCCCAGGGGCCCGCGGCGATGAATCCGGTCGCGGGGATGCCGTCGTCGCCGTCCGTCACGTCGCCCGCGAGCTGGAGCTCCACGAAGCGCGCATAGGGCAGATCGTCGTTCAGGGCCGAGACGACCCAATCCCGGTAATGCCACGCATGCGCTCGCGGCTTGTCCTTGTCGAAGCCATGCGTGTCGCCGTAGTGGACGACGTCGAGCCAGAAGCGACCGAAGCGCTCGCCGTACTGCGGCGAGGCGAGCAGCCGATCGACCCATCGCTCGAACGCGTCCTCCCGACGATCGGCGAGGAACTCGTCGAGTTCGGCGGGTGACGGCGGCAGGCCGCGCAGATCGAAGGACAGGCGCCGCAGGAGCGTGACGCGGTCGGCGCGCGCGCTCGGCGTGAGTCCGACGCGCAGGAGGCGATCCTGCACGAACGCGTCGATCGGATGGGCGCCGTTCCCCGGCGGCTCGACCGCGCGGAGTGCCTGCAGCGACCAGTTCGGCGCCGTGCGCTCCTGGGCCGACACGGCGGTCGCGGTGGCGACGCCGAGGACGACGGCGAGCGAGCGGAGTCGGAGCGCGGACACGCGGCGCATGCTACGCCGCCGCTCGCGCATCGCCGCCGTCGTCGGGGCCCGCCGGCCGGAGGATCGTCGATCCCCTCAACCCTGCGCTTCGCCGCCGAGCACCTCGGCCAGTTCGGCGAGAGCGCGGTAGAGGATGTTGCGCACCGCCCCCTCGCTCTTGCCGAGCTGCTCGCCGATCTCGGCCCGCGAGAGGCCGAGCAGCTTGGCCATCAGCACGACGTCGCGCTGCTCGTCGCTCAACCGCGCCAGGGCCGCCTCGACGCGCTGGAGGTCCTCACGCGCGATCGCGTGCTCGCTCGGCGTGTAGAAGGCGCGGCAATGCGCGGCGAGCTCCTCGTCGTCGTCGGGTGCGGCGGCGTCCCGGATCGCATCGCGCTTCGCCGCGAGCCAGTACTCGTGACGGTCCGCGATCTTGCGCAGCGCCGTCGTGTAGAGCCAACGGCGGAACCCGTCCTCGCCGTCGAATTGGAAGCGCGCGGCGTTCTCGAGGATGTCGCGGCACACCGACTGCGCGAGATCGGAGCTCGATTCGCGGCGGAGGACGAGGCGACCCGCGCGCAGGCGGAGGAAGGACTGGAGGCTGGGGAGGTGCCGTGCGAGCAAGGCCTCGACGGCGCCCGGTTCGTGCCGTGACGCGCTCTGGAGCAGGGTTGCGAAGTCGTCCATGGCTGCGCGCGGTGCCGGCGCGGGCGAGGGTCGCGGATGATAGCCATGGCCATCGACTCGCCGGCTGAGGTAGCGTGAGCGCGTGACGTCGGAACCGCGGCCCGAGGACCTGCGTGCGCTCGTCGAAGAGTGCCTCGTCGCCTTCGAGACCGGAGGCGAAGCCGGTCTCGAAGCGGTCATCGCGCGTCACCCGGCCGTGGCGCCGCGCCTCCGCAGGCGTCTGCAGGCCCTGCGTGAGACGGGACTGCTCGCCTCGGCGCGGGACGTCGTCGACGCGATGCCCGAGCGCCTCGGCGAGTTCCGGCTCATCGAGCGGCTCGGATCCGGCGGGATGGGGGTCGTCTATCGCGCCGTGCAGGAGGGGCTGGGTCGGGAGGTGGCATTGAAGGTGGTGCGCCCCGAGCAGCTCTTCTTCCCGGGCGCTCGCGAGCGCTTCCGCCGCGAGGTCGATGCCGTCGCCCGCCTCCAGCATCCGGGCATCGTGCCGATCCACACCGTCGGCGAGCAGGGCGGTGTGCCGTACTTCGCGATGGAGCTGATCGTCGGTGCGGGTCTCGATGCGATCGTCGCCGGCCTGCGTGGTCGCGCTCCGGAGACCCTGCACGGGCGCGATCTCGAGGCGATCTGTGCCGGGTCGTGTCCCGCCGCTCGCGGCGATTGGCCGATGGTCTGCGCGCAGATCGCCTGGCACGTCGCCGACGCGCTCGCTCACGCGCACGAGCGCGGGGTGCTGCACCGCGACATCAAGCCATCGAACGTGATGCTGGGCACCGACGGCCGCGTCCGGTTGCTCGACTTCGGTCTCGCCGCGGCCGAGGGCTCCCATCGACTCACGCGGACCGGTTCCCAGCTCGGCTCGCTGCCGTACATGGCACCCGAGCAGCTCCGTGGCGAGGCCGTCGACGCGCGCACCGACGTCCGCGCCCTCGGCGTCACCCTCCATGAACTCCTCACGCTGCAGAGCCCCTTCGGCTGCGATCACGACGAGCGCGTGAGGGCTCGCATCCTCGGCGGTGAGGTCCCGGCACTCCGCGCACGGAACCGCGCCGTGCCGCGCGATCTCGAGAACCTCGTGTCGAAGGCGATCGACCCCGATCCCGCGCGCCGCCACGCGAGCGCGCGCGCGCTGGCGGACGATCTCGAGCGGTTCCTCGCCGGGCTCCCCGTTGCGGCGCGCCCCGTCGGGATCGTGCTGGCCACGGCGCGGCGGCTGCGTCGCCGTCCGGTCGTCGCGACGTTGCTCGTCGCCGTGCCGTCGCTCGCCACCGCCGCGTTGTTCGCCATCGGCCACTATCGCGAGTCCGCGCGCCTCGCGGTGGCGACGGGATTGCGCGACACGCTGGGCGCGATCGAGCGACTCGCCGCCCAGGCGAACGATCCGCGCCTGGAGAAGCAGCCGGGCCTCGATGCCCTGCGCGCGGCACAGCTCGACGACGTGGTCGCGCGCCTCGTGCGCATCCACGCCGAGCACGGGGAGCTCCGCGAGGTGCGCGTCGCCCACGTCCGCGGATTGCTCGCGGCCGGGCGCCTCTGGCGCACGCTCGGCGAGCCGCGTCGCGCCGCCGCATTGCTCGAGTCCGCGGAGGCGGAGCTGCGGGCCGATCCGAGCGGGCAGGACCCGGCGGACTTCGTCGACGTGCTCCTCGAGCTCGGTCACGTGCGGCGTCATCGCGGCGATCTCGACGGCGCGCTCGCACTGTGGGACGAGGCTCTCGGACGGATCGAAGGTCCTGCGTCCCTCGCCTCGGCCGATGCGCGCACGCTCTCGCTCGCGGCATCCCTGCACGCGGACCGCGGCATGGCGAGGGGTTCGCGTCGGCGCTTCGCCGATGCCGAGCCCGACCTGCGGCGTGCGATGGAGTACCGCGGACGCCTCACGGCGTCCGACGGCGGGCGCGATGCCCGCATCGCCGATCTGCGGCTGCGGTCGAACCACAGCGTCGTCCTGAGTGCCCTCGGGCGACTCGAGGAGGCCCGGGACGAGCTGCGGGCGATGGTCGTCGATGCACTCGCACTCGTCGGCGAAGACGGGGCCGAGCCCGAGGCACGGCGCGAACTCGCGCGCGCCCGCGCCGGTCTCGGTCGCAATGCCCAGGCGCTCGGCGACGCGACCGTCTCGCGCGAGTCGTATGCCGCCGCCGCCGACGGCTTCGCGGCGCTCGCCACGGATTTCCCGCAGCGCATCGAGTACCGCATCGAGCAGGCGCTCACGGAGTTCGGTGCGGCGGAGGCGGCGGCGTCGCGCGGCGATCACGAGGAGGAGGCGCAACGCCTCGACCGTGCGATCGCATTGCACACCGGGCTGATGGCGATCGATCGCGAACGCAGCGAGACCTGGCGTGAGCTCGCGACGATGCTCGATCGCGCCGGCATCGCGCACCAGAACGCCGGACGCGCCGAGGGAGCGATCGCGTGCTTCGGCCGTGCGATCGCGACGCTCGAAGAGCTCGTCGCGCAGGGCCGCGCCGAACCCGCGGACCACCTGGCCCTGGGACTCTCCCACTACAACCGCGCGCTCCAAGGGCGGCGGGCCGCGAACGCGGCGGCGGTGAAAGGCGACGTGAGCGAGGCCCTCGAGCAGTTCGCGAAGGCCGTGGCTGGCGGCGCCGCACCGGTGGCGCGCGACGTGCTCATGCAGAGCCATCGCATGCTCGCCGAGTGCCACGTCGCCGACGGCGACCCGGCGGCGGCCATCGCGTCACTCACCCGCATGCAGGCCGAAGCACCCATGCCGCCGGCCATGCTCGAGAGCCTCGGGTCGGTCCTGCACCTCGATGCACACGACGAGTTCCGCGCCCTGCTCGCGGCCGCGCGCGCGCGCTGAAGCGCACGCTCCTCGCCGCGATGCGCGCAGGAGAACCGCCGCTGTGCGTCGCTATGCTGCGGGGCTCCTTCTCGAGCTCGCCATGACGACGCACGCCGACGATCCGAAGACCCGTTCCGCGGCTCCGAACGGGGCCGCTGGTTCCCTCGCCGCGCAGGCCCTCGCCGCCGCCGGTGATGCGGCGCAGGCGCGGGACGTGGGTGCGCTCGACGCGGCGGCGGCCGGCGCGGCGCAGCGGCTCGGACGCACGCGCCAGAGCCTCGTCCAGCGCCTGATCTACGGACCCCTGCCGGACGTCGCGGAGCTGCGATCGGGAGCGGGGCTGGGGCAACGCGCCGCGGCGAAGGGTCGGCCGGTGGTCGAGGCCGCGATCGACTGCATGGCGCGCGGCGTGGCCTTCGCGAGCGATGCCAAGCTCTCGGCCGAGCTGCGCGCGCGCGTGACGGCGGCGGGCGGCTATGGCTTCACCGTGCCGGCGAGCTTCGGCGGGCACGATGCGAGCTATCCGGAGCTCGCGGTCGTCGAGGAGGAACTCGCCGCGAACGGGCTCGGCGCGCTCGCGGTCGAGATCTCGGGTGAGCTCACGATCGGTGCGGGCTCGCTGATCGGCTACGGGACCGACGCGCAGAAGCGCACGTTCCTGCCGATGATCGCGCAGGGGCGTCTGATGAGCTTCGCGCTGACCGAGGTCGGTGTCGGCGTCAATGCGAAGAAGGTCCGCGCCTACGTGGAGAAGGACGAGGCGAACGGCTGCTGGCGGGTCTTCGCCGACGGCTCGCGGAACAAGCTCTGGATCACCAACGCCGCGCACGGCGGCATCGCGGGGCTCGTCGCGCGGATCGGCAAGGACGGCAAGCAGGTGGGGCTCTTCGTCGTCGAGCTGCCGGCGACCGACATCGATCGCGCGAGCGGTGCCGACCACGAGTTCCGTCTCGAGCCGTCGCGCGTCGATGCCTTCCATCCGAACTTCAATGCGCGCGTTCACCTGCACAACTTCCCGGTGCCGCTGCAGAATCGCATCGAAGCCGATGGCGTCGAGGTGCTGTTCTACTGCCTGCGGATGGGGCGCTGCATGCTCGCCGCGATGGCGGCGGGCTATCAGCGCATGTTCGCGGCGGATGCCGCGCACTACGCGAAGACGCGCGACGGCGTCGGTGGGCTCGTCGTGAAGCACGAGCTGCCGCGGCTGGCGCTCGGTCGCATGCTCGGCGGGGCATTGCAGTCGCGTGCGCTCTCGCACCTCTCGCTCCAGCAGGATGCCGACGGCGTCGATCTCGCGGGTCTGCGCGACCTCACGAAGTCGGCCGCGGCGGGTTCGGCGCTCCAGTCGCTGCGCGCGTGCGAGCGCGTGCTCGGCGGGCGCAGCTTCGACGAGCGGTCCCGGGTCTCGCAGGCGCGCGCGAACATGCACGTGTTCGGCGTCGTCGAGGGCGAGGACGACCTCATCCTCATGGGAATGGTGAAGGACGTCACGACGGCCTTCGTCGATCGCTACATGGCGGGCATGCTCGGCGTGATCCAGTCGATCAATGCGGGCCCCGACGGCCAGCCCCTGCCGAAGGACCAGCTCATCCTCCGCATCGGTCCGGCGTCCTTCCTGCGCTGGCCGAAGCGTTGCCTGACCGCCACCGTGCGGCTGCTCGGCAATGCCGGCTTCTGGCGGCTCTCCGGCTGGACCGCGGGCAATGCGCTGCTCGAGCTGCTGCGGCTGCCGGGGCGGCTGATCCCCAGTGCGTGGCTGCCGCGCTTCCGCGGTCTTCCCGCCGCGTTGCGACGCCCCGCGCGCTTCGCCGAGCGCAAGCTGCGCGGGCGGCGCTGGACCTACCTCGGCATCAATCTCTGGTTCCAGCTCGAGCTCACGCGCGCGCAGGTCCCGATCCAGCGCTTCGGCAAGAGCATCGAGCACCTCGTCTCGATGCTCGTGCTCTGCCATCACGCGGCCGGGCAGGACGAGTCGCAGCAGCGCGTCGCCGCACTCCACTGCGCCGTGCTCGAGGACGAGTTCCGTGCGCTCCGCATCCTCTCGGGACTGCTCGCGATGGACCGCTTGCGCCGTCACGTCGCCGCGGTCGGCGGCGACGTCGAGAAGGGCACGAGCTCGCTGCTGCGCGGCGTCGAGCCGCAGGCGTTCACGCACGATTGGCGCTGAACGTCGCCCTGCGGCTCAGTTGCCGAACGTGAGGCGCAGCCCGCGGCTGAACGCGAGTCCGAAGCGCGCGCCCTGATCCGCGTGCACGAGCTGCACGTGCAGGTTCGCGCCGACGAGCGCCGGTGACGAGGGCGTCTGGATGGCGATCGTCGCGCCGGCGGCGGGCAGGGTGCCGAACACGCCGTCGAGGGCCTGCACCAGCAGCACGCCGCCAAAGGGGGTGGCGAGGCGCGCCGGCTCCGCGGAGAGCAGGATCCCCATCGCCGTGTTCACCTGGGCGGCATTGCCGAGGACGAGGTCGAAGCTCGCGCCGAGGACCGGCCGGCCGTTCGTTCCGAGCGCGGGGATCACTCCGCCCTGGCCGGGATAGCCGACGCCATAGCTCGACGTGCTCGCGCCCCGGGCGATCGTCACGGTGCCGAGGTTGCTGTCGCGTTTGCCGTCCCAGGCCGCGAACGTGAAGGAGTCGATCCCGGCGAAGCCGGGCTCGGGGCGATAGCTCGCGACGGTGCCGACGATGCCGACGAGGCCGTGTGCCGGTTGCGACACGACGCGGAAGCTCAGCGGATCGTTGTTCGGGTCGCTGCCGACGAGCGCGATCGTGATGGGCAGGTCGATCGCGTTGCCCTGGGCATCCTGGACGATCGGGGCGGCATCGGTCGTCTGGATCTCGCGGTCAGGGCCGTCGTGGCACTCGAAGCACGACATGCGCTGGCCTCTCCAGAAGCCGCGCGCGCCGTAGCGGGTGCTGATCGAACGCGGTGCATGGGCCAGCGAGAGCACCGTGCCTCGCGAGTCCGCACCGTGGCAGGCCTGGCATGCGGCGATGCCGTTCTGCTCGACGGCGTCGCCGTGATCGCGCGCCCAGGCCGCGCCGACCGGGTGCATGCCGTGGGGGCCGCCGTCGAAGGTCTCGGGCATCTCGTCGTGGCACGCCGTGCATTCGACGAGCGTCCCGACGTGACCCTGGAGACCGATGCTCTGCAGGTTGTCGTTGCCGTGCGCGGCGGGGAACTCGGCGTGCGTCGAGCCGTGGCACGCCTCGCACGCCAATCCCCCGTGACCGGTCGAGAAGCGATAGAGCGAGAAGCCCGGCGCCGGTGTGTCGGACTGCGTGGCGAAGGTCGCGTCGACGGCGACGCGGCGTTGGCCGTTGGCGAGCAGTGCGCTGTCGTAACGGATCTGGCCGTTGTTGTGCGTCGCGGTGCCCGTGTGGCAGTTCTGGCAGTTCGGCTGGTCGAGCCAGCCCACCCGCGCGGTGTCGCCGACCGCGCTCATCGTGCCATGGCAATCCTGGCACTGGATCGCGAGCGACGCATCGGACGCCACCGCCGCGCCCATGGCGCCGCGCAGGCATCGCGTGTCGGAGCCGGGGTGGCAGCGATAGCACGAGGCGCGGTTGGTGCTCGCATCGAGCGCCTGCCCGGTGAGCGGATCGGTGACCGGCGCGTGACCCGCGTGCATGGCACTCGTCAGCGGCGAGATGCCGGCGATGCCCGTCCCCGGCAGCGCGTTCGAGGCGTGGCAGCTCGCGCAGAGGATCGCGCGGCCACCGGCGGCCGTCGCGAGCAATCCCTGCGGCGAGAAGCCGTGCGTGGCGAGCGCGGCGGTGAAGCGCGGGTCCGTCGCCTGGCGTTCGTCGTGCAGGGCGAGGATGTTCAGGCGGTAATCGCGCTCGAAGTCCGGCGCGTGCAGCCAGCCGTTGGACGGCATCGCCGCGGACTGTGTGTCGGACGCGTGGCAGAGGCTGCAGTCCATCTCGTCGGACACGGGCAGCACGATGTCGGTCGTCGCGAGCACGGCTCCCGTGCCATTGCGCGCCGTGAGGCGCATCATCGGATAGGGGCGCTTGCGGCCGAGGTCGTCGAAGGGCGTGATCGGGATGCCCTCCGCGTGGAACAGGCCCTTCTGCGCGTCGAAGGCCATCGGCTGCGGCGTGTTGGCCGGGCCCGGCATGTCGTGGCCGGCGAGGCCGGTGTCCGGGACCGCTGCGGCTCCGTAGAGCTCGTTCGCGTGCTGCCAGTAGTTGGTCTTCCCCTGCGAGCTCCGGTTGATCGAACCCTCGGGGTCCGCTACGGCCTCGTACGTCACCCGGATGCCGTTGGTCGTCCGGACGAGTCGACCTTGGGCGTCGATGAGCTGCGCCTGGATCGTGTTGAAGGGCGGCAGGATCGAGAACACGGAGTAATCCGCGTCCATGCAGTGCATGCCGAGGTCGTTCCAGCCGACCAGGTTCCAACCGACGGCGGCTGGTGCACTGGAACGGGTGGCGGCGAATCCGCCGACGGTGGCCAGCGCGAGGCCGGCGAGGAGGAGGAGCGAGCGCGAGCGGGGCTTTCGATGCATGGGGCGGTCCTCGGCAGTTCCCTGTCGGGCGAGTGCCCTACGGCTCGCCCTCCCCGTTCCGGCTCACGAGACTCGGAAATCTCGCAGAACAGCGATATGTCGCAGCGACGGCGGAGTCGCGCCGAGGCGCACGAGCCGCGAAGCTCCGCACATGCGATGCGCCGCCGCGTTCGTCCTCGCCGTCCTCGCGTCTGCCGCCCTCGCTGCCCAGGACGCGGCCGGTGGGGAACGTTTCGCCCGCATCGTCGAGGCACAGCTCGCGCGCGGCGGAGTCGGGCTCTCGGTCGCGGTCGTGCAGGACGGTCGCCTGGTGCTCGCCCGCGGTTTCGGTCGGAGCGCGTGCGGCGGTGACGAGGCCGTCACCACGCGCACGCGCTTCGCGATCGGCTCGGTGACGAAGCAGTTCACCTGTGCCTGCGTGCTGTTGCTCGTCGAGGACGGCAAGCTCGCGCTCGAGGACAAGGTGGCCACCTGGTATCCCGAGCTCACGCGCGCGGCGGACATCTCGGTGCTCGACCTGATGCACCACGTCTCCGGCTATCCCGACTACTACCCGCTCGACTACGTCGACGCGCGGATGCGGACGCCGATCTCGCCCGACGAGCTGCTGCGCCGCTATGCCGGCGGGCCGCTCGACTTCGAGCCGGGCTCACGCTGGTCCTACAGCAACACCGGCTACGTGCTGCTCGGTCGCATCCTCGAGAAGGTCACCGGTCGCCCGTTCGCGAGCGTGTTGAGCGAGCGCATCCTCGAGCCGCTCGGGATGACGGACACCGTCTACCTGCCGGAGCCCGGCACCGAACGCCTCGCGCGCGGTCACGTGCGCTTCGCGCTCGGCGATCCGGAGCCGTGCACGCCCGAGGCCGCGGGTTGGATCGAGGCTGCGGGCGGAATGTGGTCGACGGCGACGGACCTCGCGAAGTGGAACCTGGCCCTGCTCGAGGGTCGGCTCCTCTCGCCCGCCTCCTTCGCGGTGCTGAGTTCGCCGCGCACCTGCTCGACGGGTCGCTCGACGAACTACGGGGGCGGACTCGCGATCGGCGTCTTCGAGGGGAGGCGGACGCTCGGCCACGACGGCGCGGTCGACGGCTTCCATGCCACGAGCCTCGCCATCCCGGCGCTCTCCGCGGCGGTGGTCGTCCTCGCGAACCTCGGCGATGGGGTCGGCGAGCTGCCGCGCGAACTCCTCCGCGGTCTGCTCGTCGACTCGGTACCGCAGGTCCCGGTGGTTCGCGGGGCGTCGGTGGCCGAGACGGTCGCGGCGGTCTTCGCCCGGCTTCAGCGCGGCGAGCCCGACCGCGCGGCCTTCACCCCGGACTTCGACGCCTACCTCTCGCCGGAGCGGGTCGCGGGGGCCGCCCGCCGCCTCGGCCCGCTCGGCGCGCCGCGCGCCGTGGAGCTGCTCCGCACCGCGGAGCGGGGCGGGATGGAGGTCTCGACCACGCGTCTCCGCTTCGCGGATCGTGCGCTGCGCGTCGTGATGTACCGGCGCCCCGACGGCGCGATCGCCCAGTTCTTCGTCGACGCCGGGTGACGGCCCGGCCGGCTCCGGGGGTCGGCGACTTGGGCCGAGGCGCGCCCGACCCGCCCCCGCCTCGAGGCGCAACAACCGTGTGGCGCAACGGATCCGTCGTGCGACAGGACAGTAGCGCTACAATGCTGTAGTGCTACAATCCTGTAGTCACTCCAGTCCCGTCGTCGACCCGACCGAGAGGACGGCATGGACCTCAGCATCGGGCGCCCCGCCACGGGCGCCGAGTTCTTCCCGCGACCCGACGTGATCGCACGCCTCGAGCGTGCGCTGGGGCGGAGCCACGTCTCGTTCATGGCGCCGCGCCGGACCGGGAAGACGAGCGTCCTGATGCACCTCGAGGCGGCGGCGCCCGAGGCCGAGCCTCGTTGGCGCATCAACCTCGAGCGCTTCACCAGCCCGAGCGAATGGGTCGAGGCGATGCTCGTACCGTTCGTCCAGGAGCGCCCGCGTTGGCGGCGTCTGCTCGGTGTCCTCGAGGCGCCGCTGAGGCGCATCGAGGGGCTCGAGATCTCGGGCACCAAGGTCAAGCTGAAGAGCTCCGACTGGCGCCGGCCCGCGGAAGAGCTGCTCGGCCTGCTGCGCACGACCGCGACGCGTGCGACCTTCCTGCTCGACGAGTTCCCGATCCTCGTCGCGGAGGTCGCGCGGCGCGACCTCGCCGAATGCCGCGCGATGCTGCGCTGGTTCCGCGAGTGGCGGCAGGAGATGGCCGGCGGTCCGGTGCGCTTCCTCGTCACCGGTTCGATCGGGCTCGACGGCGTCGTGCGCCGTCTGGGTCTCGCGGACACGGTGAACGACTTCGAGGTCCTCGATCTGCCGCCGCTGGGTGCCGCCGAGGCCCGCGCCATGCTCGTGAAGCTCGGCGCCGACAACGGAGTCGCCTTTGCGGAAGGCGCGATCGACGCCGCGCTCGCGCAGCTCGGACCGCCCTGGCCCTACTTCCTGCAGCTCCTCGTGGCGGAGCTCCAGGACGCGACGTCGCCCGTCGACGTGGCGCTCGTCGAGCGCACCTACCGCGAGCGCCTCGTCGCCGGGCCACGCAACAAGTACGTGGAGCACATGTGGGATCGGCTGGGGCTCACGTTCGACGGCGAGGCGGCGCGTCTCGCCGGCGTGCTGCTCGATGCGCTCTGCGCACGGACCGACGGTCTCCTCACCAGCGAACTGCGCGCGCTCGCGGGGATGCGCGCGCGGCACGACGACCAGGTCGCCGATGCGCGCTTCGGGCACGTGCTCGACGTGCTGCGCCACGACGGCTACCTCGTGCAGCGCCCGCAGGACGCGCGCTGGGTCTTCTTCTCCAACCTCCTCCGCGACTACTGGTCGCGCCGCAGCGCATGAGCCGCGCCACACCCGAACCGCCGTCCGCGCGGCAGAAGACGCTCGACGAGGTCCTCCGCGTGGTGCGCGGCAACCGCCGCGGCAAGCCGCTCCAGCACCTGCTCTTCGTCGGGCCGCGCGGTGCGGGCAAGACGACGATGCTCCACGCGATCGCCGCGTCGATCGACGCCGAGCGGACCCTGCATCGCGATTGGATCCCGCTCGTGTTGCCCGAGGAGGCCTACTGCGGGATCGCGGATCTCGCCGACCTCTGGACGCGTCTCGACGAATGGCTCGCGGATCGCCTCGGCGAGACCGCGACCGCCGCGCCCGACGAGACCGCGGCGCAGGCGGCCTTCCTCGCGCGCCTCGAGGCGCACGGCCGCCGCGCGGTGATCCTCCTCGAGGGTCTCGGCGAGCTCTTCGACGCGCTCTCCGACGCGAGTGCGGAGCATCGCCTGCGCGCGCTGCTGATGGACGACGACCGCGTGATGCTCGTCGCGAGCGCGGACCGCTACGTCGCGGCCGTCGCCAGCGTCGATCGGCCCTTCTTCGACTTCTTCCGCGTGTTCCCGCTGAGGAACCTCGAGCGGAGCGAGGTCTTCGCGGCCCTGCGTGGCCGAGCGGCGGCGCGGGGCGAGACCGCCGTGGCGCGCGCGGTGGAGCGCGAGCCCGAGCGCATCGACGTGTTGCGCGTGCTGACCGGTGGCGAGGCCTGGCTCATCCCGGCGGTGCACGAGGTCCTGCGCGAACGGCCGGGCGGCGATCCCCTGGGCGATCTCGAGCACGTGCTCGGAACCGCCTCTCCGCGCTTCGGCGATCGGCTCCGCGCCTTGTCCGTCGAACAGCGTCGTGTGTTCGACCGTGTCGCGCGCCACCTCGAACCGGTGACCGTGGGCGAGCTCGCGGGCGTCCTGCGGCGACCCTCGAACCAGGTCAGCACCTACCTCGGTCGGCTCGTGGATGCCGGCGTCGTCGAGGAGGCGAGCGGTGGCAGCGGGGCGCGCAAGCGCTACCAGGTCGCCGATCGCGCCTTCGGCCTCTGGTATCTCGCGCGCAGTTCGCCCGCGGGACGACGTCGCCTCGCACGGCTCGTCGCGATCGCCGCGACGCTGTTCGAGGTTCCGAAGCGGCGGCGCAACGCGGGCCTCGCCGCGGCGGATGCCGAACCCGCGCAGCGTGAGGCGGCGGACGCGACCCGCAGCCTGCTCGCCGCGGCCGGGCGGGACGCCGGCGCACTCGCGCGGTCCGCCGAGGAACTCGCGGCGCGCGACGCGACGGGCGAGTCCGCGGAGCTCTGTGCGGTGGCCCGCGCCATGGCGGACCCGGCGCGCGAAGACGGCCTCGCTCCCGAACTGCGCGCCCTCGCGCGCGAGGCGCGGTCGCGTTGGCTCGGCCCCTGAGCGCAGGACCTCAGCCGTGGCGCAGCGTGCGCAGTCGTCGCAGGCCGAGTTCGAGCGCGAGCAGATTGCCGAAGACGAGCTCGTGCCCGAACTCCGGCTCGCGCGTCGCGGCGAGCAACCCGGCCAATGCATCGCGATCGACGTGCGCACCGAGCTCCATGCGCTGCGGATCGAGCGCGTCGCGGAGACGGTCGTCGCGCCAGAGCGCGAGGCGCGGCGCGGCGGTCTCCTCCAGCGTGCGCGCATAGGTGCGTTGCCCGGTGAGCTTGCGCACGACCTTGCCCGCGAAGCCGAAGGCCTCGGGCAGGAAGCGCCAGGCGTTCCAGGGCGTCATCGGCGATGCAGGGCCGCCGCTCTCGAGCGGGAGGCGCGCGAGATCGGGCGCGAAGCGTGCGAGCACGCGGCGTGCGAAGCGGTTGCGGAGCCGCACGTCGGCCTTCGTGCGGAGCAGGGGCTCGAGCGCGCTGCGGAAGATCAGCGGGGAGAGACAGGGCCAGAGGCGATCGGTGCTGCTCGCGATGCGGCCCTGCCAGCAGCGCATGCGCATGCGCAGATAGGCGCGATCGAGTCGGAATGCCAGCGGTGCGCTGGCGAGCTCGCCGTCGAGACGTCGCAGCACGCCGGCGAAGTGGGGCACGGGCTCGAGCCGCTCCGCCGTCGGCCAGAGCGCGAGCGCGGGCGCGCCTGCCGCATAGCGGCGTCGCGCGATGTGCTCCGCGTCGAGCGGCGCGGATGCGGCGGGCGTGGGCCCCAGCAGCTCCCACCAGTAACCGCGCGCGACCTCGCCGAACGAGCCGTTGAGCGATGCGTCGAAGCGCTGCGCGAGCTCGCGATGCACGCGGTACACCCGCGCATAGCCGAGCGCATTGCAGAGACCGTCGGTGAGCGTGAGCGAACGCGAGATCTCGTCGAAGTCGGGAGCCGCTCCCGACGGGATCACGCGGTGTTGCAGGCCGAGGCGCTGGGCGATGCGCGTCGAGAGCACGACGTCGGGCTCGTCGGCGGTGCCGGTCACCGTGGTCTCGAACGACACGGCGGAGCCGCGCAGGAAGGCGCAGAGGATGCGGGAGTCCCAGCCGGCGGTGAGGTCCGCCACGGGGCGTGCGAACGCGCGTGCGAGGCGGCGGCCGACCGCGAGCATCGCGCTGCCGAAGGCCTCGACGGCCTCACCCGCGTCGAGCGTCTCGGGCTGGAGCCGACGGATCGACCAGCTGCGCGCGCTCACGCGCCAGCGACCGGCGTCGAGCGCCACGATGGACGCGGGCGGCAGCGCGCGCACCGCGGCGTACGGCGTGCGGTCCTCGTACATCACGCCCGTCGCGAGGAACTCCTGACAGCCGATCGGATCGAGCGCGGTGTCGTCGAGCGCGGCGAGCACGAGCGCCGAGGTGCCGGCGGCCGTCACGCCGTCGCCGTCGCGCACGTACACGTGGCGGCTTCCGATCGGCTCCGTCACGATCGTCGCCTCGCGTTCGTCGCCGACGGCCAGCGCGAAGAAGCCCTCGAGTCCGGATGCCACCGCTTCCGCACCGCGATCGGCCAGGGCGCGCAGCAGCGCCGCCTCGTCACCGACCTGCGTGCCGTCGTCGGCGAACCAGCTGCCGCTGGCGATCAGCCAGCGCCGGCCGGAGCTCGCCGCGGCGAGTCCCGGCTTCGCGCGCCGGGGCCAGGCCGCGACCCGCACGCGCGGGCCGCGGATCTCCCGACCCGGTGCACCGGCTCCCGCGCGCTCGGCCGCGCGCACGCCGCGCTCGAACCAGCTCTCGGCACGCGAGCCCTCACCGACGACGACGAGGAACTCGCTCATGCCGAGACAGGCGCGGACCGGTGCATCGCGCCGAGCTTACGCGCGGTCCGCATCAGGACGAACCGTGCGCCGCGGGCTTGTCGCGCCAGAGCACGCCGAGGTACTCGGGGTGGTTCCAAGGGCCCGTGGCGGCGGCGAGCCGCTGCGCGCGCAGACGGACGAGCTGATCGACGTGCGTGAGGTCGTGGACGGCCCAGGTCGTGAGGAGCTCGCCCAGGGTCACGCGCCCGAGCTTCGGATGACGACCCGTGCGCGCGAGCTCCGCGGGCCCGAGCGCGAGAGCGCGCAGTGTGGCGAGGTTCGCCTGACGCTCCGCCGCGAAGGTCGCGAGCAGGGTCGCGAGCTCCGCCTGCGGCAGTCCACCCCAGTCCTCGCGCACGAACGGGACGAAGGGTCGGGTCTCGCCGTGGGCGAGCAGGTGGCGCACGCGCGGGATCCAGTCGTTGCGCTCGCCGAGGATGAGGTGGGCGAGGACCTCGCGCACGGACCAGGCGCCCGGCGCGCGGTGATCGATCGCATCGGACGCTGCGGTGTCGAGCATCGCGTGCAGCAGTGCGGGCGTGCCGGTGAGGATCGCGACCACGTCGTCGTCGGGCATGTGCGGAGGCTCGGCGGAGGAGTCCGGCATTAGCATGCCGGGTCGATGCGCAGCGGCGTCGCTCTCCTGATCGTCCTCGTCGTGGTGCTCGTTCTCACCGCGGTCTGGATCTCGAGCGGTGGTGGGTCCGGCGAGGCGCCGCCCGACCTGCCCGCGGCCGGCGGGCCGGAGCTGCGCGCGCAGGACCCGGTCCGCGCCGGATCGACCGTGGATGCCAATCCCGGCGAGCGCGCGCAGGACCCGGTCCGCGAACCACTCCAGCGCGAGGCGTTCCGCGCGCTGCTCGCGGAGACGAGCGCGGATCGCGCGATCGCGGGCGTGGTGCTCGCTCCGGATGGACGGCCGCAGGCCGGGGCGCTCGTGTGGCTGCTCCTGCCCGACGAGGAGGATGCGATCGACCGGCGCACGAGCGATGCGCAGGGTCGCTTCCTCTTCCCGATGGGGTTGGACGGCGAGGTGCCGCCGGCGTCGTTCCGCGTCGCCGCGCATCTGCCCGAGCACGGGATCGCGGAGCCGCGCCGGGTCGCGCGGCCGGCGCCCGGGGAGATCGTCCTCGTCGAGCTGCGTGCGACGCACGCGCTCGGCACGGTCGCGGGTCGCGTGTTCGGTCCCGGCGCCAGGCCCGTGCCGGATCACCCGGTCCTGCTCGTGCGCATCGACGCCGACCGCCCGACCCTGCCCGAGTGGCGCGCCGGTCGCGACGACAGCGAGGTGCGCACGGCCGACGACGGCAGCTTCGTCGCGCGTGGTCTGCGCCCGGGGACCTTCGAGGTCGACGTGGCGCCGCGCGGGAACCCCGCCGGCTTCCTCGTCGAGGCGGTCGAGGATCGGCCGACGCTCGCGACCGGCGCGCCGCCCGCGACGATCGCCGTGCCGTGGACGCGCGTCGACGTCGTCGCGCGCGGTCGCGACGGTCGGCCGCTCGCTGCCGACGGCTTCGTGTTGCACGTGTTCGCCGAGGCGATGGCCGGCCTCGCCGAGGCGCGCTTCGCCGCGGGGCAGGCCCTCGAGCCGGGCGACGTGGCGGCGACCGCGGTGCGCGAGCTGCGCCTCCGCGGGGAACGCGCGAGTTTCTGGGTGGCGCCGGGTTGCTTCGTGATCGGCGAGATCGAGGACGGGCCGCGGCGCGCGCGCGCCGGCGCCTTGGTGCCGCGCGACGTCGCGGTGTTCGAACTCGAGGTGGGTGCGGATCGGGGGGCACCGGCCACGCTCGTCCTGCGGGCCACGACGGAGCTCGGTGCGCCGCTCGCGCGCGTGCTCGTGCGCCTCGGCTCGCCGGGCGGAGTCGCGTTCGTGCCCGAGGGGCACGTCGATCTCGGCGCCGGCCACTTCGCGTTGCCCGACGGCGGCGCGTTGACCGTGCCGGCTTCGAACTGGCGGCTCCGTGCGCTCGCGGAGCCGCTGGTCGCCGGCGCGCGGCCGCGCAGCGACGAGTGGTTGCCCCAGGACCTCGATCTCGCGCTCGCGCCCGGGGAGACGGTGACGCGCGAGCTGCGCTTCCAACGCGGCGCGGCGCTCGAGTTCGAGATCGAGAACGCGCCGTCGGCGCGCAGCGGCGCGGAGCCGGAGTACTTCGAGGGTCGTCTCGACGGCTTCGCGGTGCTCCGCGCGCGTGCGCACCTCGAGCGTGCCGACGGCGATGCGCAGCCGTTGCCGCTCGCGATGCCGATGGTCGACGGCGGCTTCGCGGAGATCGCCGGACTGCCTTGGCGCGCGGGCGCGACCACGCACGCGCGCGCGCTCGACGCCCTGCTGCCCGGTCGCGTGGCGATCCGCTGCGTGTCGTGGCGTGGCGAGGGCGAGGCCGGTGAAGGCCTGCGCAGCGAGTTCGAGCTCGTTCCCGGCAGGAACCTCGTCCGGCTGCGCGTCGATGGCGAGCTCCTCGTGCGGGTCGTGACGCGATGAGCGCGACGACGATCGAGGACTGGGCGCGTCACCTCGTCACCACGACGCAGCTCGCCGACAAGCTCGCGCCGCCTCCGCCGCCGGCGGACTTCGACGAGCGGCCGCGCATCGAGCGCATCGCAGCGCCGGGTCGGCCCACGGAGCTCGTCGTGGTCGCCAGGAGCCCGCGCTCGCTGCGCCGCGGCGAGCTGCGCGATCCGCACAAGCGCGCGCGGCAGCTGCACGCGATGGCACACCACGAACTCCAGGCCGCCGAGCTCTTCGCGTGGGCGATCCTCGCGTTCGCGGACGCGCCGCGGGACTTCCGCGCCGGATTGCTGCGGCTCTGCCTCGACGAGCTGAGGCATCTCCGCGCCTATGCGCGGCGTCTCGTCGATCTGGGTTCACGCTTCGGCGCCCATCCCGTGCGCGATTGGTTCTGGCAGCGCGTGCCGGACTGCCGCACGCCCCTCCAATTCGCCGCGCTCGTCGGACTCGGACTCGAAGGTGGCAACCTCGACCACGCCGCGCGCTGTGCCGAAGAGTTCCTGGCCGTCGGCGACGACGAGAGCGCCGCCGTGCAACGCATGGTGGAGCGCGACGAGATCGAACACGTGCGCTTCGCAGCGCAGTGGTTCGCGACCTGGACCGGCGGGCTCTCCTTCGATCGTTGGCGTCGCGAGCTCGTGGCGCCGCTCACACCGACGATGATGCGCGGCAGGACGATCAACCGCACCGCGCGCGCGGCAGCGGGTCTCGATGCGGAGTTCCTCGATGCACTCGCGGCCTGGGAGGGTCCGCCGCAGTGACGGCAGGGCCGGGACTGCGCGTCTTCGTCGCCAACCTCGACGCGGAGCTCGAGCTCGCCGACGCTGCGTATCGCCGCAGCGCCCGCATGGTGGCCTCGATCCGCTCACGGCTGCCCGCGGTGCCCGGCCTCGCGATCGTGACGCGTGCCGACCTGCCGCGCGACGCGCGGTTCCGGGCCGGCGATGCGTGGTGTCCGACACCGAGTGCGTGCGCTCTGCTGCGCGAGCTCGGGCTGAGCCTTCCCGCGCCGTCGCCGGAGATCCTGCGGCGCGTCAACCACCGCGCGTTCGCCGCGGCGCTCGGACCGCTGCTGCCGGGTGCCGGTTTCTGCACGAGCCTCGACGACTGCGCGGCCGTCTTCGCGCAGGCACCGGCGCGAGCCTGGCTCTGCAAGCGCGCGCTCGGCTTCGCGGGGCGACTCCGCAAGCGCCTCGTGCCGGAAGGACTCGACGACGCGGCGCGCACCTGGCTCGCCGCATCGTTCGACGGCGCGGGCGGCGGATTGCTCGTCGAGCCCTTCGTCGCGATCGAGGCGGAGTTCTCGCTCCACGCCCGTCTCGACGAACGCGGCCGCCTCGTGTCGGGCGCACCGGTGTGCTTTCGCGCCGACGCCGACGGCGCGTTCACCGGCGCGCGTGAGGCGCGCGAGGGCGAGCTGGGTGAAGCCGAGGAGGCCGCACTCCGCGACGCGCTGTCGCGCTGCGCAACCGCGTTGCACGCCGCCGGCTACTTCGGCCCCTTCGGCATCGACGCCTACCGCTGGCGCGACGAGTCCGGCCGACTTCGCTTCCAGCCGCTCGGCGAACTGAACGCGCGCTACACGATGGCGTGGTGGGTGGGGATGGGCGTGAGGACCGATCACACCGCTTCGTGAATCAGGGAGCTGCACCGAGGCGCCGGTGCAGCTCGGCGCGTACCTCGCGGATGAAATCGGTGAGGCCGTTGTGCTCTCCTTCGGCCTCGAGGTCGCGAGCTGTCATCCCTGCAAACGCATCCCAGGCGCTGCGGCCGTCGGACTCGAGGCGACCCAGGACAGACTTGCAGTGTCGCTTCTTCGCGCCGGTCGACTCCAGTTCGTGGGAAGCACGCACCGGATCGAGACCGAGTTCCTGGCGGAGCAGCGCGAGCGTCCGCCGCTCCGGTTCGTTCGCGGGGCACCACGAGCAGATCAACCAGGCCTCTGCCGCAGGGACGGCGAAGGCGCCGACGATCGCGAAGCTCCAGCGGGAGATCTCGCGTGCGGCGCGGAGACCCGCGTACCGACCTCCGTCCGCCGTCTTTCGATCGCGGTGATCGGTGTCACGCGCGACGATCGCCAGCGCTGGCGCTTGCTCGCTGATCTGGAGCAGCAGGAAGAACTTCCGGAGCTGGACTTCGTCGAGCGCGGTCGGAGCGCCCCACTTCGTGTGCAGCCTGGCGCGATCGCCGAAGGTCTTCTTGAAGAGCCGATCGATGCTCGTCCAGCGGATGCGCTGATCGCCTTCGTCCGGAGCCGCCCACCAGCTTCGAAGCTGCCCCAGTGAGTCCCGCTCGACCCAGTCGATCTCGAGCATGACCTGGTCCGTCAGGTGATCCACCAGGCGGAAGCCGAGTTCGTCCTCGGCCAGGACCGCGATGGAGATCACGTCGTGCGCTCTCCGACCCAGCCCTCGCCGACGGCGCTCCAGAACTCGCCCGGACTGAAGTAGGCCTTGCGACTGACCCAATCGGGGTTGTCCGAGAGCCTGCGGATCCGCGCGGCGTTGCCGTCCGGACAGCTCGCGACGAGGACTCGCTCCGCATCGATCGCATCGACGACGTACGGGGAGTGGGTCGTGGCGAGGACCTGGAGCGTGGGCTGCGCGGCCAGGACCTTCTTGAGAGCGGTCACCAGGGCAACCTGCGCGCTGGGGTGGAGTCCGCGGTCGAGGTCGTCGATCAGGATGATCTTCGGGGGCGAGTCGTGGAGCGCGGTCAGGAGGCTGATCACGAGCAAGGTGCCCTCGGAGAGCTGCTCGGCGCGGATCCAGCCGACCTTGCCCCACTCCACTTCGAGCCTGGCGCCGATGACCTCGCGGGACTGCGGGACGAGGTGATCTGTCTCGCCGATCCGGATCGGCAGCGAATCCTCGATCTGGATCGTCTGCTGCCGGGTTCGCATCCGCTTGAACTCGGGGAGCACCTCGGCGATCGCGGCCTCCAGGCGCTCGAAGGTGCCGTCGCGCGAAGTGAGGATCCGCTGCAGGATCCACGGCAGGCCGCTGCCGCCTTCGGCCAGTCTCAGCTCGGCGTTGTTGGAGTGATGGGGTCGCTGGACGGCGTGAGCGTCGAGGCGCAGGCGGGCGAAAGAGCTGAGGCCGCAGATCGTGAGTCGGTCGAAGAAGTCCTGCTCGGAGGCGGTCCACTGCCCGACGGCGTCATCGGGAGTTGCCGGGAAGCGGATCGGTTCTCGCTTCGCGTCGAGCTTCAGCTCGTGATCGAACTGGTTGAAGGCGTTCTTGGCGCCGCGCCGATGCTGGATGCGGTAGCGGACCGTGGTGTCGGTCTCGACTTCGATTCCGAAACCCTGTGAGGCCCCGGTCGAGGTCAGGGCCTCGGGCGCGCGGTCGCCGGTGAAATGGAGCGGCGCCAGAGCGCTCGGCGAGTGGGTTTCGGCAGCCCTCCCGGCAACACTCAGGATGCTCCCCAGTCCCTCGAGCACCGAGCTCTTCCCGACTCCATTGGCGCCCACGATGACGTTCAGCTGGTCGAGCTTGATCTCGACGTCGCGCAGCAGCTTGAAGTTCGAAAAGCGCGTCCTGGTGATCATGGGCCCTCGTGCGAGTCGTTGCGGATGCTAGCGCCGCCCCGGGCGGCGACGAACCGAGGCACCCTGGCATTCCGCATCCGCGCTCGCCACGATCCTCCCCCCGTGCCTGCGCGTCCCCTGCACCTCGCGATCGCATTTGCCGTGCTCTGCGGCATCTGGGGCACCTCGTGGCTCGCGATCGCGGAGGGGCTCGATGACCTGCCGCCCTTGAGCTCGGCGGCGGCCCGCATCGTGCTCGCGTGGCTCGTGTTGCTGGTGCTGGCCCCGACGATCGCACGGTGGGAGGGCGGGACGCGCGCGCCGTGGTGGTTGGCGGCGGCGATGGGCACCCTGAACATCGCCTACAGCTACAGCGTGATCTACCTGACGGAGAAGACCCTGCCGTCGGGATTGGTGAGCCTGCTCTGGGGCGTGTTCCCCCTGCTGATGCTCGTCGCGGGCGTGCTCTTCCTCGGCGAACGCCTGCGGACGCAGCACGTCATCGGCTTCGCGGGGGGCATGCTGGGGCTCGGGCTGCTGTTCGCGACGGACCTCGCGCGCATCGGCGATGCGGGGATCGCGTCGGCGGCCTTCCTGTTGACGAGCCCGATCGCATCGGCGACCTCACAGATCTTCGTCAAGAAGTTCGGTCAGGGGATGAGTGCAGCGCTGCTCACGCGCGATGCGCTCGCCGTGGGTTCGCTGCTCCTCGTGCCGGCGGCGCTGCTCTTCGAGCGCGACGCCCCGCGGCACTGGACCGGCTCGGCCATCGCCTCGGTCGTCTATCTCGCCGTCGTGGCGACCGCGTTCGCGTTCGTCCTCTACTACTGGCTGCTGCGACACGTCCGCTCGTCGAAGTTGAGCACGATCGCGTACATCACGCCGGTACTCGCCCTCACGCTGGGCTGGCTCTTCCGCGATGAGCCCCTGGAGCTCTCCACGCTCAGCGGCGCGGCGCTCGTGCTCGGCAGCGTGGCGCTGGTCATCCGCGTGCGTTGATCTTCGCGCGCTATCCTCCGCGCGCCTGCCGGTCTCTTGCCCCGTTCGGACCATGACCGCGATCCGTACCCTCGTCGTCTCGTTCGTCCTCGCCTCGCTCACCGGCGCCCAGGACCTCGGCGGAGGCGCACCCGCCAGCCACGGCCGCGTGCCGCGCTTCGCCCTCGAGAGCTGGATCCCCGGCACCGGAACCGCCGCGCGCTTCGACGACGCTCCACCGAGTGTCTCCGCCCTCGCCGGCATCCTCGCATTCGCACCGACCACGCTGACGGTGCCGGGCTTCGCCGGCACGCTCCTCGCCGATCCGGCGCTGGCGATCGTCTTCGCGATGCCGGGCGGGCGGGTCTCCCTGGGGACCCTGCCCCTCGTGGCGAGTGGCGCTCGCGTGTGGCTGCAGGGCGTGTGGCTCGATCCGCTCGCCGGTGCCGGCTTCACCGATGCGCACATCGCCGATCTGTTCAATCCGATCGTGATGGTCGGCAATCAGCGTCAGACCGCGAACTCGATCAGCGTCGTCGATCTCGTCTCGCGCACGGTGACGGGTCGGCTCGGCAACAGCGAGAACGGTTCCGTGGCGTTCTCGCCCGATCGCACGCGCGCCTACGTCTGTGAGCCGGGGCTGCGGCGCAACGTCGTGACCGTCTACGACCTCCTGCAGGTGCCCATCGCGCAGGTCGCACAGCTCCCGACCACCGGCGGCATCCGCTACCGCGGCGAGTTCGATCCGCTCGGGTCGCGGCTCTATGTGCCGGTCCACGACGGCGTCGACGTGTTCGACACCGATCCGGCGAGCCCGAGCTACCACCAGCACCTGGCGAAGATCCCCGCGTCGATCGCGGGTTCGTCGACCTCGATCTTCACGGGGCCGATCGACCTCGCGGTGACGCCCGACGGGACGCGGCTCCTCATCGCCTATGGCGCGTACGTGAACTACCCGGCGACGACGCCGATGGACATCGTCGACCTCGTGGCGCCCGGGTATGCGACCCGCACGATCCAGCTCACGACGGGTGGGACCGCGATCGGCCTCGCGACGAAGAACGCGGTCCGCGTGTCGCCCGATGGCCGCTACGCGTATGTCCTCGAGTTCGGCTTCCCCGCGACCTTCCCGCTGGTGATGGGCTTCGCCAATGGCGCGCTGGTCAACGTCGTCGACCTCGCGACGGAGACCGAGGTGGCGACGATCGACACCTTCGGCGTCGCCCAGCACGAGATGGTGATCTCGCGCACCGGCCGTGATCTCTGGATCGCACAGGTCACGGCCGCAGGTCTCGCCCAGCTCGTCCGCATCGACGTCGATCGGCGCAGCGCGACGCGCAACACCCTGCGCAGCACGATCACGCTCGACCCGGTGGTCTACTCGAGCAGCACGGGCGCCCGCGGCGTCGGCGTCACCCCCGACGGCGGCACGGTCTGCGTGAGCCTCGTCGAAGGCCCGAATCACCCGACGCCCGAGCTCGTCACGCTCGACGCCTGGACCGAGGCCCTGGTGGGCGCGCCGATCGGCGTCGAGAGCCTGCCGGCGACCGTGGCGGTGCAGACGCGCTGAGGGACCTCAGCGCGCTCTCGACGTGGCAGCAATGGAGCATGGCAGTTGTGCTCGCGTTGCCGCGCGAATGGGAGCAGGCACCTGATCCCAGGTGCAGCCCTCGAGAAGACGGCCCGCGCGCTTCTTGTTTCGGCCACCCCACTGCTTGAAGAAGAACTTCACTCCCGCATTCCGACATTGGTCTCTTAGGTCGGTGGCCCAGGAAGGCTCCATCGGACGTGCCGAAGGGCCGGACTCCCCGCCCACGATCACCCAGTCGATTCCTCGGAGATCGAGGTCTGGGAGTGGACCCAGCAGTGGCTCAAGTGAGAGGAACTTCAACATGGCGCGGGCGGAGCGCAAATGGTCGATTCGAAACCGATAGTTCTCTTGTTCAACGCTGACTCCCATCCAGATGTTCGGTGCCCATTCGAGCATTGGATCGACCTCAGCGAGGCGGTCCGAACGCTTCGTGAGCACCTGGAACTCGTGCCAATGAGCCCGGCGCATCACGTCGAAGACGCGCAGTACGTATTCCAGTGGCACGTCACGGTGGAACAAGTCGCTCATGGAGTTGACGAAGATCGTCTGGGGCTTCTTCCATCGGAGAGGCAGTTCCAGCATGTGAGGTTGCAATGTCAGCCGAAAGCCGTCGCGGTAGTTGGGCTGCCCCATTGCTTGTAGGCGTTCGGCCATGCGTTCTGCATAACAGAACTTGCATCCTGGGCTGACCTTTGTACATCCGGTGACCGGATTCCAGGTGGAGTTGGTCCACTCGATTCCAGATCCCTGGGCCATTACTCCATTCTTTTCGACAACAAGTGGTTTGCGATTCGCAGCGCGATGGGTGCGCCGCGCTCATTGCTGGCCGCGAAGCACAGGAGGTAGAGCGGGCAGTTGGAAGAGTTGCTCAGCACGAGTGGTCGTTCCGAGACGGCCGGGAAGACCGACCTCAGTCGGCTCACAAAGTAGCGACCGATGGTGTCTTTGGATGCTCGCTTGATGGTCTCTTCCTCGTGGCCAAAGAGCGTGCTCGTTCTCTCGACGCGGTAGAACTCGTCGAACCAATCGGGCGTGCCGAACAGTCCATCCAGACAGCGTCGCCAGGATTCCGGAATGTCACCTGACCTGGTGAGAAGTCGATTCACCCCGATCCCGAGCGGAAAGAGGATCCACGTGTCTATCGCCTTGGTGCCCGCGACAGCCGCGATGGTCTCCCACTCGACCTGCATTCCGTACGGATCCAGGAACAGGACGGCGCGCCTAGAGCGCCAGTCACCCTTGCACAGATCCTGAATTTCCGCGTTTGCTTCTCCGCGGCGTATCCGGATGGCACTCGTCAACTCTGGGAACTCGCCTCTCAACGTCTCCAGGTCCTCGCATCGGGCCTCGCTGCGCTCGATGAAGAGATAGTTGTCGAATGGCGGTTGAGTCTTCAGCGCGATTCGCGCTGATCCATCGAGGAGGTCTTGCGGCTCTTGCTGCGCGAGATCCGGGAGCAGGAGCCGGGAACTCCCGCCGTCGCCCGGTGCGACATGGCGACCCTCGCGGTACCCGGTTCCGGCAAACGCGTCGATGTAGGTCTTCACGAAGGGGCGATTCCGGCTCGGCTTGTCCTTCAAGGCCGTCGTGTAGCTGCGGAGGTACCCGGCCAGCACCTCGAGCTTGGCCGTCGTTCAATCGCCTCCGAACCGGTGTGCCTTTCCTTGTGATCTTGCCATCGCGTGAGCCGTACCGGCCATGGCCCAAGGTAGTCGGATGTTCACCGGGCATCAACTGGGCGTGGCCGGGGGAGATCATCGCGCCGGGCCACGCTGGGCATGAGCGGCGGCCCCCAGCACCGCCGTGAGCCCCGCCGCCACCGCCGCGTGTGTGTGGCTCTCGTAGAGCAGGTCGGTGACGACGACGCCGGCGCCGCTCACGACGACGAGCCAGAAGCCGGCGCGGCGGCGTCCGAGGATCAGGGCGGAGCCGACGACGCCGACGAGCGCGAAGGCGATCTGGGTCGCGAGCAGCGGCGTCGTCAGCTTGGGGAAGCGGGCGAAGATCGCGTCACGCGAAAGGAGTGCGGTCGGGATCGCGAGGAGTGGCCCCGCGATCGAGATCCAGCACAGCAGCGTGAGATACCAGGGCAGCCTCTCGGCTTCGTTCGGCATGTCCCGAGCATGCCGCGGAGCTCAGCGGCCGACGACCTTCTGCATGAGTTCCGCGATCCGCCGGGCGAAGCCGGAGGGGTCCTTCGGCAGGGTGCCTTCGGCGAGCATCGCCTGGTCGTAGAGCAGGTGGCTCCACTCGCCGAGCTCCTGCGTGCGGCCGGCGTCGGCGGCCATGCCCTGCATCGCCTTGACGATCGGGTGGTCGGGATTGAGCTCGAGGATGCGCTTCTGCTCCGGCACGGCCTGGCCGTGCGCGCGCAGGATGCGCTCGAGATGGGGGCTGAGGTCGCCCTCGTCGCCGACGAGGCAGGCCGGCGACTCCGCGAGCCGGTTCGAGCTGCGCACGTCCTTCACGACGTCCTCGAGCGAAGCCTTGACCGCGCCGAGGAGGTCGCCGAGCTCGGCGGCCTTCGCCTCGCGCGCCTCCTTCTCGGCGTCGGACTCCGGCAGGTCGAGCGCGCCCTTGCTCGCGTCGATCAGCTTCTTCTCCTCGAACTCGGCGAGGTCGCGGACGACCCACTCGTCGACGGGGTCCGCCATGTAGAGGACCTCGTAGCCCTTCTTGCGCAGGCCCTCGAGCTGCGGGCAGCGCCGGCAGGTCTCGATCGAGTCGCCGGTGACGTAGTAGATGCCCGGCTGGTCCTGGGGCATCCGCGCCACGTAGTCGTGCAGCGACGTGAGGCCGCTCTCGCGCGTCGACTCGTAGCGGAGGAGCTGCGCGATGTCCGTCTTGTGTTCTTGCTCGACGTGGATGCCCTCCTTGAGCACGGTGCCGAAGTTGCGCCAGAACTCCTCGTAGCGGTTGCGCTCGACCTGGTCCCCGGCCGCGGCATCACCCGCATCCTTGTCGTCCTCGTCGTCGTCCGGCGAGCGCGGGACGAGCGTCGTGCCCTCCTTCGCGAGCTCCTCGAGCAGCGTGAGGGTCTTCTTCACCACCTGCTTGCGGATCTGCCGCGTCACGCGGTCCTGCTGGAGGATCTCACGCGAGACGTTGAGCGGGAGATCCTCGGAGTCGACGACGCCGCGGACGAAGCGCAGCCACTCGGGCAGCAGCTCCTGGCAGTCCTCCATGATGAAGACGCGCTTCACGAAGAGGCGTACGCCCTTGTTCTTGCGCTCGAAGAGGTCGAGCGGCGCCTTGCTCGGGAGGAAGAGCAGGCCGGTCAGCGACTGCGTGCCCTCGACGCGGAAGTGCGTCCAGGCGAGCGGGTCGGTCCAGTCGTGGGCGAGGTGCCGGTAGAACTCGCGGTACTGCTCGTCGCCGATGTCGGCCTTGCTCCGCGTCCAGAGCGCGTTGGCCTGGTTGACGGTGTCCCACTCGGTCTTGCCGTCCTTCTGCCGCGGCATGCGGATCGGATGGCGGACGTAGTCGGAGTACTTCCGCACGAGGTTCTGGAGCTGCCAGGCCTGCAGGTACTCCGCACAGTCCTCCTTGAGGTGCAGCACGATGTCGGTGCCGCGGCCATCGCGCTGCGCCGACTCGATCGTGAAGCCGTCCTTCGCCTCGCTCTCCCAGCGCCAGGACTCTTCGCTGCGCGCGCTGCGCGAGACCACGCTGACGCGGTCCGCGACGAGGAACGCGGAGTAGAAGCCCACACCGAACTGGCCGATGAGCGAGAGGTTCTTGTCGTCGCCCTTCTGCCTGAGCGCGGCCATCAGCTCGCGGCTGCCGGAGCGCGCGATCGTGCCGAGGTTCCTCGTCAGCTCCTCGCGCGTCATCCCGATGCCATTGTCGCGGATGGTGAGCGTCTTCTGCTTCTCGTCGGCCTCGATCTCGATGCGGAGCTCTTCGCCCTTCGCGACCAGGGCGTGGTCGGTGAGCGCTTCGAACGCCAGCTTGTCGAGGGCGTCGCTCGCATTGCTGATCAGCTCGCGGAGGAAGACCTCTTTGTGGCTGTAGAGCGAGTTGACGACGATCGACAGGACCTGGTCGACCTCGGCGGCGAAGGCTTGTTTCTCGACGGGGGAGGTGGCCATGTTCGGATGCTGCTGGGTTGGGACGGCGCGACGGCGCGCGCCAATCGGGCCGAGCAGGATTCGGATCCGGCTCGCGTGCGTCAAGCGTCCCGTCGGGCCGGCGTCGGAGCTCGACGCCACGGGCCGGCCCTCAGCCCAGCTCGAACTGCTGCAGGTCCTCGGCCAGCACGATCGCACCGCCGTACACGGCGCGCGCCTCGGCGATCAGGTCGTGCCCCGCGCATTCGGGATAGCAGTGCGTGAGCACCAGGCGGCGGGCGTTCGCCGCGGCGGCGGCGCGACCGGCTTCGGTCGGCGTCATGTGGCCGGGTCCGGGCGCGGCACCCGGGAACGCGCTGTCGCAGATGAACAGCTCCGCATCCCGGGCGAGCGGCACGAGGGCGTCGCATGCGACCGCGTCGCCCGAGAAGGCCGCGGTGGCGCCCGCCTCGCTGCGGATCCGATACCCGAGGCTCGCGTCCGTGTGCTCGATCGCGATCGCCTCGACGTCGAAGCCGGCGACGCGGTGATGACCGGGAGCGATCACCTCGAAGCGCCGCGGGTACTCGTGCCTGGCGAGCCAGGGCCACGCGGCCGTCAGGTGGGCGAGGAGCTCGTGCAGGCCTTGGGCGCCGCACACCACGAGCTCGCGTCGCGCGGCGTAGCGCGGATTGCAGAGGCCGAAGAGCAGGGCCGCGAGGTCGGCGCAGTGGTCGGTGTGGTAGTGGGTCAGCAGGACCGCGTCGATGTCCTCGAGGCCGAGCCCCACCTGTGGCAGGCGACGCAGCACCCCCGGACCGAGATCGATCAGGATCCGACGCCCGGACTCCTCCACGAGATAGCCGGCCGGGAAGCGGTCGGGCGTGGGCACCGCGGTGCCGGAGCCGAGCACCGTCACGCGCATGCGCGTGGCCTCACGCGAGACCGGCGGCCTTGCGCGCGGCCTCGAACTCCTCCGGCGTGTCGACGTCGCGGAAGAAGCGCAGCTTGGGGTCGAGGGCGCGCAGCTCGTCGAGATCGAGCTTGCGCACTCCCGGCAGCTCGGCCAGCGCCTGCGCGCGGCGCTGCCCCGACTGCACGAGCTCGTGGATGCGGGGCCGCTCGCGCATGCTGTAGATCGCGCAGAGGGGCTGTGGCTCGCCGTCGACCATCGGCATCACCGCGGAGTGCTCGCCGAGGAGATCGAAGAGCCTGCCGATCACCACGGAGTCGAGGAACGGCAGGTCGCAGCCCGCGACGAAGACCGCATCGCACTTCCCCGTGAGGAACGCGAGGCCGGCGTCGATCGCCTGCAGCGGGCCCTCGCCCGGCCGCGCGTCGTAGATCAACTCGCACTCGGTGTGGAGCGGGGGGAGCTCCTGATGGTCGTCGCGGGCGACCACCACCACCGGATGGCAGCAGTCGATGAGGATCTGGACGGTGTGGAGCAGGAGGGAGCCGTCGCCCCAGGGCAGGGCCGGCTTGCTGCGTCCCATCCGGTCGCTGCGCCCGCCGGCCAGCACCATCGAACCGAGGATCATGGGGCTTGAGGCTACGGTCTTGGCATCATGCGGAGAACAGTCCGCTTCGCGATCATCGCGTCGCGACGCCGAGACCCACGCGTTCATGTCCGACACCGATCGCCTGCTCGACAGCCTCTTCTCCGCGCTCGATTGGAGCCGCCTGGGCGCGATCTATTGCGACGAGGGCGGTGACGCCTTCTGGGCCGCGCGGCGCAGGTCCGTGCTGAAGCTCGGACGGGCCTGGGGCCGGGCGCTCGCGGGGCGACTCACGCGGGGCGGGACGAGTCTCTACGTCGGTGCCGGCGTGGCGGAGCTGCCGGCGATGCTGATCGAGACGCGCGAGCTCGGGCGTCGCGTCGTGGCGTCGAACCTGCGCGCGGAGGAGTGCGCGGTCCTCGACGCCGGCCTGCGCGCGGTCGAGGTCCTGCCCGAGGAGCTCTCGATCCTGCCGGTCGATGCGCGCACCCTTCTCGGCAGGGGCCCCTTCGACCACCTCGCGGTCGTCAGCGCCCTCACCGATCCGGAGACCTGGCCCGTGGTCAGCGCGGTCACCTACGGTCGCATGCCGCCGGTCCTGCTCGACCTCACCGGGTTCGCGGCGGAGCGCGAGGCGATCCTCGCCCTGACGAGTTCGCTCTGCGCGGCCCTCACCCTGCCCGCGTGGATCACGACGACCGGCGACGAGACGCCGTGGTTCGTCCACGTCGCGCGTGCGCGTGGGCTCGAGCTGCAGCCCGACGACGAGATGATCGAGACCGCCGTGGTCGGCGATCCGATCGGTTTCCTCCGCGTCGCGAACGCCTGAGAGGGGAGCTGCGGTCGCGCCCTTAGGATGCGACGACCGCTGATGCTGAAGCCCCTCCCCGACGCCATCCTCGCACCGCTCACCAAGGGCGGGAACCTGCCCTTCCGTCGCCTCTGCGTGGAGTTCGGCGCGCCGATCACCATGTCGGAGATGGCCTACGCGCGGCAGGTCGTGCGCGGCTCGCGTCCGGAGCGCGCGCTGCTGCGGAAGCACCCGAGCGAGTCCTGCTTCGGCGTGCAGATCGCGGCCTCCAAGCCCGAGGACGCGGTGGCGGCGGGCAGGATCGCCGTCGAGAACGGCGCGGCCTTCGTCGATCTCAACTGCGGCTGCCCGATCCACGACGTCGTGCGCCGCGGCATGGGCGCGACCCTGCTCCAGCGGCCCGCGGCCCTGCAGCGCATCGTCGCGGCGATGGTCGAGGGCTTGCCGGTGCCCGTGTCGGTGAAGCTGCGCTCGGGCTGGAAGGAGGACGAGATCAACGCACCGGAGATCGCCCGCCTCTGCGAGGAGGCGGGCGCCGCGATGGTGACGCTGCACCCGCGCACCCGCGAGCAGCGCTACACGAAGGCCGCCGACTGGAGCCTCGTCGCGCGTCTCGTGCAGGAGCGCTCGATCCCGATCGTCGGCAACGGTGATGTCCTGACCTGGCACGAGGCGCGCGACCGACGGGCGGAGAGCGGCTGCGCCTCGGTGATGCTCGGCCGCGGTGTGCTCATCAAGCCCTGGCTCTTCCGTGAGATCGTCGAGCAGCGGACCTGGCTGCCGACGGCCGAGGAGCGTGTCGGCGTGTATGCGCGGTTCATCGCCCACTGCCGTGAGCACTTCGGGGACGACGAGAAGGGACGCAAGAAGGCGAGCTACTTCCTGCCCTGGCACTTCGGCTTCTTCTGCCGCTGGCGGCCGCTGCCGGAGGCGATCTTCGAAGCGCGCGCGAAGACCTATCCGCTGATGCAGACGCGCATCGACGGCGAGGGCGATGGCGCCGGCGAGCTGTCGCCGCTCGAACGCATCCTGCGCGACCCGCGCGAGGCGGTGCACAAGCAGCTCGCGACGCTGTTCTGGGACGCGCCGGACGCCGCCGCCGCGTGCGCCGCGCTCGAGCGCCTCGCGGCGGAGACCCCGGCGCCGCTCGACGGCGAGGCGGGCGAGGTCGCCGTCGCGCACGGTTGAGCGGGTGGTCTCAGTCCGGCGGGAGAGCCGGCAGACCGTCGATCGACCGCGCGTTGTGCTTCCTCTGGAACGCGGCGACGCCCTCGGTGCCCTTCTCGGCGCACCAGCTGCGCAGCCGATCGCGTTCG
This sequence comes from Planctomycetota bacterium, assembly GCA_020848735.1. GTDB lineage: Bacteria > Planctomycetota > UBA1135 > UBA1135 > UBA2386 > JACRLW01. The sequence continues at coordinate 15,324 of JADLHO010000045.1, read as the reverse complement.
CGTACGAAGCCCAGCTCGGGCACTCCGTAGCCGCAGGACTTCGCGACGCGCGTCACGTCCACGCGGATCACGCTGCGCACGCCGTCGTGCGAGGGGAAGCGCGCGCGCAGCTCCGCGAACCGCGCGTCACCCGGTAGCACGGCCTCGCCGCGACCCTGGAGCCGCACGATGCGCGGGGGCCCATCGAACGCGCAGAACATGAGCGTGATGCGGCCGTTCTCGCGCAGGTGCGCGATGGTCTCGGCGCCGCTGCCGGTGAGGTCGAGCCAGGCGACGCTGCGCGGGTCGAGCACGCGGAAGGTGTCGAGTCCCTTCGGCGAGAGGTTCACGTGACCGTCCCCCGCGAGGGGTGCCGTGGCGACGAAGAAGACGTGCTGCGCGGAGAGCCAGGCGGCGAGCTCATCACCGATCTCGACGAGTGTGCTGCCCATCGCGCGCAGCTTAGGTCCCGATCGGGCCTCGTCGCCCTCCCGGTGACCCTGGGGCGCAGAGCGGATGCGGGCCGCGACAACACTCCGACCCGCCTGCTGAATGCGCATCCGGTCGGGGCGCGATGCGTCGCGATGGGCAACATGCTTCGTGAGGGGGCTCAGAAAATCGCGCAAAATGGTTCCCGTTGGGCTGGGACAGTCGCGTGTGCGACGAGCGAGGTCCCAATGACTCGACGCAAGGAGTCGGCGCGGAGTCGCCGGCAGGTCGTGCTCGACGAGCACGTCACGCTCCGCGAGATGATCGCGCTGCTGCGTGCAGCCAACACCAAGCGCGAGGTGGCCGAGCGGCTCCTCGAGTTCAGCGCCGCGCTGAAGGGGCATTTCGCCGGCGAAGAGGCGATCGACGGCTTCTACCCGAGCGTGTTGCTCGCTGCGCCCCGGCATGCCGCGTTGCTCGCCGAACTGGCCGAGCAACACGCGGCGATGCTCGTGGAGCTCGAGCAGCTCATCGAGGCCGTCGACGCCCGGACAGCGTCGGACCTGGTTGGTGTCCGCAAACGAATCGCGGCCCTCTGCGATCGACTCGAGCTGCACGAGAGCAGGGAGCACGAGCTGATCCTCGAAGTGATGAACACCGACATCGGAGCGAGTGACTGATGGCTCACGAAGCGAAGTCGGGCGTGCTCGGGCTGCCACCGCGCGTCGCGGCGACGAGGTGCGACGAGCACACCGTCGAGATCGTCAGCGACTCCGGCGAAGGGGCGCAGAAGGCCGGTCAGGCCTACGGCGCGATCAGCGCCAAGATGGGCAACGGCGTCTGGACCGTCGAGATCATCCCCGCGGAGATCAAACCGCCGGCGCGGTCGCGGGCCGGAGCGAGCGGCATCCGCGTGCGCGTCGGCAGCCAGGCGATGACCAACATGGGCGACGAGGCCGATCTGGTCGTCGCGCTCAACGAGCAGGTGCTCTACGGGCGGGTCCAGCAGGCCGCGTACCGACGGGGAACGGTCGTGCTGCTCGAGAACCGCTGGGCCAGCGACCCGCAGGAGGCGGTTCGTGTGCAGTACGCGGAGGCGCTCGAGTTCTTCCGGGCGCAAGGTCTCGTGGTGCACGAGCTGCCCCTGGAAGAGGCGTGCAAGAAGGTCGCTCCCGATCCTCGCGTCGGCAAGAACATGTTCGTGCTCGGCATGCTCTGCAGCATCGCGTCACGCGATCGGCAGAAGGCGCACGAGGAGATCGCGTTCGTCTTCGGCAAGAAGGGCAAGGAGACGATCGCCCGCAACCAGGGCCTCTTCGACGCGGGCTGGCAATTCGCCGAGGAGCACGTGCCGCTCCGCGTCGAGATCCCGCCGCTCCCGACGACGGACAGGCTCGTGGTGATGAACGGCAACCAGGCGACCGGCCTCGGGATCATGGCCGCGGGCATGGAGCTCGTGGCGATGTACCCCATCACGCCGGCGACCTCCGCATCGCACTACCTCGCCGGCGCATTCCAGAAGGTCGGGGGGCAGGTCCATCAGGCCGAGGACGAGATCGCGGCGATCGGCTTCGCGATCGGCGCATCGTTCGCGGGCAAGACGGCCTGCACGATCACGTCGGGTCCCGGCCTCGCCCTGAAGACCGAGTTCCTCGGTTACGCGGTGATGGCCGAGCTGCCGTTGGTCGTGGTCGTCGTCCAGCGCGGCGGACCCTCGACGGGACTGCCGACGAAGGTGGAGCAGGGGGACCTGCTCGCCGTGCTGTTCGGCGAACCCGGTGATGCGCCGAAGATCGTGATCGCGGCGGCGACGATCGAGGAGTGCTTCCACCTGCCGATCACGGCGCGGCGCCTCGCCGAGGCGTTCCGTGGGCCGGTGATCGTCCTGACCGATGCCAACCTCGCGACGGGCGTGGCACCGTTCTCGCGCCCGGAGCCCAAGGCCGAATGGCTGGCACCGCCGCTCGACCTCTCGCCCTGGGACCGGAAGGTCCCGCCCTACGACTGGGATGAGGCGACCGGTCTCTCGCCGCGGCCGATCCCGGGTCAGCGGGGAGGCGAGCACGTCGTGACGGGTCTCGCGCACACCCGCGAGAGCAAGGTCGCCTACGACCCCGAGTCGAACCAACAGGGCTGCACGATGCGCAGCCGCAAGCTCGCGATGCTGCGCGGCACGCTCACGACGCCCGAGATCGACGGTGAGCCGAGCGGCGATCTGCTCGTCGTCGGCTGGGGTTCGACGCTGGGGGCGATCCACGAGGCGGTCGTGCGCGCGCGACAGGACGGCCTCAGCGTGTCGGCGCTGCACGTGCGCTTCCTCTCGCCGCTGGAGCCGGGTCTGCGCGAGATCTTCCTGCGCTTCAAGAAGGTCATGACGATCGAGATCAACTACAGCGATGAGCCGGACGCGCCGGGCATCGGCCCGGAGTACCGGCGCCGCGCCCAGCTCGCGACGCTGCTCCGCAGCGAGACGCTCGTCGACATCGACTGCTGGTCGAACGTGCACGGCCAACCCCTGCGGCCTGGGCAGATCCACGCCGAGATCACGCGTCGCCTGAAGGGAGGCATCCGCTGATGTTCGAATTGAAAGACGACTGGCAGTTCGAACTGCCCGAACGCTACTTCACCCTCGAGGACTACGAGGGCGGCACGGCGCGCTGGTGTCCTGGCTGCGGCGATCTCGCGGTGCTGACCGCGGTGCAGAAGATCCTGCGCGACGCGCAGATGCCGCCCGAGAACACGGTCTGTGTGTCGGGCATCGGCTGCTCGAGCCGCTTCCCGCACTACATGAAGACCTACGGCTTCCACGGGCTGCATGGTCGTCCTCTGCCCGTCGCCTGCGGCATCAAGTCACGACGTCCCGAACTCGACGTCTGGGTCGCGACCGGTGACGGCGACTGCTGCTCGATCGGTACGGGGCACTGGTTGCACGCGGTCCGCTACAACATGGACATGGTCGTGATGCTGTTCGACAACAGCGTCTACGGCCTCACGAAGAAGCAGACCTCTCCGACCAGCCCCAAGGGCATGGAGACGAACACGCATCCGAAGGGTGCGTGGTTGCCGCCGCTCGATCCGCTCGCCGCGATGCTCGGCTTCACGAACACCTCGTTCGTGGCCCAGACCGTCGACTGGAACCCGGCGCACCTGCAGGCGACGCTGCATGCGGCCTGGCAGCACGAGGGACTCGGCTTCGTGCGCATCCTGCAGCGCTGCCCGCAGTTCACGGCCACCGTGTACGAGGACCTGCAGAAGGACCCGTCGAAGCTGCTGCTGCTGACGGGCGAGGGGCAACCGCGGCTGGAGCCGAGCGTCGCGCGGCTCTTCCCGAACCAGCGCGCCCACCTCGTGGGCGATCTCGCGGGTGCGCGTGCGCTCGCGGGCGCCGCCGACGGCGTGCCGATCGGCGTCCTGTTCCGCGACCCCTCGCGGCCGCGCTACGAGGAGTTCACGGCGATGGGGCTGCGCATGTCGGCCGAGCAGAAGCTCGCGGCGTTGTCGCGCGAGCTCGATCGCTTCGCCGTCTGAGAGAAGAGGACCGTCCGTGAAGCACCCCGTCCTGCCGCGTCCGAGCTCGCCGTCTCGCGATGAGGTCCGTCGCGTCGCCTTGCGCCTGCGACGCTTCCACTTCGGTGAGCCGCGATCCGGCGACGGTCATGGGATCCCGGCGGTCGGCCTGCGCCCCGCCTTGCTGCCGGCGATCGCGGCGGACGAGATCCGATCCGAGTTCCCGGTCTTCGTCGCGACGCGCGACGCCGCGACCGGACGCGAGGCGGCCTGCTCCCCGATCGCGGACCTGCTCGGCGCCGCGCTCCTCGCGTCCGCCGGCAAACCCGAGAACGCGCGGCTCGTCGGCGACAACCTCGTGCGGATCGAGCGCATCGCGCGCGATCTCGTCGTGCGGGCCGGTGGCCGTGCGCGCGCCGCCGAGGTCTTCGCCGCGCTGGGACCGGCGCTCGAGTCCGAGCTGGGACTGCGCGGCGAGGCGAACTCGCAGTTGCGCGAACAGCTCGGAGCCCTGCTCGCGAAGCTGCCCGAAGACGGTGAGCTCCTCGCGTTGCAGCCCCGCACACCGCTGTCGCTCTTCGTGGCGATGGCCCGCGCGGCGGTCCTGCCGCGACGCCGCGCGTTCCTGGCCGAGCTCGCGCAGTTGCGCGACGGCCTGCGCGCCCTGCTCGAGGTCGACCGTCAGAAGGACCCTGCGGCGCACGCCCCGGCGGCGCTGCGCGACGCGGTCGGGAGCGCCGGTGGGCACCACTTCGACATCGCTGCGCTGGCGCGCGTCGTCGGTCCGCATCGCGGCAGCGTCCGCCTCGATGCGCGTCGCCGCGAGGGATTGCAGGCCGCGCTCGCGACGCTCGACGGCCACACCGCGGTCTCGTTCGGTCCGCTCGTCACCGTGTTGCACGGCGTACCCGAGGACGGCTTCCGGCACTCGGCCTGGGCCGTCGTCGACGAGAGCGACGTGACCTGCAGCGAGGCCGTCGATCCCTGCGCGGCCGCGGCGCGTCAGTTCGACGAGGAGTCGGCCCGGCTGGCCGCGGTGTTCCGCGCCGTGCGTCTCGCGCGCCTGGAACTCGGCGGCGCCTACGAACCCGAGCGGCACGATGCCTGGTTGGCCTCGCTCGACCGGAGCTCGTTCACGCGCGACGAGCTGCTGCTGGTGCCCACGGTGCTCGCCGTCACGACCGGGGAGCGGCTCTCCGGCCCGGAGCTGGCATCCCTGTCCCAACTGCTCGAGTCGGGTCGTCCGGTGCACGTGTTGGCGTTCGTCGACCCGGCCGATGCTCCATCGCCCGACGCTCCATCGCCCGACGCTCCATCGACCGGCGCAGCGTCGCCTGGCGCCGGTGCCTTCCGGCTGGAGCTCGGCTACCTCGGCATCGGTCATCGCGAGGCCTTCGTGCAGCAGTCCACCGCCGCGCGACCCGTGCATCTCGCGGCCGGCTTCCGGCGCGGACTCGACACGGCGCGCTCCGCGCTGCACGTCGTCGCGACCGGACTCCTGCGCGACGGTTCGGAGCCGGCCTCCGGTGCCTGGCTGCACGCCGGTGCGGCGATCGAGGGACGCGCGCACCCCTTGTTCCGCTACGACCCCGAGGCCGGCTCGACCTGGGCGAGGCGCTTCGAGTTCGACGGCAATCCGTCGCCCGCGACCGATTGGCCGCTCGGCACGCTGCGCTGTCGCGAGACGAACGGTGCCGACCAGGACCTGACGCTCGCGTTCACCTTCGCGGACTTCGCGCTGCTCGAGCCGGGTCACGCGCACGAGTTCACCGTCGTGGAGCCGGACTTCTGCGACGACGCCGTCGAGCGCGTGCTCGTGCCCGTCGACGAGCTGCTCGCGCGCGAGGCCGAGGCGGTGCCGAGCGGGGCCCAAGCCGCACTGGCGATCCCCTTCGTGCACGCCATCGACGCCGCCGGGGAGATCGTGCGGGTGGTGATCTCGCGGCGACTGCTCGCGGCCTGCCGCGATCGGCTCGGCTTCTGGCGCACCTTGCAGGAGCTCGCCGGCGTGCGGAGCGAGTACGTGCGCGAGGCCGTGTTGCGCGAACGGGAGTCGGGGGAGGAGCGGGCGCGCGCCGAACGCGAGCAGCTCCTCGCCGCGCATCGCGGCGAACTCGAACGCGTGCGTGACAACGCCGTTGCCGAGGCGATGGCAGGCCTCGCGCGCTCGCTGCTGGAGCTCGGCCCCATGGCGCTCGGCGATGGGCGAACCGCGCTGCCTTCCACGACGGACGGGACGGCCTGCGCGGTCGCGCGTCCCGCGGCGTCGTGCTCCGCTCCTCCGCCGCCGATCGCGCCGAAGGAAGAGGTCGTCGTCGCCGGCGCGCCGACGCCCGCCGTCGCGGTCGCCGACGAGGTCGCCTTCGCGGAGGCCTACATCGACACGCCGTTGTGCACGAGCTGCAACGACTGCCGCAACCTGAACCCGCTGCTGTTCGTCTACGACGCGAACAAGCAGGCGCGCATCGGTGATCTCGGAGCCGGTACCTATCTGCAGCTGGTCCAGGCCGCCGAGAAGTGCCCGTCGAAGTGCATCCACCCGGGACTGCCGTCCAACCCGAACGAGCCGGATCTGCCCGCGCTGATCGCGCGTGCGGCCCCGTTCAACCGGTGACGGCGATGCTCGTCAGCCTCTCGAGCATCGGGTTCGCCGCCGCCGTGATGGGCGGGCTCTGCCTGGTCCTCGGCATCGTGCTCGCGATCGCCGACCGTCATCTCGCGGTCGTCGAGGACCCGCGGCTCGATCGCATCACGGAGATGCTGCCCGGCACCAACTGCGGCGCCTGCGGCGAACCGGGCTGCCGGGGTTTCGCCGAGAGCCTGATCGGTGGTCGCAAGGCCCCGAGCGGTTGCAGCGTCTCGGCACCCGCGGGCATCGCGGCGATCGCGGAGCTGCTCGGCGTTGCGGCGGGGGAGCGCGTCGTGAGGGTCGCACGGCTGCACTGTGCAGGCGGTCGCAGCCAGGCCAGACAGATCGCGGCCTACGAGGGGTACGCGAGCTGTCGCGGTGCGAGTGTCGTGTCGGGTGGCGGCAAGGGTTGCTCGTGGGGCTGCCTGGGCCTCGCGGATTGCGAGCGGAGCTGTTCGTTCGGCGCCATCCGCATGAGCACCGATGGCCTGCCGGTCGTCGACGTCGCGAAGTGCACGGCCTGCGGCGACTGTGTCGTCGCGTGCCCGCGGGACCTCTTCGAGATCCTGCCGCTCTCCCAGCCCCTCCTCGTGCAGTGCCGGGTCCCGCTCGCGGGCGAGGAAGCGCGAGCGCTGTGCCGGGTGGCCTGCGACGCCTGTGGCCGTTGCGCGGCCGATGCCCCCGCGGGGTTGATCCGCATGGCGGGGAACCTGCCGGTCGTCGACTACGCGAGCACGGTCGCCGCCGGCCCCGAAGCGACGTTCCGGTGTCCGACGGGCGCGATCCGCTGGGTCGCGCGCGGGCAATTCGAAGGCGAGCCGCTGGCGGCGCCCTCGAGAGGAGATGCGAGATCATGAGCGACGTGCTGACCGTGGGGACCGCCTGGCAGCGACTCGACGCCGCGATCGGTCGAGGGATCGACGGCAAGGCGGAGCCGCGCAGGGCGTTCGGTGAGGCAGCCGGCCTCGCGACGTCCGGAGTCCGCGTGACCCTGTCGCTCGATGCGCACGGCCTCGCGGCATGCGGTGACCTGGTGGCGCAGGCGATCGAGCGCGGCCTGCCGCTCGTGTTGCGCGTGGACGCGAGCGACGACCACGCCGTGTTGCACGCCGTCGCGGCCCGCGGTGGCCTGGTCCTCTCGCCCATCGATGCGCAGGATGCGGTCGACCTCGCGCTCGTCGCGCGCCGTACGGCCGAGTTCGCCCTGCAGCCGGTGCTGATCGCGACCGATCTCGATGCGGACCTGCGCTGCGAGGTCGAGTTGCCGTCGCCTGCCGTGCTGCGGCGCGTCCTGGGCGACGCCGGCGAGGACATCGGCACGCCGACGAATGCACAGCGGCTGACGCTCGGCGAGCGCCGTCGCCGTCTGCCGAGACGCTTCGACCTCGAGCGTCCCGTGCTGATCGGCGCCACGCACCCCGGTCGCGTGCGCGACGTCGTGCGCGCCTCCCACGCGCCGTACGTCGCGACCGCGGTCCTCCCGAGCCTCGGCGAGGCCCTCGCCGAGGTCGCGCGCGCGACCGGCCGCGAACTGCTGCCCGTGCTCGCGCACAAGGCGAGCGATGCGCAGGTCACGATCGTCGTCGCGGCGTCGTTGGCACGCGCGGCGATCGAGGCCGCGGATCGCCTGCGCGCAGAGCATCAGAAGGTCGGCGTGCTCGCGCTGCGCGTGCTCTCGCCGATCCCGGTCGCGGACCTGCTCGCAGCCTCGCGTGGCCAGCGAGCGGTCGTCACGGTCGAGCGCCAGGAGGCCGGGCTCGGTGCGGTGCCGCCGCTGCGCTCGGCGCTCGGCACGGCGGTGGGCGAGGCCCTCCACAACGGCGCCCTCGGTCGGCGCGGCGATGAGAGCCGTCCGGCCTGGCGCGCTGCGGACGCGCCGGCACTCGCGGTCGCCCTGGTCGGTCCCGGTACGACTTCGCTGCACCCTGCGGACCTCGTCGCGTTCGTGCGGGAGATCGCGAACGGCGGGTCACGCCGGCAGCTGCGACTCGGCGTCGACTACGCGCCGCGGGGAACGCGCTATCCCAAGCGACAGGCCCTCTTCGACCGCCTGCGTCGCGACCAACCGGAGCTGGCGGCCCTGGGGCTGCGCGCGGCCGCCGGATCTGACGACGCGACGCGAGCCGCCGCCGCGAGGGGTCCGGCGCCCGTGTCGCGCACGATGCGCCAGCTCGTGCTGCCGCTCGCTCGCACCAGCGACGCGCACGACAGCCTGCCGCGCTTCATGGATCAGGTGGGCGTGCTCTACCAGTCGGGCCAAGCCGACGAACTCGCTCCCGACCCTTACTTCGCCCAGCCGAGCGTGCCGCCGCTCGCCTCGTCGTTCGGCCGTCCCGGTGCGTCGTGCGCGACCTTGCCGTCGCTCGACGCGGCGAAGTGCACGGCCGGCGGGGCCTGCTACACGGGCTGTCCGGATGGCGCGATCGCAGCCCTGGCGATCGGCGCGCGGGCCCTGATCGAGGCGGGTATCGAGCGTGCGAAGGCGCAGGGTCGCCCGGCCGATGCCCTGCGCATGCTCGTCGGCAAGCTGGCGAGCAAGGTCCGGCCGTCCGCCGCGCCGAGCGTCGCCGCCGCGTTGCAGTCCGCGTTCGACGCCGTGATCGGGACGGCCGCTCAAGACGGCGAGCGCCGTCAGGCACTGGTCTCCGCGTTCGAGGCCGTTCGCGATGCCGTCGGTCTCCTGCCGTCGGCGATGCAGGCGGCACCGTTCGGCGCCGAGTTCTTCACGCTGGTGATCGATCCGGACGCGTGCAAGGCCTGCGGCGCGTGCGTGGCGCTCTGCGACGCAAAGGCACTGACGACCGCGCCGCGAACGCCGGACGCGGTCGCCGCCGCGCGCGCGACCTGGGAGACCTTCGAAGCGCTGCCCGACACGTCGGGCGAGTTGATCGCGCGCGTGCGGCAGGGAGGGGAACTGGGCGCGGCCGCGACGCTCGGCCTCTCGCGTCACGCCGTGCTGTCGATGAGTCCGGGCGACACCGCGGCGCCCGGCTCCGGAGCGCGCCTCGCGCTGCGGCTCGTGCTCGGTGCCGTCGAAGCGCATGGCCAGCCGCGCGTCGTCGCGCGCCGGGCCGAGATCGCGTCGCTCCAGGAGGAATTCGGCAAGCGCATCCACGCGGCGCTCGGCAAGGCCCTGCCCGATGCGGATCTCGACGCGCTGGCCGAGGGCCTGCACGCGCTCGGCCGGGCCGATGTGGCGCTCGGCGAACTCGCGGACCGGGTCGGCCAGGTCGTCGACTCGGGGCGCGTCGATGCGCGCGCGCTCGAGCGTCTCGTGACGGCGGCGCGCTCGCTCACGGACCTCCATTGGCGACTCGGCCGCGGGGCTTCGGGCCTGGGCCGCGCCCGCGCGGGGCTCGTGATCGTGCCGTGCCGGGAACTCGCGTGGGCCTGCACGTTCCCCGACAACCCGTTCCCGATCCCGGTCGTGACCGGCGACGCGAGTCTCGCGCGCGGGGTCCTGTCGGGTCAGATCGAGGCGTGGCTCGACGAACTGCGCATCGTGCGCACTGCCCGACTCGAGCTCGAACGACCCGGCGCGGCGCCGCCCGCATCGGCGCAGTTCGCGGCGCTGGGCTTCGCCGACCTCAGCGCCGACGAACGGGCGGCATGTCCGCCGCTGATCGTGGTCGGTGCGGCGCGTGAGCTCGCCGGTGCCGGCCTCGCCGACGTCGGCGCGCTGCTGCGCTCGCGCCTGCCCGTGCTCGTGGTGGCACTCGCGAGCGAGGACGAGATGCCGGACCTGGCGTTGCACGCGCTCGCGTGGCGCGATGCGTTCGTCGCGCAGAGCTCGGTCGGGGCTGCCGATCACCTCGTGGAGTCGGTGGGCAAGGCGCTCCGCTCGGGGCGGCCCGCGCTGCTCTGCGTGCATGCGCCGGAGCCGACGACGGGCGGATTCGCGCCCGACGAGGCGGTGCCGCGCGCCCGGGCGGCGATCGCGGCGCGGCGCTTCCCGCTCCTGACCTTCGATCCGTCCCGCCCCGGTGTGTTCGGCTCCCGTCTCGATCTGGCGGGCAACCCGGAGGACGACTCCGCGACGAGCACCGCGCTCGAGGGCTGGCGCATGCTGCGCGAACTCTCCGGCGTCGAGACGCCGTTCACCGCGAATGTGCGCGACGAGCTCGAGCGGGAACTCGCGGCGCGTCACGCGGCCGAACTCGCCGCGTTGCGCGGTGAGGCGGATGCGCGGCTCGCCGCAGCCCGCGCTGCCGTCGAAGGCGAACTCGCCGAGCGGCTGCGCACGCGACTCGTCGGCCTCGCGGCCAGGGGACGCGCATGAGCGAGGGCGCGACGTTCCGACACGGTGTGCATCCGGCGGAGCACAAGGAGCGCACCGAGCACCTGCCCATCGAGCGGATGCCGTTCGTCGCGAACTACGTGTTGCCCCTCGCGCAGCACGGCGGCAAGCCGTCGCGGCCGATCGTCACCCAGGGTCAGCGCGTCGTGCGCGGCCAGCGGATCGTGGACCCCGACGGCTTCATGTCGACGAGCCTGCACGCACCGGTCACGGGGCACGTCGTGGAGCTCGGCGCGCGCCGGCACCCGAACGGCTCGCTCGTGCCCGCGATCGAGATCGCCGCCGATCCCTTCGACCCCCAGTGTCTGCCCGAGGCCGCGGCCCAGGACCCCGAGTCGATGACGGGCGACGAGTTCGTGAGGCAGGTGCAGGCGGCCGGCATCGTCGGTCTCGGCGGCGCCGCGTTTCCCGCGCACGTGAAGTACGCCGTGCCCGCCGGTCGGCGCGTGCGCGAGCTGGTGATCAACGGCTGCGAATGCGAGCCCTACCTGACCTGCGATCACCGCGTGATGGTCGAGCGACCGGAGGCGGTCGTGCGCGGCGTGCGCATCCTCGCGGCGAAGCTCGGCGTCGAGCGCAGCACGATCGGTGTCGAGGCGAACAAGCCCGATGCCGTCGACCTGCTGCGCTCGGCGATCGGCTCGGACGAGGCGGTGCGGGTCGTCCCGCTCACGGTCAAGTACCCGCAGGGCGCCGAGAAGATGCTGATCAAGGCGCTGTTCGGCCGCGAGGTGCCCGCCGGGAAGCTGCCGCTCGATCTGGAGATCGTCGTCAACAACGTCGGCACGATGGCATCGCTGGCCGACTGGTTCGACCGCGGCATTCCGCTGATCGAACGCGTGCTGACCGTCGCCGGCCCGGGTGTCGAACGGCCGGCGAACCTGATCGTGCCGATCGGCACCTCGGTGGGTGAGGTCCTGCGCCACGCGGGGGGGCTGAAGCCGGAGACGCGCGAGGTCGTGCTCGGTGGGCCGATGATGGGTCAGCCACTCGCGAGCCTCGATGCGCCGGTCCAGAAGGGCACGTCGGGCATCCTCGCGTTCACGACGAGCGACGTCGTGCATGGCAACGAGTACGCGTGCCTCAAGTGCGGTCGCTGCCTCGATGCCTGCGCCAACTTCCTGAACCCGTCGCGGCTCGCGCGGCTCGCGCGGGCGGGCCGCCTGGACGAGCTCGAACACGCATTCGTGATGGACTGCATGGAGTGCGGCGCCTGCTCGTTCGCCTGCCCGTCCAACATCCCGATCGTGCAGTTGATCCGCACGGCCAAGTCGTCGATCCGCGGCCAGAGGTCGAAGCCATGAGCTCGCACGGGCCGCGACTCCTGCTCCAGGCGGCGCCGTTCCTGCACGGGACGTTGACGACTCCGAAGCTGATGCGCGAGGTCGTGCTCGCGACCGTGCCGGTGATCGCCGCGGCGGCCTGGTTCTTCGGCATCACGGCGCTCCTCGTCGTCGCCGCGACCACGGCCGGTGCCGTCGCGACCGAGCGCTGGCTGGGGCGTGGTGCGCGGGGTGCGTCGCTGCGCGACAACAGCGCGCTGCTGACGGGAATCCTGCTCGCCTTGACCTTGCCGCCGTCGATCCCCTTGTGGATGGCGTTCCTCGGCGGTGCGTTCGGCATCGCGGCCGGCAAGCTCGCCTTCGGCGGGCTCGGGCACAACCTCTTCAACCCGGCGCTCGTGGGGCGCGCGTTCCTGCAGGCGGCGTTCCCGACCGCGTTGACGACCTGGATTCCGCCGGGCGGCGGCTTCTTCGCGTTGCACGCGTCGACGTTCGCGTGGCCGATGATGCGCGCACCCGTCGATGGCATCACCGGCCCGACTCCGCTCTCGCGCCTGGAGTTCGAACACGTTGCCACCGAGTTCGCTCCGCTCCTGATCGGCGATGTCGCCGGCTCGCTCGGCGAGACGAGCGCCGTGGTGCTGTTGCTCTGCGGGCTCTGGCTGGGATTGCGACGCGCCTTCGATTGGCGCATCCCGGTCGCGGTCCTCGGCAGCGTGCTCGTCTGTTCCACCGCGCTGTGGGCGATCGACCCCGCCCGTTACGCGACGCCCTGGTTCACGCTCGCCTCGGGCGGACTCCTGTTCGGCACGGTGTTCATGGCCACCGATCCGGTGAGTTCGCCGGTGACGCCGCGCGGGGCGTGGAGCTTCGGCGTCGGGATCGGCGTCCTGGTCGTCCTGATCCGCACCTGGGGTGGACTGCAGGAGGGCGTGATGTACGCGATCCTCCTGATGAACGCGGCCACGCCGCTGATCGAACGCGTGGCGCAGCCGCGCGCCTTCGGACGGAGGAAGACGGCATGACTCAGCTCGCGTCCGATCGCCCGCCGGAGGCCGTCGAGGGACCGGGCGCCGCCCGGTTGGCCGGCACGCTGGGCATCGCGGGGCTGATCTCGGGACTGCTCCTGGTGATCGCCTATGAGCTCACCTTGCCGCGCATCGAACGCAACCGTGCCGATGCGCTGAGGCGCGCCGTGCTCGAGGTCGTGCCCGGTTCGACCGCCATGCAGAAGCTGGTCTGGACCGGGACCGCCCTGGTCGTCGCGGACGGTGGCGAGTCGCAGGATGCGCCCGCGATCCACGCGGCCTATGGCGCCGGCGGCGAGTTCCTCGGCTACGCGATCCCGGGAGAAGCCGCGGGCTTCCAGGACGTGATCAAGCTGCTCTACGGCTTCGATCCCGCGCGGCGGAGGATCGTCGGCATGCGAGTACTCGAGAGCAAGGAGACCCCGGGGCTGGGCGACAAGATCTACAAGGACCCCGCGTTCGCGCGGAACTTCGAGGAACTCGCCGTCGAGCCGGCGATCGTCGCGGTGAAGACGGGGACACGCCGACTGCCGCACGAGGTCGACGCGATCACGGGTGCGACGATCTCCTCGAAGGCCGTCGTGCGGATCCTCAACGGCAGCTTCGCGGCGTGGGCGAGCCGCCTGCCGGCGCCCGGCTCGGAACCCGCACTGCGCACCGAGGGCACACGATGAGCTCGACGTCCAAAGCCGATCGCGCCCGCGCGGAGTTCCAGAAGGGCATCTGGCGACAGAACCCGATCTTCGTCCAGGTGCTCGGCATGTGTCCCTCGCTCGCCGTCACCAACAGCACCGTCAATGCGCTCGCGATGGGCCTCGCGACGCTCGCCGTGCTGATCTGCTCCAGCACGATGATCTCGGCGTTGCGCCGCGCGATCCCGAAGCAGGTGCGCATCTCGACCTACGTCGTCGTGATCGCGACGTTCGTGTCCGTGGCCGACTTCGTCCTGCAGGCGTTGGTGCCCGACGTCCACAAGGAGCTGGGGGCCTTCATCGCGCTGATCGTCGTCAACTGCATCATCCTCGGCCGTGCGGAGGCCTTCGCCTCGCGTGAGGGCGTCTGGTTGTCGATCTGCGATGCCGCGGGCATGGGGCTCGGCTTCACGCTGTCGCTCCTGATCGTCGGCGGACTGCGCGAGGTGCTCGGGAGCGGGTCGCTGTTCGGCGTCGCGTTGTTCGGCCCCTCCTTCGAGCCGTGGGTCGTGATGATCCTGCCGCCGGGTGGCTTCCTGATGCTCGGCCTGATCCTCCTGTTGTTCGCGAATGCGCGGGCGCGGCGTGATCGCCGCGCCGCGACGGGAGGAGGTGCGTGATGGGGGACCTCGTCTGGATCTTCGTCAGCGCGATGGTCGTCAACAACTTCACGCTGTCGCTGTTCCTCGGGCTCTGCCCGTTCTTCGGCGTCTCGGGCAAGCTCCAGACCGCGTTCCGACTCGGGCTCGCGAGCACGTTCGTGATGCTGATCACGTCGCTCGCGGCCTGGGCACTCAACACCTTCGTGCTCGTCCACGCGCCGTATCTGCGGCTCCTCGCGTTCATCGTCGTGATCGCGAGCACCGTGCAGTTCGTCGAGATGGCGATCAAGAAGTTCAGCCCGGGGCTCTTCCGCGCGCTCGGCATCTACCTGCCGCTGATCACCACGAACTGCGCCATCCTCGGCCTCGCGCTGTTCCAGACGAACCGTGAGTACGGGCTCTGGCAGGGTCTCGCGTTCGCACTCGGCGGTGGGCTCGGTCTCACGCTCGCCCTCGTGCTGATGGCCGGACTGCGTGAGGAAGCCGAGCTGTCCGACATCCCGGCCGTGATGCGCGGCACCGCGATGAGCCTGATCATCGCGGGGATCCTCTCGATGGCATTCATGGGCTTCGCCGGCCTGTTCAGCGCCTCCGCATGAACCTCCTCACGCCGGTGTTGGCCGTCGTCGGGTTCGGGGCCTTGTGCGCCGCCTGGGTCCTCGTCCAGCGCTTCGTCGCTCGACACGACCCCGAGCAACGCGGTGTCGAGGGAACGCCGATCGGTGGTTGCGGCGGAGGGGGCGGATGTGGTGGAGGCGCTTCCTGCGGCGGCCGCCGGCACTGCGAGCGCGACGGCGCACATCACTGAACGCGGCCGGGTGGGTGCGGGCGCCGTATTCCCGCCGCCGCTCCGCTGCCTACCATCCGTCGCCGTCATG
>JADLHO010000044.1 GCA_020848735.1 Planctomycetota bacterium | reverse complement strand
ATCGTGATGGTCGACGGCAAGAACTTCTGCTGGCACGGTTCGCGCAGCGGTCGCGGACTCTCGGCGGTGGCGGAGCTCGTGCTGCGGTTCCGCCGCGCGGCCTGAGCGCGCCGTCGCCGGATCGACGATCAGAGCAGCGGTGACATCAGGCGCGCTGCCCCGGTGAGGAGCCGCGCGATCACGGTCTGCCGCGCGACGTCGTCGGCGGTGTACTCCGTGGCGCCGCGGAGGTCGTCCTCGAACGAACGCGCCAGCGTCGTCGCGAACCCACGATCGATCACGAACGGATTGAGTTCGAAGTTGAGGCGGAAGGAGCGCATGTCCATGTTCGCGGAGCCCACCGTGCCCACCCAGTCGTCGACGACCATCGTCTTCGCGTGCACGAAGCCTCGCGCATAGCGGTAGATGCGCGCCCCGGCCTCGAGCAGCGGCGGGAAGTAGGAGCGTGAGGCGAGCTGGACCACGAGGTGGTCCGAACGCCTGGGGACGAGGATGCGAACGTCGACGCCGCGCAGCGCGGCCGACACGAGCGCGTTCTCGATCGTCGACGAAGGGACGAAGTACGGATTGGTGATCCACACGCGCTTGCGCGCCGCACCGATCACGAAGGCGTACATCGCCTCGATCGACGACCAGTCGCGGTCGGGACCCGAATCGACGACCTGGACCACCGCACCGTGCTCGTGGCAGCGCGGCTCGGGATAGTGGTCGTCGTCGTCGACCTCCTCGCCGGTCGTGGTGAACCAGTCCTCGGCGAACGCGCACTGCAGGGCGAGCACGGCCGGTCCGTCGAGTTCCACGTGGGAGTCGCGCCACTCCTTGATCTCGGGGTCGAGGCCGAGGTACTCGCGCCCGATGTTGATGCCGCCGGTGAAGCCGACCGTGCCGTCGACCACGACGATCTTGCGGTGATTGCGGAAGTCGATGCGATCGCGGCGCCGGAAGCGCGTGAACGCGCGCAGGACCGGCCGGAAGGCCGCGGCCTTGCCGCCGGCGGCGATGAGCTCCTTCCAGAACTCGCGGGGGAGCTGCGCGCTGCCCACCGCGTCGACGAGCACGCGGACCTGCACGCCGCGACGCGCGGCGGCGACGAGGCGGTCGCGCAATCGCTGACCGGCCTCGTCCGGTCGGATGATGTAGAACTGGACGTGCACGTGGTGCCGCGCCGCCTCGATCGCGCGGGACATCGCGCGGTACGTCGCCGCGGCGTTCTCGAGCAGGCGTGCGACGTTGCCCGCGCTCGGTGGGGTCGAGGAGAGCGCGGCACCCAGCCGCAACAGGGACTCGGTGCGCGGCTCGACGGCCTCGCCCTCGCCACCCGAGGCCGCGAGCTTGCGCTCGACCTCCTGGCGCTTGCGCACCGCGTCGATGCGCCGCGCGGCCAGCGCCATCTTCCGCTTGGTCCGAGCGAAGCGCGGCGCGCCGATCAGGAAGTAGACGACGAGGCCGACGATCGGCAGGAAGACCAGCGTGAGCAGCCACGCGAGCGTCGCCGCCGGCTGGCGTCGCTCGACGAGGATGAGCACGGAGATCGCGAAGACGTGCGCGAGGAACAGCGCGATCGTGACGATGGTCCAGATCACGGCGAGGCGCCGCCCCCGCGCGGCGGCTGGCTGGTTCCGCCGAGCAGGTCGGCGACCGGCTTCGTGTAGCCGAGTTCGACGAGCACGATCTTGATCGCGGCGGTCATGGGGACGGCGAGGAAGACGCCGACAAGACCCCAGAGCATGCCCCAGAACATGAGCCCGAGCAGCACCACGACCGGATGCAGGTCGAGCGAGCGACCCATGATCTTCGGCTCCAGGATCTGCCCGATGCCGAACTGCGCGACGCTCGGCAGGGCGATCGCGAGCACGGCCGTCGTCGTCGAGATCGAATCGGTGCCGAGCACGACCGGCAGCGGCAGCAGCGTCGCGATGATCGACCCGACGTTGGGGATGAAGTTGAGGACGAAGACGAGGAAGGCGAAGGCGAGCGCGAGCGGGACGCCGAGCACGCCGAGCGTCGTGCCGACGACCACCGCGGTCAGCAGCGAGATCGCCACCTTCAGCGTGATGTACTGCGCGATGCCGCGCCGGATCGACAGCCAGGTCCCGGCGACCACCTCGCCCGGCCCGGAGTGCGAGCTCAGGAGGAAGAACAGGAAGATCAGGACGATCGCGAGCTGCGAGAGCAGCGAGACCAGCTCCCGGAGCAGCGCCTGCAGCGCCGCCCCGAGCCACTCGCCCGTGAGCAGTTCGTCGACCCAGGCGGTGCCGGTGATGCCGAGCCGTGCGAGGCCAGCCTCGATCCGCTCGCCCGCCTCGCGCAGCTTCTCGAGGTAGGCGTCGAGGCCGTCGCGCAGTTGGACCAACGCGGCGGTCACGACGGTGGCGACGAGCAGCACGAGCGCGACGCCCAGCACCAGCGTGACCACGATCGCCACGCCGCGCGGCAGGCGCAGGCTGCGCATCAGGACGCCGACCATCGGTTCCGCGGCGATCGAGAGGAACACCGCCAGCACGAAGGGCACGAGCACCGGCCGCAGCCAGAAGAGCGCGGCTCCCGTGGCGAATGCCGCGAGGATGGTCAGGCAGATGGCGCTGATGCGCGGCGCCTGGCGATCGAGGTCCATGGCCAGGGCGGCGAGTTTCGCCGCGCGCGCTTTCCAGGCCCTGGAAAAACAGTCGGCCGGGGTCAGAGACCCCGGCCGACCGACCCTCTGAGGCCCACCCCTCACCGGGCGGGCCAGCTCTCTCTCCCCTCAGCAGCGCTATCGGTCGAAAGGCGCCCGCGACTTGATCGGGCGTTCTCCGATTCGCGGGCGCTCGGCGCGGATCGCCGCGCTGCCACCGCGGCGAGCGCCGTCTGGGGCGAGCTCGTCCGCTACCGGATCGAGTCCTCGATCCAGAGGTTGGAGAAGCGGGCGAGGCCCGAAGGCTCGACGCAGAGCGCCTGCGCGTAGAGCGGTCGGCCGGCGAAGACGGGAAGGTCCGGGATGGGGATCTCGGCGACGGCGAGGCGCTCGCGATCGAAGGGCAGCAGGGCCGGCCAGACCATGGTGCTCCGCGGGTCGAGGCCGAGGCTCCCGAACGGCGGCAGCGGGGTGTTTGCGCTGCCGAATGCCAGGGCCAGGACCCCGAAGCCGCCGGGCCGGCCGGTGACGTTCACGCGCCAGAACGCGCCGCGCGCGGGGCGCAGGTCGGCCCAGACGTGGCGGGTGGTGTAGAGGAAATAGCGCTGCCGCCCGGTGGGCGCGGGGACCGTGCAGCCGTCGGCGATGAACATGTCGAGGTCGCCGTCGCCGTCCATGTCGCCCTGGACGACGTAGTAGACGCCGCCGTTGTTCTGCGCGCGGGCGAGGTAGGAGTCGCTCTCGTCGAGCGTGAAGTCGGCCTGACCGTCGTTGACGAGGACCTGGATCGCACCGGCAAAGCTCGGGGCGAGGGGCGCCTGGAACACGACGAGCTCGTCATCGCCGTCGCCGTCGATGTCGAAGAGGCCGGGGAAGAGCCCCGCGTCGCTCTGCGGGGGGATGCGTCCGGCGGAGCTCTCGTAGAGCTGGCCGCTGCCGTCGTTGAGGTAGAGGAGGGCTGGGCCGCGCATATAGGCCCGCGCGACGACCGCATCGAGGTCGCCGTCGCCGTCGAGGTCGGCGATGTTCATGCCGATCGAGACATAGCTCGAGGGCGGCGGATGGATGTGGGTGGGAACCGCGTCGGTGAAGCGGCCGCTCCCGTCGTTGAGCCAGTAGGCGATGCCGCCGCGGGAGCACCGCGCGAGGAGGTCGGTGTCGCCGTCGCCGTCCATGTCGCCGGTGACGAAGCCGGGGAGGATGCCGGGGTCGCGGAGCTCGTGGTCTTGGGGGAAGGCCGAGGGGTCGTAGGTGAAGTAACCCTGGCCGTTGTTGCGGAGCAGGAAGCCCGAGGCAGGGTGGGAGCTGTGGGCGCTCCCTCCGAGGACGATGTCATTGTCCCCGTCCCGGTCGAAATCGGCGACGGCGACGCAGGCCTGGACGGAGATCGGGAATGACGCCAATGTCAAACCCCGCTGCGCCGTCTCGATGGTGAAGCGACCCGTGCCGTTGTTTATGAGGATCGAAGCCGGGTCGTAGTTCGAGCCTTCATAGTTGGCGGAGACGTAGTCGAGGTCGCCGTCGTTGTCGAGGTCGGCCAGGGCGAACTGGTAGACCTGGCGGATGTCGTTGGGCATGGCCGTCGCGGTGACTTCGGTGAGCCGGCCGTTGCCGTCATTCAGGAGGAGGCGCGGCGTCTGGCCGGCGGTCGGGCCGTAGACCACATCGAGGTCCCCGTCGCGGTCGACATCTCCCAACGCGACGGTCAGGCGCCCGTCGCAAGGGCCATTCCGCCACCCAACCGAACGAACGGGAACACGGAAGGCCGGGAGCTCGAGCTCGCGCAGCACAGGCTGCGTGAGGGGCACGCGCACCGCAGTCCCCGCCTGCTGCGCGCCGAGCGAGGCGAGCAGTCCAACGGTGGCGAGGAGCATCTTCGGATCGAGTCTGTTCATCGCTGGCTCCGCAGTATAGCGGTCCGCTCGGAGTCCTGGCTCACCCGAATGCGGCGTCCACGGGTCTCCGTCGGCAAGTGCTCAGCGTTTCGTGGAGGAGTCAGAGCCGCCGGAACCGAGAGACCAGGCTTCACGCCGCATGCCGCTTCCGGCACGCACCCGGAGCCCGTTCATCGCTGCCGCCATGCATGACCAGCCTGACGCGACCTCCGGATCCCGGCAGCTGCCGCTCGAGCAAGTCGCGTCAGGCTCGCGAACGGGACCCACTCGGGGAATCTGCCTCATCGCTTGACAACGGGCGGGCGGCAACGCTAAGCAGCCTCGCGAGGAGTTCGATCATGGCGAATGGCTTGGCGGCGCTCTCTCCCTCCGACCAACTTGCTCCGGCAAACGATGCCGCCGGAGCCCCCGTTCGTCGCGACCCCCGCGTGCCCTGGCTCCGGGCCTGCCTCCTGCTGCTCAGCTTTGCCGCCACGGCCGTCGCCCAGACCGGCTCGTCGACCAACCCCCAGAGCGACGATTGTCCGCCGGGCGATGATCTCCTTGAGCCCCGCGGTCCGAGCAATCGCATGCAGGTCGTCGGCGGGCCGCGCGACCTCGCGCGCAGCGACGTCTCCAATGACGGGCAGGCACAATGGCGCGCGCCCTGGCCGTCCCTGGATGCGGCGCAGCGCGGTT
>JADLHO010000043.1 GCA_020848735.1 Planctomycetota bacterium | reverse complement strand
TTCACCGTCAACCTCGTGAACTGGTCCGCTTCGACCGTCAGCCTCTTCGACATCCTCTTCTGATCGAGCTGGCGGCGCCGCCAGAGCCCCGAGATCCCGCGACCGCGCCAGGCCCCGCCTGGCGCGGTCACGGCGTTGCTGGGAGACGCGGAGAAATCCGCCGGAGGCGCGAACGCGGGGGAGACCCACGGGACTCGTGAGGCCAGAGACGCCTCCGAACCCCGAACTCCGCGCACGAGCCATGAACCGCAAGCACGCCGCAGCCCTGACCCTCCTCCCCCTGGTCGCCCTCGGACTGGGCCTCGTCGCCCTGGGCGGCGCGCCGCAGGACGCGCCCCCTGGAGCGGCGCAGGACCAGCGCGGCGCGGCGGCCGGCCCCGGCGGCGCCGCGACGAGCGCGTCGCTCGCCGCGCGCGCACCTGCCCGCGAGGCACGCCGCGGCGCGTTCTGGGCCCCGGTCGGCAGCCGCTTCACCTACGCGCTCGACACGGCCACCGACATCTCCTCGGCGGCACGCGAGGCCGACGGGATGCCCGAGCGGCGTGAGACGCAGCGGGTCGAGACCGGCGGCAAGCTCGTCGTCGAACTGCTCGCGCGCCGCGACCGCGAAGCCGTGGTCGCCTTCACCTGCCCGGAGCTCGGCGCGAAGCTCCCCGGCGGCATTGCCCCGCAGGGCGAACTCGAGGCGAACCTCGCCGCACTCCGCGGAAGGACCCTGGCGCGCGTGGACGTCGACGGCCGCGTGCTCGGCTACCGCTTCGCCGATGGACTCGCCATGACCCAGCGCGATTGGGTGCGCGGCCTCTTCGGCGGCTTCGCCTTCGTGGTCGATGCGGACGGCGGCGAGACCTGGACGGCGGTCGGCGCGGATTCGGCCGGAGAGTTCGAGGCGAGTTACCGGCGCATCGCCCCGGCGGTCGACGAGCTCCAGATCGAACGCACGAAGCTGCGTTACGTCGCTCAACGCAATGCCGCAGAACTCCCCTTGAGCGTGAGCGGCGCCGCGCACGCGACGATCGCCGTCGAGGAGCTCGGCTGGCTGCGCCGCGCACGCCTCGCGGAGACCACGCACGTGCAGAGCACGGAGCTGCCGATCGCCTTCGACGTCGCGGCACATGCCTCGCTCGAACTCGTCTCCCACGCGTTCGATCCCACGATCGCCGACGACGACGCCTTCGACGGCGATTGGGCTCCCGCGAGCGGTCACGGGGAGGACGCCACCGCGATGTTCGAGGCACGCGCCGAGGACGAATGGAGGCAGCGGCTCGCCGGCAAGAACCTCCGCGGGATCGCCGGTGACATCCTCGAAGAGCTGCTCGCCGGTCGCGACGACTCGGAACGCCTGATGGAGCTCTGGAACGAGGCGAGCTGGCTGCTGAAGCTCTCGCCGGAGGCCATCGCGGAGCTCCGCGCAACGCTCGCCGACCCGAATCTCGAACCGAAGGCCGCAGCCCTCTGGCTCGCCGCGCTCGCCAAGGCGGGCACCCCGACGGCGCAGTCGCTCCTGCTCGAGGTCTTCGGCGATGCGAAGGGCAGCCTGGCCCTGCGCGGCGCCGCGGCGGCGGCGATGTTCGACGTCGTGCGTCCCACGGCGGAGCTCGCGGGCGGCGTCGCGGCGCGCATCGCGGCGCTCGACGCGATCGATCCCGCCGACGCGACCGCGGTGCTGGCCCTCGGCGCCCTGGCGCGCCGCGATGCGAAGGTCCTCGCCGGTGAACGGTGCGTGCTCGAGGCGGTCGAGGGCTGGCAGGAGCGGGCGCGGCGCCTCGACGCCGAGGACCTCTGGCTCGACGCGCTCGCCAATGCGAAGTCACCCAAGCTCGAAGCCGCCGCCCGCGACGCCCTGAGCGATGGGCGCGAGCACGTCCGCGAGGCCGGCATGCGGGCGCTCGGTCAGGTCGAGGGCGACTCGGCCTTCACCACGCTCCGCGAGGTCGCGAGCGGCGACGCCGAACCGCGCATGCGCTGCGCGGCCCTGCAGCAGCTCGCCACGCGCAATGAGCCTGCGGCGCGTGACGCGCTGCTGACGGCCGCGGAGTCCGACCGCGACGCGTTCGTGCGTCAGACCGCGCTCACGAGCCTCGCGCGCAAGGGCGTCGACTCGGGCGACGAGGCGCGGCTGACGCTGATCGCGCAGAACGACGCGGACGAGAATGTCCGGGAGCTGGCGCGACGGATGTTGCGCAGAGGCTGAGCGCTCCGTCGCGACGACGATCTTCGCGCGCGCGAGCTGGGCGCACCCGACCGCGCGCGTTCGCTCTTCCGATTGCCCGCCCTCGATTTCAGGTCGAGCCAGGAGCAGGTCGAGGTCTGGCGACGCATCGTCGGGTTCCGCAACCTCGTCGTGCACCGGTATCTCGAGGTGGACCCGGCGATCGTGCGGGGGATGCTCGAGACGAGCTCCGTCGACCTTTCGGACTTCGTCCGTTCGATCCGCTCTCCTTGATCGCCTGCGCGCTCCGCGCATGATGCCGGGCGTGGCCGAGCGGAGCAGTCAGCACCGGAGCAGTCGACAAAGGATGCATGCGAAAGCGCCGTGGCTCGCGCTGCCCTGCGCCGGCATGCTGCTCTCCTGCGTCTCCCCGCTGGTCGTCGAGCAGGATCGCGTGCAGCTCGGGGTCTGGCTGCTGGAGACGCGGCAATGTGCGCCGGGGACCGATTGGTCCCGCGTGCGCGGCATCGGTCTCACGGTCGGCCTCCATGGCTTCGCGCTCGGGTGGTCGACTCGCGAAATGGTGAGTTCGCTCGCGACTGAACAAGGTGTTGCGGCCTCGACCCCCTTGGTCGACTTTCTCTCGGGAGCCGTGGCGGAGAGCCAGGGCGCCCGTGCCTGGCTCTCGGACTCCGTCGATCCTCGTCAACCATGAACACTCACACGTGCTCGAAGCGGCACCTCGTCGTGCTCGTCCTCGCGTTCTCGCCGCTTGCGGGCTGTGGCACGGCGAGCAAGAACCTCATCTTCTTCACCAACACGTCGTTCGGTGTCGACGTGGGCAGCGATCCGACGAGCGGCGCGCCGATCAAGGCCGTGATCGGCTTCAAGCGTCAGGAAGGCGTGCTCAACCCGGTCTACGACGAGACCGAGCGCACGGAGACCAAGGACGAACAGGGCAAGCCCACGTCGATCACCACGAAGGGCGGCCTGCGCGACCAGGCCTATTCGGTGATCGCCAAGTACCAGGGCAGTGCCGAGGCCTCCGCGAACACGGACATGTCGAGCGCGCAGTGGTTCGCCACGGGCCTCGCCGCCGAGAAGCTCGCGGACGCGCCGGGCATCGCCGGCGCTGTGACCGGCAGCGCGAAGGTCGCCGAGGCGGCGGCGAAGGAGCGGGCGGGGATCTTCGGAGGGGAGCGGCTCACGCACATCACACAGGTCGAGTCGCTCCATGCGGTGATGGAGGTCCTGACCGATCTCGCGCGAGAGGACGTGGATGCGGCCGCGCTCGTGCTGAGAGTTTCCGACTTTGCGAAGCGCTACAACCGGACACGCGTGCCGACGATCTCCACCGCGGGGAAGACGAACAACAATTACCAGTTGCTGGCCGCCGGAGAGCCGGTCGGTGTCGCGGATACCTGGCGCTCGATCAGCAACTACCTGGGCAGACTCGAGGGAAGCAAGCTGAAGCTCGAAGACGCGATCAAGACGGACGGCACCGGGGTCCTCGGCACCGAGGGGATCGTCGTCGCTGATGAACTCGCCCTGAGAGACGCCGTCGTCGCCGAGATCGCCAAGGTGCGCCTGGAGTTGTCCGAATCGACCGCGATCGGTGACGCCATCCGCTACGTCTGCAAGAGGCTTGGAGGCTGACTATGGAGAAGATGGAAGAACTCGACCACCCGACAGACACGACCGACTCGGCGAGGAATCGTCGCCTTGCGTCGCATCTCAACTCGCACTGGAACAACCGGCCGATTGTGCTGATCGAGCGCACCCCGAACGGTTGGGTCGCCACGCTCGCCACCGACTCGACGCGCTCCCTCATCGCGACGACGTCGACGAAGTCTTCGGCTGCCCAGAAGAAGCAGACACGGAAGAAGCCGACCCGGAAGAAGGCCGCCAAGAAGAAGCCGAAGCCACGCTGACTCACCGGCGCGGATCGGTTACGAAGCGCGCCGCGTGACCTTCGTCTACCTCGCCATCGCCGCGCTCTGCGTCGCGACCCTGCTCCTGCTGCTCGCGGTCGCGGGCCTGCGGGCCTGCTTCACGAGGCTGCGCAGCGGTTGGCTCAAGCGCACGCTCTGGTGGACGCTCGCCTCGCTGCCGGTCCATGCGCTCGTGACGCTGCCGCTCGGCCTCGCGATCTTCGCGACGCGCATCGTGCACACGCGGCTCGACGAGCAGGGCTACGCGGGACCGCGCCTCGATGCGGACGGCGCCTGGCAGATGCAGTCGCGCGAGTCGCTCCTCGCGGAGCGCAAGGGCGAGGCGCAGCCCGACGCCGCCACCCTCGACGCCGCACGACAGCGGGCGATCGCGCTGCGCTCGAGCGACGGCATCGATCTGCGCGCCTTCGTCGTCGCGCCGCGCAGCGCCCCGCCGCGCGCCACGGCGATCCTGGCGCACGGCCTCTTCCGCAGCGCGCTCGAACTCGAGCCCGTCGGCGCGATGTTCCGCGACGCCGGCTGCGAGGTCGTGCTGCTCGAGCTGCGCAACCACGGGGGCAGCGGCCGCACGACCGCGAGCTTCGGCTTCCGCGAGGCGAACGACGTGCTCGCCGCGGTCGACTGGGCGCGCGGCCGCGACGACCTGGCTCGGCAGCGCCCGCTGATCCTGTTCGGCGTGAGCCTCGGCACCGCGGCGGTGGGTTTCGCCGCCCCGCGCGTCGAGGATCTGGCGGGTGTCGTCGTCGATGCACCGCTCACCGACGCGATCGCCACCGCGCATCGCATGCTGGGAGATGGGCCGCGCGGCCGGCGCGGGTTCGTGATCCCACAGCCGATCCGCAGCCTCACGCTGACGGCCCTCGAGCTCGTCGCCGGCATCGACCTCGCGGCGGATCGACCGGGCGATGCGCTCGCGACCCTGCCGCCGTCGGTGCAGGTGCTCGTGATCGGTGGAGGAGCCGACCGTCGCATGCCGCCCGAGGAGCTGCAGGCCCTCTTCGAGAAGCTGCCGCAGGACCCGTCCCACAAGTCGATCTGGATCCGCGCGAACGCCGATCACGGCGACGTCTGGAAGGTCGATCCCGAGGGTTACCGCGAGCAGATCCTGCGCTTCGTCGAGCGGGTCGCCCCGCGCTGACGCCGCTCTCAGTAGCGATTGACCTCGACCGCCCAGCCGACCGCGCGCGCCCAGCATTGCCGGCCCTGGCGGTCGAACTCACGCACCGTCCCGTTCTCCGCGACGATCGTGTGCCCGTTGGGGAGCCGATCGGCGTCGCTCGGCGCGTTGAGATTGTCGATCTGGAAGACGATGTTCCCGGAGCGGTCGACCTCGATCACGCGGTGCTTCGTCCGCTCGGTGATCAACGTGTTGCCATTCGCCAGCCGATCGGCGTCGAAGGGGGAATTGGGCGTCGGGTATTCCCAGACGACGGCACCGTTGCGATCGACCTCGACCACGCGCTCGTGCTTGCTGCGCTGATCGCAGACGAGGGTGTTGCCATTGGCCAGGCGTTCCGCGTCGTAGGGCCGGACGTCCTCGAGCTTCCAGACGATCTTCTTCGCCGGATCGACCTCGACGACGCGATTGCCGACCGTGTCCGCGATCAGCGTGTTGCCGTTCGCCAGGCGATCGGCGTCGTACGGATTGGTGAGCTCGTCGAAGAGCCAGACCTCCTCGCCCGTGCGCGTCACCTCGACCACGCGATCGAGCGCGTACTCCGTCACGAGCAGGTTGCCGTTCTCGAGGCACTCGCAATCCCATGCTCCATACACGTCGCGCAGGGTGAACAGCTCGTTGCCCTGCTCGTCGAACTCGACGATGCGATTCTCCGAGAACTCGGCGATCAGCGTGAAGCCCCATTGCGCGCCAGCCGCGACGCCGAACTCGATGCGCGCGACGCGCGTGAGCGGGATCAGCGCCGCCCCGATGCCGGGGACGTAGGCGCCGAGCACGTCGGAGCGCAGCACGCCCACGTGGGCGAAGAGCCGCTCGCCATCGACGAGGTCGATGTGTGCATAGACGTCGTCGTCCGAGAAGGGCGTCGCGGGTCGCCGCAGCAGCACGCCGGCGACGTCCTTCTGCGCGATGCGCTCCTCGGCGCCGCCCTTCTGGACGAAGACGAGTCCGTCCGGTCCGAGCACGCGGAGCTCGCCGTCGCGCATGCTGCCGTCGCGCATGCGCAGGCGGTCGACCTCCATCGACGCCCCGACGAGCCGGTCGAGCGCGGGATCCAGGGCGATGCCCTGCACCTCGTTGCGTCGCAGCCGGACCTCACCGAACGTCGCGTCCTTCACGACGACGTGCTCGGCGTCGAGCGCGAGCAATGCACCGGCCAGCAGGGTGCCCTGGATGAGGAAGACGCGCGCGGCACCGGGGTCGACGACGATGGGCCGCCCGAATTCGATCGCCTCGCAATCGCTCAGCGAGCAGTCGACCACCGGCAGGCCCGGGATCGCGGCCGCCAGACGCACGCTGCCGCCTCCGACCGAGACCAGCTCACCTTGGAGCTCCTCGCGCCCGGAGAGCAGGGCACGCACCTTGGGCGCCGGCTCCGTCGAATCCGGGACCCGCATCGCGGCCAGGGCGCGGACGGCCTCGTGGGCGCCGGTCTCCGGGACGGCGAGCCGGGCGCGCAAGGCGGTGGCGTCGCTCCGCAAGGCGAGGTCGCGGAGCAGCCCGACGGCCTCGCCCGGCTTGAGCGCGCCGGGGGTGACCAGGAGCCGCTGCGCCAGGTCCAGCGCCGACTCGTGTCCCAGTTCGCCGAGACCCGCGAGCGCGGCGCGCCGCGTGCCGGAACCGGGGGACTCCCGCTCGATCCGCGCCGCCAGCATGGCCGTGGTGTCGGGTCCGCCGACCCGCCCGAGCGCCCGGAGCGCGCCTTCGACGATGAGCGAGTCGGTGTGGGCCAACGCGCTCACGAGCGCGCGTTCGAGGTGCTCGTAGCGCGGTAGGTAGGCGGCGCTGACGACGAGCCCGCGCAGGAAGCGCAGTTCCTTCTGGGCTTCCTCCGTCCCCGCTGCGGTGATCGCGAGCAGGATCCGCTCGGCGCGCACGCGCTCCTCGTAGGTCTGACCCGACTTCGCCCGCTCCTCGATCTGCTGCAGCGCGCGGCCGCCGACCTGGATCAGCGTCCGCTCGGCGTCCTCCCGCGCGAGCCAGCGCTCGTCGGCGAGCTGGTCGAGGAAGCGCTCGACCTTGAGCTTGTACTCCCGGTGGTCGCCGTGGATCGCCGCGGCGATCGCCCCTCGCGCGAGTTCGCCCGCGGCGAGCAGCTCGCCGACCTGGCTCAGGCGCGCGACGAGGCTCTCGGACTGGAACCCGGGGGTCCGGCTCCGGAGTTCCTCGACCCCCCAATCCTGGGCACCGCGCTCCTGGGCGGAGCCGGCCGCGGCCAGGGCGAGGACGAGTGCGGCGTGCGACAGGCCGGTTCTGCAGTTGGGCGTGAACGACATCTGGCTCGGATCTCGCGCGAGGTTTCGGCAGGCCAGGGGTCGAACGGCCGCCGCGGGCGGGAGCGTAGCCGAGCACCCGCTTCGAGTCGGACTCGCATGAACGGGCGAGGGCGCGTGCGGGTTCGAGGGCTGGACCCGCCGGCGGACGGGGACCCCCGGCAGCGCGTGATCGACGCGGTCGGCGGGAAGCCCGGCCGTCCCGCGACCGGCGCACGAGCGGCGGCGTGCGTGCGTCCGGCAGGAGGAGGCCGCGAGGTCCGCAATCCAGGATGCGCTCGAGCTCGCCACGCGCATTGCGAGAGGCTCGCGCCGCTCCACCGGTGCCCCGGCCTGCTGCCGAGCCGGCGCGCTGTCCGAGGCGGCCGAGTCCCATCGACGCGAAGGTGACGATGCCTCTCATCGCGATCGGTCTGCCCTGCGACGTGATCCGAGCGGAGGGTGCGGAGGCACGGCCGACGGGGCGGCGGGGCCACTCGTAGACTCGACGCGTCGATGGCTGCCGACCGCGATGCCCGCTCGCTCCGTGCGGTGAAGCTGCTCCACACTGCATTGTGGGCGTTCTTCGCCGGCTCGATCCTGGCGATCCCGGTGCTCGCCTGGCTCGGGCAGTTCGGGACGGCGTTCGCCCTGATCGCCGCCGTCCTCGTCGAGGTGGCGGTGCTGGTGGGAAACGGCATGAGCTGCCCGCTCACCGCCATTGCTGCCCGCTACACCGAAGACCGCCGCGGCAACTTCGACATCTACCTCCCCGAGTGGCTCGCGCGCCACAACCAGGGTG
Organism: Planctomycetota bacterium; assembly: GCA_020848735.1. GTDB lineage: Bacteria > Planctomycetota > UBA1135 > UBA1135 > UBA2386 > JACRLW01. Next base: position 29,834 of record JADLHO010000043.1, on the reverse strand, counting down.
TATTCGGGACGCTTTACGTCGCCGGCGTCGTGTTCACGGTGACCCGCTGGGCGCTCGGTTCGCGGTGAGGGATCTGCCGGTGCGCCCGAGCGGGGCCGCATACGGCTGAGGGGTGCTCGTCCCGTGAAATGAGCTCGCGGCACGCATCGTTCGAGAAACAGGCCGTCGTCGAGCAGCGTCGCCGGATTCCCGGACCGCTCCGGCATCGCGCCCCCCGAGCGAAGAGCCTGTGACCATGAAAGCCCTCCCCCAGCGGCTTGCCGGTGTCGCCGTCCTCTGCCACGCCCTCCTGCTCCCCGCACCTGCGCGGGCACAGACGGGCATCACTCCGGCCGAGGTGCGGGCCATTGCTCGGGAGGCGTATGTCTATGGCTTCCCGATGGTGGACAGCTACCGCATCCAGCACGCCTACTTCGTCGACTCCGGCAACCCGGAGTTCAAGGCGCCGTGGAACCGCCTGCGACACTTCTCCCGCGTCTACTCGCCGGAGGACAAGGCGGTGCAATCGCCCAACTCCGACACACCCTACTCGTTCCTCGGCATGGACCTGCGTGCGGAGCCGATGGTGCTCACGGCGCCGCCGATCGAGAAGGAGCGTTACTTCAGCATCCAGCTCGTCGACGCCTACACGTTCAACTTCGCCTACATCGGCAGTCGCACCACCGGCAACGGCGGCGGCCACTACCTGATCGCCGGGCCGTCGTGGCGAGGAGAGAAGCCACCGGGGGTGGTGGACGTGATCCGGGCGGAGACCGATCTGGTCATCGCCGCCTACCGCACGCAGCTCTTCGACCCGGCCGACATCGAGACCGTGAAGCGGGTGCAGGCCGGCTATGAGGCGAAGCCGCTCTCGGCGTTCCTCGGCAGCCCGGCTCCCGCTGCCGCACCGCCGATCGACTTCATCGCGCCGCTCACCCCGCAGACGCAGAGGTCCTCGCCGGAGTTCTTCAACGTCCTGAGCTTCGTCCTCCGGTTCTGTCCGACGCATCCATCGGAGCGGGCGCTGATGGAGCGCTTTGCGAAGATCGGCGTCGGTGCCGGGAAGAAGATCGACGTCGCCGCGCTCCCCGAGGAGATGCGCGCGGCTCTCGTCGCCGGCATGGCCGATGCGTGGGCGGAGCTCGCGGAGCTCAAGAAGCGGATCGCCGCGAAGGAGATCGTCTCCGGCGACCTGTTCGGCACGCGGGAGTATCTCGGGGGCAATCACCTCTACCGCATGGCCGCCGCGGAGCTCGGCATCTACGGCAACTCGAAGCTCGAGGCGATGTACCCGATCTACAGCGTCGACGCCGAGGGCAATGCGCTCGACGGCACTCGCCGCTATGCCGTGCGCTTCCCACCGGGACAGCTGCCTCCGGTCCACGCGTTCTGGTCGCTCACGATGTACGAGATGCCGGCCAGCCTGCTCACGCCCAACCCGCTCAATCGCTATCTGCTGAACTCGCCGATGCTGCCGCAGTTCGCGCGCGACGCCGACGGCGGCCTGACCCTGCTCATCCAGCACGAATCGCCCGGCAAGGACAAGGAGTCCAACTGGCTGCCCGCACCGAAAGGGCCGTTCATGATCGTCCTGCGACTGTATTGGCCGAAGGACGAGGCGCTCGATGGGACCTGGCAGGTGCCGCCGCTGCGGCGGCTCCCGTGACGCCGCGGCTCGTCTGCGCAGCGTCGGGCTGAACCGGCGCTCCGGGGAGCCGGTGCCCAGCCAGGTCGCCGCATTCGCGCGAGGCGACGTCGGAGTCCTCGCCGGGCTCCATGCCGGGGACGGCGGCGAAGCGGCACTCGCGATCGCGCCGCCGCGGGCGACCGCGACCGTCCTCGCGGCGCGGCAACCCGGGCCTCGCGCCGATCCCCGCCTGCACGGGCTTGCGCCGCGCGCGGAAGCCTGGGCCCGGGAGCACCGTCGCTGGTCGGAGCGATGCCCTCGGCAGCCGAAGTCCCATCCCCTCGCTGGCCCAAGAGGGGAGCCGTAGAGTGGCGGCGATCCGTCCCGCCCCCTCGGACGTTCCCGTCTCCGCACCCCTCCCCGATCGCCGTGCCGAGTCCCCGCGTTCCGCACGCGGTCGCGGTCCTCGCCGCGATCGCCCCGTTTGCCCTCTCGCCGGGCCTCCCCGGTCAACGGCTCGAGGCGCGGGCCGAGGTGCCGATCGCCGTGCACGAGCGCCTGCTCGCCGATCCGGCGAAGGCGGCGGGGCAAACGGGCGACCCGGGCCCGGTCGTGCGGCTGCTCGAGAGCCCGAACGTCGATCGCTTCCTCCGCCGGGCGCAGGATTTCCTGGGCCGTTCGGACTGGCCCAACGCGATCCGGGTGATCCAGGACGTGATCGAGGGCCGCACCCTGGAGGAGGGCGTGCCGGCCGGCGCCGAGCCGGCTGAAACGCCGGCTCCCGCGAAGCCGAACCCGCAGCCCGCGCCGGGTCCCAGCGAGCCGCGACGGACGACCGCGGGGCAACCGGCCGCGGCGCCGGCCGCGGACGACGATCCCTGGCGCAACGCCGACGAGTCGGGCGCCCAGTCGGTGTTCAGCGCCGACGAGCGGCTCTATCGACCCGTGCAGCGGCTCTGCCACGAGCTGCTCGCCTCGCTGCCTCCCGAAGGGGTCGCCTGGTACCGCACGCAGTTCGAGGTGATCGCCGACCGCGAGTACGCGGCCGCGCTCCGCGCCCGCGACGTCTCCGCCCTCGAGCTCGTGTACGACCGCTGGTTCCTCACGCGCGCGGCCGGCAAGGCGCTGCGCGCGGCCGGCGACCTGTTCATGGACCAGGGCCGGATGCGGGCGGCCCACCAGGCGTATCGCCGGTTGCTCGACGTCTATCCCGAGGCCGCGCGCCGGGAGTCGGGCATCGACGAACTCTGGCTGCGGGCGCGCCTGATGCTCTGCCTCGCGCTGCTCGGTGAGCGCGCGAGCGCCGAGGCCGCGGTCGAGGAGCTGCGCCGTGCCCACGCCGAGGATTCGCTCCGCATCCAGGGCGAGCTCGTGCCCGTGAAGGGGCTGCTCGAGAGCGAGGCCTTCCGCGGTATCGCCGTCGCGAAGTCCGCGGCGCACGCCCGGGCGCGGCTGACGGCCATGGACGGGTCCGCGGAGCTGCTCGTCCCGCTCTTCGAGCACCGCTTCAGCGATCCGCAGCCCTATCGCCCGGCACGCGGCCAGAACGACAATTCGCAGGTCATCTTCATCGGCAATGACGGCGAGGGGCTCTCGGCAACCCCCCGATACACCGACTTCCTGCCGGGGGGCCACGTCGTCTTCCTGCCCGGAGCGAGTCCCGACGCGGCCCAGATCGCCTTCCTCGATCACTATCGCCTGACGCTCGTCGATGCCGCGAGCGGCAAGGTGCTCGCGGCGACCTCGCTCGACGCCGTCGTGCCCAGTCCGGCCGCCGGCACGCCGCGCACCCGGATCCCGGCATACGACTGGAACCTGCTCCGCGCGACGAGCGACGAGGCGCGCATCTATACCGTGATCGGTCCGAGCGGACGCAAGCTGGCGGGGATCAAGCCGGTGCTGCGCACGACGCTCGAGGCGCGTTCGCGCGCGGACCTGAGCGTCGCGTGGAGCACGGAGGCCAGCGCCGAGCTGCGCGACGTGACCTACCTCGCGGCGCCGGTGGTGGAGGGCGGCAAGCTCTATACGCCCGTGATGCACGCGGGCACCTTCTGGCTGCTCTGTCAGAACGCCCAGGACGGGGCGGTCCTCTTCCGCACGCCGCTGCACCGCGAGGGGACGGAGTTCGCGAAGCCTCCCGCGGTGCCGGTCGTGATCGACTCGGGTGCGGCCTATGTGCTCACCAATGCCGGCGTGCTCGCGGCGGTCGACGTGCTCTCGGGGGCCGTGAAGTGGCTCCGGCGCTATGAGCGCATCGATCCGCTGCGCCCGCCGCGGCGGAAGACGAATGCCGAGCAGCAACGCCATGTCGCGTTCGGCGGGCAGGTCTTCCGGGAGCTGCCGCTCGAGGGCTTCGCGCCGAGCGACCTCGTCGTGAAGGACGGGCTCGTCGTCTTCGCTCCGACCGACGGCACGCAGCTCCTCTGCATCGACGGGGCGACCGGCGAGCCGCGCTGGATGTGCGAGCGCCGCGACATGCAATACGTCCTCGGCGTCGACGACGAGCTGCTCTTCCTCGGCGGCGAGGACTCGATCACGGCGCTGCGGTTCGCGAGCGGCGTGCGGCTCTGGCGCGCGGACCTGCCGAGCTTCGAGGGGAGCGCACGCTGGCGCGGTCGGGGCTTCGTGAGCGATGGCCTCGTGGCCGTGCCGGGAGACCGCTGCGTGCACGTGATGCCGGCCGATGCGTCGCGGCCTTGGGCGACGATCGCCTTGCCGCCCTTCCGGCTCGGCCGCGATCCGCTGGCCGGTCCCGTGAATCTCTTCGCGCACGGTCCCTGGCTCGCCGCGGTGCACTCCGGTGGGATCGAGGTGCTGAGCACGGCGCGCGCGCTCGGCGCCGTCGCGTCCCAGCTCGGTGACCCCTTGCGCCAGGCGATCGTGCTGGCACAGGCCGGCGAGCTCACCGCGGCCGTGACGGCGCTCGAAGCCGTCGACACGCGATCGGGTGCGGCCGTGCGCGACGAGGTCGGCCGCCGCATGGTGGCGTGGTGCGGCGAGATCGCCCTCGCCCACGCGGCCTCGGGTTCGCGCACCGAGGCGCTCGCGGTGATGGACCGCGCGCGCGCGGCGGCGGCCGCCTCGAGTTCGGGCAAGCTGCTCCAGCGTTGGCACCTCGCGCGCATCGAATTGTTCCAGGCGCTCGGCGACTTCGACGCGATCGCGACGGAGCAACAGACTCTCTACAAGCTCATGGAGACCGGCGGATGAGGGTGGACCGAACAGAGGCGGGCGCACGCTGCGCGCTCACGACCCTCGCGCTGCTCGCGTCGCTCGCGGCGTTGCGCGCACAGGACCCCGTGGGCGAACTGCTCCCGAAGGGCGTCACGCAGGAGATCTCGAGCGCGATCGATCGCGGTCTCGCCTTCCTCGCCCGCACCCAGAACCGGGACGGCTCGTGGCGGAACACCGGCGGCTACGGCTCCTATCCGACCGCGATGACCGCGCTCGCCGGCATGGCGATGATCGGTTCGGGCTCGACGCCGACCCGCGGTCGCTACTTCCTCAACGTGCGTCGCGCGACCGACTACCTGATCCGCTGCCAGGGTGCCGAGGGCACGATCTCGTCGCTGGCGGAAGAGGGGCGGAGCATGTACGGCCACGGCTTCTCCACGATGTTCCTCGCGGAGGTGTACGGCATGGAGGAGGACCGTCGACGGCAACAGGTCCTGCACGACGTGCTGACGAAGGCCGTGCAGCTCACCGCGCGTTCGCAGTCGCGCGCGGGAGGCTGGCTCTACTCCCCCGACCAGAACGGCGACGAGGGCAGCGTGACGGTCACGCAGATCCAGGCCCTGCGCGCCTGCCGCAATGCGGGCATCCTCGTCCCCACGAAGACCATCGACAACGCGGTCAAGTACATCCGCGACAGCGCCAATCCCGACGGCAGCATCCGCTACAGCATCAATTCGGGCGGTGGCGGGCGACCGCCGATCACGGCCGCGGCGGTGGCGGTGCTCTACAACGCGGGACGCTACGACGATCCGCTCGCCGAGAAGGCGCTCGAATACTCGAAGAAGACGCTGCCCATCAACGGCAGCGGCAATGGTCATCACTACTACGCGCAGCTCTACCTCGCGCAGTCGCTGTGGCAGCGCGGCGGCACCGATTGGGACGAGTATTACGCGGCCATGGCGCGCTGGCTCCTCGGCCAGCAGCAGCGCGATGGCTCGTGGGTCGGCGACGGCGTCGGCTCGACGTACGGCACGGCGATCGCATTGACGATCCTCCAGCTCCCGTACGCCTACCTCCCCATCTACCAGCGGTGAGCGATGACGATCGGCTTCGCATTCCTCAATCCGCTGCTGCTCTGGGCCCTCCCGCTCATCGCCGTCCCGATCGTCATCCATCTGCTCAACCGCCGACGCTTCGACAAGCGCCGGTGGGCCGCGATGGAGTTCCTGCTCCGCGCGATGCGGCTCAATCGCCGGCGGCTGCAGATGGAGCAGTGGCTGATCCTCGCGTTGCGCACGCTCGCGGTCCTGCTGCTGGTGATGCTCGTCGCGCGCCCCAAGCTGACCGGCGGCGTGTTCGGCAACGACGTGGGCCATCACGTCGTCTGTCTCGACGACTCGCCCTCGATGGCACACCGCGGCGGAGCCGACGACGCCATGGACCGCGCCCGCGACGCGATCCAGCGGCTGGTCGCGAGCATCGCCGAGGCCCGACCGAACGACCTGCTCACCCTGACCCTGGCCTCGGCTCCGGCACAGCCGCTCCTCGCGGCCGTGCCGACCGGCGGTGAGCTCGCGCGGCGCGTGCGCGAGGCGCTCGCCGGAGTGCACACGGGCGACCTCGCGCTCGACCTCGCGATCCTGTTGCCGAAGCTCGACGACCTCGCCGCTGCGGCGAAGGCGTCGAATCGCACCGAGACCTACGGGGTCACCGATCTCCGCCGTCGCGACTGGGTCGCCCGCGGCGGCGAGCCGAGCGCGGCGCTCGTCGCGTGGCTCGGTGCCCGCGACGCCGAGCGCGACCACCTGCAGGTGGTCGACATCGGGTCCAAGGATGCCGAGAACCTGGCGATCCTCGACGTGCGCTGCGCGGACCGCGTCGCGATCGCCGGCGTGCCGATGAACGTCGAGGTCGAGCTGAAGAACCTCGGCCGCGGCGATTCGTCGCCGGCGGAGCTCGCCATCACCGTCGACGGGAAGGGCCGCGGCGTGCAGCCCGTCCCCGCCATCCCCGCGGGGGAGACGACGCGCATCGCGTTCACCGAGACCTTCCACTCCGCGGGCTGGCACGGCGTGCGCGCGGCGCTGCCGAACGACCGCTATGCGACCGACGACGCACGCAGCCTCGCCATCGACCTGCGGCCCGCGTCGCGCGTGCTCGTGTTCGACGGCGCGGTCGGCGAGGAGCCCGAGGACGCCGAGTCGTTCTATCTCGCCGCCGCGCTCGAGGGCGGCGACGACGCGAGCATCGGCATCGACGTGCGCATCCACGGCGACCACGAGCTCGGCGGCCTGCCGCAGGAGGAGCTGGGGGCCGCGGACATGGTGATCCTCGCGAACGTCGCGCGCCTCACGCCCGAACTGGTCGCGCGCCTCGAGGACTACGTGCGCGGCGGCGGCGGCCTGGCGATCTGGCTCGGCGATCAGATCGACGTCGCGAACTACGAGCAGTTGCTCTGGAAGGGCGGCAAGGGGCTCCTCCCACTGCCGCCGGTCGGCGTCGCCGGCGATCTCGATCGACCGCTGGGCGTGCACCTCGTCGACGGCGAACAGCCGCTCTTCGCGTTCGCACGCGAGCAGCTCCGCACGATGTTCGCGCAGCTCGTGCTCGTCGGCCGCTGGATCACCCTGCGCGAGGATCCGAATGCGGCGGCCGAGATCGTCCTGCGCGTCGGCGATGCCGCCGGCGACCCTCTGCTCGTCACGCGACCCTTCGGCGACGGTGGGCGCGTGCACGTGATCGCGACCAGCGCCGATGCCGCGTGGACCGACTGGCCGCGCTGGCCGGCGTTCCTGATCACGCTCGAGCGGCTGCACGCGACGACCGCGCGGCCGCAGGACTTCGGCCGCGCGAACCTGCGGCCGGATGGTTCGCTCTCCGTCGAGGTGGATCCGAGCCGTCATCGCCCCGACTTCGAGGTGCGCGCGCGCGACGGCGAGAGCGAGTCGCGCACGTATGCCGCGCCGCCGGCGGGCACGAGCGTCGTGGCCGTCAACGTGCCGATGGCCGATCTGCACGGCTATGGCCTCTTCGCGATCGCGCGGCGCACCCACGCCGGCGGTGAGGACGTGCAGCTCTGCGCGCGCAATCCGCTGCCGGAGGAGGGCGATCTCGAACCGCTCGGCTCGGCGGCGCTCGTCGCCTCGGTGCCCGAGGCGCTGCGCGAGCGGGTGACCGTGCTCGACGGCGCGGAGCAGGCCGCGGCGCGCGACGCGGGCGGCGGTTCGCTCTGGCGACTTCTCGGCTTCGCGATGCTGATCTCGATGCTGCTCGAATCGGTCCTGGCGTGGAGGTTCGGGCGGCGTTGAGCCGCGCGACGTGGACATGGACGAATTCCTTCGTTGGCTCGCGAACAGCAAGGGCATGCAGGTCGCCGCGGACAGCGAGCTGCAGCTCGAGCTCGCGGCATTCCCGTCGGGTGGCCGCGGCCTGCTCGTGCTGCTCGGCATCGCGGCGGTGTTCGCGATCGTCCTCTTCGCCTACGCGCGCGATGCCCATCGCCTCACTCGCGGACGGCGCGTGTTCCTCACCGGGCTCCGCATCGTCGCGGTCGCGCTGACCTGCCTCCTCCTGCTCGATCCGCAGCTCGTCGCCGTGCGGCGCGAGATCCGCCCGGGACACACGCTGATCCTGGTCGACGGCTCGCAGTCGATGGCACAGGTCGACGGCTTCCGCCATCCGGAGGTGCAGGCCCTCGCCATGGCGTGGCGGGACGTGGGCATCGGCAACCTCGGCACGGCGTCGCGGCAGGAACTCGCGGCCGCGCTGCTCGGTCGCGACGACGCGGCCCTGATCGAGGATCTGCGCCGGCACAACCGCGTGCTCGTGTGGTCGTTCGCGGCCGGTATCGAGCCGATCGTCGCACTCGACCTCCTGCGTGAGCCCGGCGAGACCGCCCCCGACGGCCAGCCGCTGCCGCCGCCGCTGCGCTTCGATCCGACGAAGCTCCGCGCCGACGGCAGCTACACGAATCTCGGCGGCGCGGTGCGCGAGGCCCTCGGGCGCAGCGCGGCGTCGAACGTGGCGGCCGTGATCATCCTGACGGATGGGCGTCGCAACCTCGGACCGCAGGGTGCGGAGGTGGCGCGCCTGCTGCGCAATCGCGCGGTGCCGACCACCCTCGTCGTGCCGATCGGCGATCCCTCGCCCGTGCGCACCGTCCGGCTCGCGCGGCTCGACGCGCCGGAGAAGGTCTACCAGAAGGACCCCTTCGCGATGACCGCCGTCGTCGAGGGCAAGGGCTATGACGATGCCGTCGTGACCGCACGCCTCGTGCGGCTCGGCGACGACGGCACGCGCGAGGTGTTGCGCACCGAGCAGGTGCACGTGAAGCAGGGCCAGGCCGAGGCGGAGCTGCGCTTCGCGGAGCTCTCGTCGGACGTCCCCGGCGTGCACACGTTCGCCGTCGAGATCGACCCACCGGATCTCGAGGCTCCGTCACCGGAGCGGCACGTGATGCGCACGCGGATCGAGGTGCTCGGCGAGCGCATGCGCGTGCTGCTCGTCGCCGGCGGGCCGAGCCACGAGTTCCGCATCCTTCGCAACCTGCTGATGCGCGACAAGACGATCGACGTGTCGTGCTGGTTGCTGAGCGCCGACGAGGGGTTCCCGCAGGACGGCGACGTGCGGCTGGAGAAGCTGCCCGCGACCCGCGAGGAGCTCGAGGCCTTCGACGTCTTCGCGTTCCTCGACCCCGACGCCGAGCGGCTCGATCCCGAGTTCGCGAAGCTCGTCGCGCAGCAGGTGACCGAGAGCGGTGCCGGCCTCTTCTGGACCTGCGGCGAGAAGTACACGCTGGAGGCCTTGCGACCCGGATCGCGCCTCGAGGCGATCGCCGAGCTGTTGCCCGTCGTCGTGGACATGGAGGCGGCCGACGCCTCGATCGGACTCGCGCGCGGCATGCCGATCGCGTTCCCCTACGAGCTGACCCCGGCGGGGCGCGCGCACCCCGCGCTGCGCATCGCCGAGGATCGCACGGCGAGCGAGGCGCTCTGGTCCCGCGTGCCGGGCTTCCACTTCGCGTTCCCCGTCGCCGAGGCGAAGCCCGCGGCGCAGGTGCTCGTCGAACACCACAAGCCGAGCAGCATCGACGCGTCCGACGGCGCGCACCCCCTGGTCGCGGTGCAGTTCGTCGGGGCCGGGCGCGTGATGTTCAGCGGCACCGACGACCTCTACCGCTGGCGCACCGTCTTCGAGACCGCCTACGACCGCTTCTGGGTGCGCGGCATCCGCTTCCTCTTCGAAGGCAAGATCGCCGCAGGCAACAGCCGCCTGCGCATCCTCGTCGACGAGTCGCGACTCGAGCTCGGCCAGGCGATGCGCATCACCGCCGAGGCGCGCACCGAGAGCTTCGAGCCGCTGCTCGCGGCGAGCCTCGAGCTGACGCTGAACGGCGAGGACGGCAGCAAGGAACGCATCGCGCTCGCGCCGGTGGAGGGAGTGCCGGGCCGCTTCGAGGCCTTCGTGCGGCCCACGACCACGGGCTTCTTCCGCGTCGAGCCGCTCGAGGCAGTCGCCGGCCGCCAGGTGATGACGAGCTTCCAGGTGGTTCCCGCGGCCCTCGAGAAGGAGGGCCCGGTCGATCTCGCGGAACTCGCCGCGATCGCGGCGGCGCCCAACGGCCGGCTGGTCGAGCGCCCGAACGAACTCGCGGCGGCCTGCGCAGGCATCGCATCGCAGACCCGCATCGAGTCGTTCACTTCGTCGGACACGCTGTGGGACGCCTGGTGGACGGTCGCGGCCCTTCTGGGCGTCCTCGCGCTCGAATGGTGGATCCGGAAGAGGTCGAACCTGCTGTGAGATTCGCATCCGACGTCTTTGGGTCCCTGCGCGCGCGCGCGCGCACGGGCATCTGGCTCGAGGGCCTCGCGGCGACGTCGTTGACGGTCGTCGTCTGGGTGCTCGCGAGCTACGTCCTCGATCGTGGTCTGCGGCTGGAGGTCCCCTACCGCGCCCTGCTGCTCGCGGCGGCCGCGGTGATCCTCGTGCGCCGCGTCGTGCGGAGCCTGATGCGACCGCTCGCGGTGCCGCTCGACGACCAGGAGCTCGCGCTCGCGGTGGAGCGCGGTGACAGCAAGCTGCGCCAGGCGCTGATCAGCGCGGTCGAGTTCGATCACGCGCTGCAACACGGTGGCGCGCCGCTGCGCGGTCAGTCCGAATCGTTGATGCGAAACGTCGTCGACGACATGGCGCGGCGGCTCGGCGAGCTCGATGTGTCGCGTGCGATCGACGCGCGGCGCGTGCGCAAGCGTGCGGCGAGCCTCGCCGCGGTCGTCCTCGCGCTGGGGGGACTCGCGATGGCCTTTCCCGAGAGCGCCTGGCTCTGGGCCCGCCGCAACCTGCTGCTCGCCGACGTCGATTGGCCGCGCGAGACGATGCTCGCCTTCGAGGGCGTGACGCCGGGCTCACCGCTGCGCGCCGCGGAGCGCGACGACCTCACCCTGCGCGTGCGCGCGACCGGCGTGGTCCCCGACGTGGTCGAGCTCGACGTGCGCTTCGCCTCCGGCGATCGCGCCACGCGCACGATGGAGCGCGCCGACGAGGGGCTGTTCACCACCACGCTCGCGAGCGTGCTCGAGAGCGCGACGGTGGTCGCCCACGGCGGCGATGGCGAGACCGAACCCTTGCGCATCGAACTCGTCGCGCGCCCGCGCATCACCGATCTCGCGGTGACGCTGCGCCCGCCGGAGTACATCGGCACGGCCGAGCGTGCGCTCGACGTGGTCGGCGGCGAGCTCCAGGTTCCCCGCGGTTCGACCCTACGCGTCGCCGGGCGCGCGACGAAGCCGCTCGCCTCCGGCCGTCTCGCGCTCGACGCGGAGACGCGCTTCCCCGCGACGATCGCCTCCGAGGGCCTCGCCTTCGAGGTCGTGTTCGTGCCCGAGCAATCCGGAGTGCACCAGCTCGAGGTCGTCGACCGCGACGATCTCGGACCGGCCCAGCCGACGCTCCTCTACATCCGGGTGCGGGACGACCAGCCGCCCCTCGTCGACTTCCGTTCGCGCGGCATCGGCTCGCTCATCACGGCGAACGCACGCATTCCCGGGGTGCTCAAGCTGCGCGACGACCATGGTCTCGCGAACGCGGGGGCCGTGTACCGCGTGATGTCGGCGACGCCGCCGGAGAACGGCGAGAAGCCTCCGGAGCCGCCGTTCCGCGCGGCCGGCGTGGAGTGGCTCACCGAACTGCAGACCGGCGCGACCGAAGCCGAGCTCGAGCTCGCCTTCGACCTGCAGACCGCGATGAAGGACCCGAATCCGAACTCGGAGCTCAACGAGATCCGACCCGACACCTTGCTCTCGATCCGCTTCGACGCCACAGATCGCCGCGCGCCGCAGGCGAACCAGGCGAGCAGCGAGGTCCGCACGCTGCGCGTCGTCACGCGCGAGAAGCTGCTTCAGGAACTGCGGCGCCGGCAATCGGAGCAACGCAACGAACTCGAACGCGTCCTGCAGAAGGAGATCGAGGCACGCGCGGAGCTCGCCGAGATCCTCTCGCCGACCGCGCAGCACGAGGATGCACCGCGTGCGAAGCTGCGGATCGATCAGCTCGCACGCCAGCAGGGCGCGCTCGGCAAGACCGCGCAGGCCGTCGGCGATCGCTATCGCGAGATCCTCGACGAGATGCTCAACAACCGGCTCTTCGAACCCAATGTGCTGCGTGGGATCGAGAGCAAGGTCGTGAGCCCGCTCGTCACGCTCGCGCTCGAGGACTTCCCCGACTCCGCGCGGCTCACGGACGCGTTCGCGCGGGCCGGCGACGACACGGCGCGCGCGGCGGTGGTGGAGGCCTTCGATGCGATCATCGCCCGGCTGCGCCGCATCATCGAGCAGATGGAGCGCACCGAGGATCTGGCGGCACTCGTCGAGTCGCTGCGCATCGTGATCCGCACGGAGCGCGACGCGGAGGCCTTGCTGCGGCAGATGCGCGATGCGGAGGGCAACGAGCTCTTCCGCGACCGCGAGGACAGGAAGAAGTGAGCGAGACGCGGCGCGTGCGGGGGGCAGCAGCAAGGCGCAGGGTGGTATGCGCCACAGCCGATCGCACTTGGGGTCCGGCGTAGGCCTTTGCGGGAGGGGTCCCGAAACGGGCCTGCATCGTGCGCGGCCCGCACCAATTCTCCGCCGCACGACACCAAGGCGCAGACGCGAATCCAAGCTACGCTTCGAGCAACGCGCGCCTCGTTGCGGACATCGGCCGTCTCGAGCCGCGCGCATCTCACACCTGTCCCATGAAGAAGCTCTCCCTCTGCATCGGGCTCGCCGCACTCGCGGCGGCCGCTCCCGCTCAATCCGTGGTCGTGCCGCAGGGCATGGCGACGACCAATGCCGGCACGTCCGGGCTCACCTGGCGGAACACCGCGTTCCGCTTCCAGATGATCTACGACACGGCGCACTTCCTGAACCAGGGGATCAACGCGCCGATCTCGATCAACCGCCTGCAGTTCCGCGCGAACGGCGGCGTGACGAGCCCGGGCGGTGAGACCTACACCGGGGTCACCGTGCAGATGTCGTCGAGCCCGCTCGACTTCAACGACGCCAGCACGAGCTTCGCGGCGCGGCGCGGCGCCGACAACGCCACCGTGTTCAACGGCAACGTCGTCTGCCTCGCGGCCGCCGGCACCTCGCCGAACACCTACATCATCGACATCCCGCTGACGACGCCGTTCGTCTACGACCCGATGGGTGGCGCGGATCTCTGCGTCGAGATCGATTCCCCCGCACCGCTCCCGGCCACCGTGCCGGCGATGGCCACGGGCTCGTCCGTCACGCACCTCTCGCGTCGTCTGTCTTCCGCCACGCAGGCTGCGACGACCGGCGCGCTCTCCTACTTCGCCAGCGTGATCCTGATGGACTACACGCTGATCCCGAACGCGGCGGCGACGAGCACCTACGGCGCCGGCTGCGTGTCGCAGGCCGAGAGCTTCTACGAGCCCTTCGCGCTCGGCACCTTCGATCTCGCCGGCACGCCGAGCACGGTGAACAGCGTCCAGCTCGCGCCGCTGGGCACGGGCTACGCGGTCTCGGCCGGCTCGAACAACTGGTTCACGCCGACCTCGACCCCGATCGTGCTGACCGACGATTCGCTCTCGGCGATCCAGAACCTCGGCTTCACCTTCAGCTACCCCGGTGGCAGCACGACGGGCATCAAGATCTGCTCGAACGGCTTCATCTGGCTCGACACGACGCGCACGGCCTCGACCTTCTCGGGGACCGCGGCCCTCTTGCTCGCCGAAGGCGCGCGTCTCGCTCCGCTCTGGCACGACATGGACCCGACGAGCGTCGGCGCCGTCCAGTTCGACATCGACCCGAACCTGACGACCGCCTACGTCACCTGGACCGGCGTGCCGCAGTTCAACAACGCCGCGCTGCTCACGACCATGCAGGTCGCGATCTCGAGCAATGGCGTGGTGGAGTACCGCTACAAGGACTGCGCGAACGACGACGGCCTCGTGGGCTGGAGCCGTGGCGGCAATGCCCGTGATGGCGGCGCAACCGACATCTCGGCCGCGATGCCGTTCGCGACCAGCGCGGACCTCTTCCCGCTCACGTTGGCGGGCACGAACCGTCCCAAGCTGGGTACGAACCACAACGTCCAGATCAGCCGCATCCCCGCCGGCGCCACGGTCGGCGCCTTCGCGCTCGGCCTCACGCAGACCGCGCCGCCGACGGACCTGAGCGGCATCGGCATGCCGACCTGCTTCCTGCACTGCTCGTTCGACTTCTCGATCGGCTTCGCGGTCGCGGGCACGACGCAGAACATCACGCTGCCGATCCCGGCCGACCTGGCCCTCTCGGGCGCGCACCTCTTCGCGCAGTCGATCAGCACCTCGCCGGCGACGAACGTGCTCGACGTGATCACGTCGAACGGCGTCGACATGCTGCTGAACCCGAACTGAGAGCCCGAGAGAGAGTCCATCACGCGGGCTCCCGGAATCCTGCTGGTGGCCGCACCCGCGGCCGCGCAGAGGTCGAGCCTGCGGACCGCCGGCCCGGCAATCCCGCCGGGTCGGCACGGAACGCGCTCCGCTCGAAGGGGGGGCCGCCGAGGGACCCGCCGAGGGGGCCGCCCGGAATCGGGTCGCCCGCGGCGAAGATCCCGGCGGCCAGGGCCGTCCCAGGCTCGTGGATTCCTGCCTGCCACGGGCGGCCCGCACCCGCTTCCGGCCGACAAGGGATAAGGTTCCGCCCCGACCCGGCGAACCCGGGTCGCCAGGACCCGAACCGACGGCCCCTCTCGCGACGTTCGTGCCGCAGCCACGGCGACGACGTCCAACAAGAGCCTGACCATGAGCGCCATCCTCCGCATTGCCGCCCTGCTCTGTGCCTTCGCCGTCGGTCTCGCGCCGACGCAGGGCAGCCTCCGCGCCCAGGAAGGCGCGGCGACCCTCCAGGCCGAGGCGACCCGCCGTTTCAAGGAACTCCACGAGCGGATGCAGAAGCTGCAGCTCGTCAAGGCGGCGACCGAGCCGGAGCAGGGCGCCGTCCTCGAGGCGGGGAATCGGTTCATCCAGGAGCGTGACCTGCACAGCTCGCTCGACGAGGTGCAGAAGCTGATCGAGGGCAGCCGCTGGGACGAGGCGCTGCAGAAGATGGACGCGCTCCAGTCCGACCTGCAGTCGCTGCTCGACATCCTGCTCGCCCGCAAGATGGACGTCGACAAGCTGCTGGCCGAGATCAAGCGGCTCGAGGCCTACAAGAAGCGCGTCGACGAGCTGATCGCCGAGCAGAAGGCCGAGAAGGAGGAGTCGGCGAAGGCGGAGGAACTCGAGCGGCACGCCAAGGAGCTCGAGGAGGCCAAGGCCGCCGTGGCGAAGCTGATCGAGGAGCAGAAGGCGCTGCAGCAGGACGCCCGGCAGTCCGGTCTCGCCGCCGCGCCCGAGAAGGCGGCGGAGATGGAGAAGAAGGAGGCCGAGCTGAAGGACCAGGCCGAGGCGCTCGCGACGAAGCTCGAGAAGGTCGAGAAGAACGCCGAGAAGGCCGGCACCGCCAAGGCCGCCGAGCCCAAGCCTTCCGAAGCCAAGCCCGACGGCAAGCCCAGCGAGGGCGGGTCGTGCTCGGGCAACTGCAAGAGTGCCTCGAATGCGATGGGGCAGGCGCAGCAGAAGCTGCAGAAGAACACGCCCGAGCGCGCGCTCGAGGACATGGACCAGGCGCTGCGGAAGCTCGAGGCCGCCCAGAAGGAACTCGAGCGGATGAGCGAGGAGGCGAAGCGCCGCCTGATGGAGCTCCCCTTCGACAAGCAGCGCAAGGCGCAGGAGCTCACGCAGATCAAGACCGACCATGTCGCCGAGGACATGGAGAAGGACGACAAGAACCCCAAGAACGACCCCGAGCAGAAGAGCACGCCCGGCAAGAAGAACGTCCAGCAGGCGGTGCCGAAGCAGAAGGCCGCCGCGGGTCAGCTCAAGGAGTACAAGCCGGCCAAGGCGAAGCAGGACCAGCAGGACGCGCAGGAAGAGCTCGAGAAGGCCAAGAAGGAGCTCGAGGACGCGTTGAGCCAGTTGCGTCAGCAGCTCAGCGACGAGGTCCTGCGTGCCCTCGAGGAGCGCTTCGGCGCGATGCTCGAGAAGCAGAAGGAGCTCTCCGCGCGCACCAAGGCGGCCGACCGCCTCGCGAACACGGCCTTGACCGCGAGCGGCGACGCGCCGGCGCAGGTCGTCGAGCGCGGCAAGGAGATCGGCCGCGGCGAGCACGAGCTCTCCGGCGAGGCCAGCGACGCGCTCAAGCTGCTCGCCGAGGAAGGCAGCTCGGCGGCCTTCCCCGCCGTGGTGGAGATGCTGCGTGACGATCTCACGCACTGCGGCGAGATGCTCGAGGCGACCAAGACCGGAGCCGTGACGCAGACGCTTCAGGCCGAGATCGAGCAGACGCTCAAGGACCTGATCGACGCGCTCCGTCGACAGATCGAGATGAACGACGCGAGCGGTGGCTGCTGCATGTGCAACGGCCAGCCGGCGCTCGTGCCGCTCTCCGCCGAGCTCAAGCTCGTGATGATCAAGCAGAAGCGGGTCAACAAGCAGACGAGCGAGTTCGACAAGGAAGTGCCGGAGGCGGCGCGCGAGACGCCGGCCGTCGCCGACCGCGCCGCCGAACTCTCGCGCCAGCAGGGTCGCACCGAGGACCTGCTCCGCCGCCTCGCGACGAAGCTCGAGAAGGAGTCGAGCGGCCGATGAGTGCGCGCGCCTTGCGCTGCGCGGCGATCTTCGCCGCCGGCGTCCTCGGATCGCTCGCCGCGCAGGACCCGGCGCGCGAGAACCCCTTCAAGCCCTTCGATCGCGCCGCGTTCGAGGCCCATGTCGCCTCGCTCGGTGCGAGCGAGGAGCAGCTCCAGCAGTTCGCGAAGGCCTGCGCGGACGGCCAGGCGGACCTCGGTGCCGACACGCTGATGCGGGCGCTCGTCGTCGATCTGGAGGACGCGGCAAAGCTCGGCGAGAGCGGCGACCCACGTGGCGCCCTCGCGCTCGCGAAGCTCGTCACCTCGACGCAGGACGTCTACGTGCGCGCCCACGCGCGCTACCACCTCGGCCGCGTGCTGCTCGACGGCGAGGACCCCGAGGGGGCCACCGAGGTGCTGCGCGACTATCTGCGCAGCGACCGCAACAAGACCCCGCTCGACGCCGAGGCCGCGTTCTTCTTCGCCTCCGCGCTCGCCGACGTGCCGATGCGCGAACACGCCGTCGCCGCGTTCACCGACTACCTGGAGCTCTTCCCGAGCGCCCCGGAGCGCTTCCGTGCGGTCGCCCAGCAACGCCGCGCGGAGCTCGAGGCGCAGTTCGAGAGCCCGCTGCACGACGTCGCCGACGAGATGAAGCGCTGCGAGCGCGACCTCAAGAAGCTGCGCACGGGTGACCCCACGCAGGGCATGCAGAAGGACATCGTCGAGAAGCTCCAGAAGATCATCGAGGAGATGGAGGAGCGCGAGAAACAGGCCGGCGGCTCGCCGGGTGGCAATGGCCCCTCGCAGAGCCCCGCGACGAAGAGCGCCCTGCCGGAGGGTGCGGGCCGCATCGGCCAGCTCGGCAAGGCTCCGCCGGTGGGTGAGCGTTGGGACGTCCTCAAGGACCGCGACCGCGAGGAGATCGGCGCCGACCTCAACACGGGTCTGCCGTCGCGCTATCGCGAGATCCTCGAGGGCTACTACAAGCGGCTGAACCGGGCCAAGAACAAGTGATGCGTCGCCCGCGGACCGACTCGCTCCCGCTCCGAGATGCCTCGCGAGCGCGGGCAATCCTCGTCGTCGGCCTGGTGATGGCCGGCGCTCCGCTCGCCGCGCAGGAGACCGCGCGGCTCGTCACGCTCGGCGGCGAGACCATCACCGCGACGGCGTGGCGCAGCAGCGACGGCGAGTCTCTGGAACTCACGCTCCCCAACGCGTCGACGCGCCGCGTGCTGCTCGACGAACTCGAGTCGATGCTCCTGCCGACGGGCGCCGCCGCACCTGCCGCGCCTGCGGCTCCCGGCCGCGTGTGGCTGCGTTCGGGCCTCGAGAGCGCGGCGCAGCTCACCGGGGGCAGCGAGGCGCACGCGCAGCTCCGCCTCGCGTTCGGCGACCCGCTCGAACTGCGCTGGCAGCACGTGCGCGCGCTGCGGCTGCTCGCCCTCGAGGGCGACGACGCGCGCGGCTTCGAGACCGCGCTCGCGGCACCTCCCGCGACCGACGACGTCCTGTTCGCGCGCGCGCGCACGGGCAAGTCGACGCGCCTCAGCCTCCGGGTGCTCGGCGTCGAAGGGGCCGACCTCGTCGTCGACTTCCGCGGCGAGCGGCGCAACATGCCGCTCGATCAGGTCCTCGGCATCGTGTTCGGCACCGACAACGGCACGGCACCGCCACCGCTGCCATTGCCGTCGATCCGCGTGGAGACCGTCGCGGCAGGGATCTGGCACGGTCGGCTCGAAGCCCTCGACGAACGCGGCCTGCGCCTGAGGCTCGCTGAAGGCGCGAGCCTCACGATCGATGCGTCGGCGATGCGCTCGTTCGCGGTGCGCAGCTCGCGTGTGCAGTGGCTCTCCGCGACCGAACCGAAGGCCATCCAGCGCACGGCCGCCCTCGACCTCGAGCCGTTCTTCCTGCGCGATTCCGCTCCCGGTGGCGAGGGGCTGCTGCTCGGCGGCCGTCGCTTCGCGCGCGGCATCTGCATGGCGCCGCGCACGCGCGTCACCTGGGCGCTGAGTCCGGGCAGCTTCGCCTGGCTCGAGGCGTCGATCGGCATCGACGACCGCAGCACCGGCCCGGCCGACGCGACCTTCCGCGTCGCCATCGACGGCACCGTCGTGTTCGAGCGATCCCACGTGCGCAGCGGCGTCGTCGAAGGGCTGCGCCTCCCGTTGAACGACGGCAAGGAACTCACCCTCGAAGTCGACTTCGGCGAACACTTCGACCTCGGCGACCATTGCGTGTTCGCCGCGGCACGTCTCGTGAAGTCCTGACCCCGTCCGACTCCCCTCGCATGACGCGCTCGAACCCGCCGCGCGGCGTCGCATCCCTCGGTCTCGTGTCGGCCTGCCTCGTGGTCGCCACCGGCATGGCACCGGCACAGAGCCCGGACCAGGCGCTGGAACGCGTCCGCGCACTCGAGCGCGAGCGCGTGGCCGTGATGGCCCGCGTCGCGCCGGCCGTCTGTTCGGTGATGCCCCTCGACGCACCGGGCGGGGGCTCGGGAGTGGTCTTCGACCCGCTCGGCTTCATCGCGACGAACTTCCATTGCGTCGGCAAGCCCGACGTGAAGCGCATGAAGATCGGCCTGCCCGACGGTGAGCTCTACGGGGCCACGGTGCTCGGCGTCGATCCCGGCAGCGACCTCGCGGTGCTGCTCCTCGACCCGCGTGCCGACGGCAAGCCCTGGCCGTCCGCCACGCTCGGCGACAGCGACGCGCTGCTCGTCGGCGAGCAGGTCTTCGCGATGGGCAACCCCTTCCTGCTCGCGAGCGACTTCTCGCCGACGACCACCTTCGGCGTGGTCTCCGCCACGCACCGCTATCAGCCGGGTCAGGGCAACCGCGCGCTCGTCTATCCCGACTGCATCCAGGTCGACGTCCCGATCAACCCCGGCAATTCGGGAGGCCCGCTCTTCAACCTGCGCGGCGAGGTCGTCGGCATCAACGGCCGCATCTCCATCCAGGATCAGCGCGGGCGCGTGAACGTCGGCGTCGGCTTCGCCATCGCGAGCAACCAGATCCGCAACTTCCTGCCCGACCTCATGGCCGGTCGCTTCGCGGAGCACGGCACGCTCGATCTCCATGCCTGGTTCATGGAGCGCGACGGGCGGCAGGGGGTCTTCGTGCAGTCGGTCTTCGCCGACTCCCGCGTGATGGCCTTCGGCCTGCAGCTCGGCGACGAGATCACGCGCTTCAACGGCATCCCCGTGCGCAGCGCGAACCAGCTCGCCACGCTCGTCGGCGTGCTGCCCGCCGAGACCTGGGTCGAGCTCGGATTCCGTCCGCTCGCGGCCGACGACCGCCTCGGCGACGAGAGGTCCGTGCGGTTCCGGCTGCAACGCCTCGACACGGGATCGAGTCGCGAGGAGGACCGCCTCGCGAGCGAGGACCACCGCAAGCTCGCGCTGGCCGCGCTCGCCCGACCGCTCGAGGGCGCCACCCTTCAAGACGCCGTCGAGGGTGCGACGCTCGAACTGAGCGGCCCGGAAGGCGTGGTCGTGCGCCTGTCGCGGCGCGGCGAACAGCTCCGCATCGACAACGGCCCGCTCACGCTCGTGCTGCGCGACGACGGCAGCGCCTTCGCGCGCGACGGCGAGCTCCTGCGCGAGCCGAGCGCGGAGGAGCGCGCGAAGCTGGAGCGCATCCGCCGCTGCAATCCGCTCCTGCGCCCGGCGGCGGGTCGGCGCGCCCTCTGCGCCGAAGGTCTGCTCGCCGGCGGCACCATGGTCGGCAACCGTCCGGCGTACCGCGTGCGCTTGCCGGGCGACGGCGAGCTCGAGGTCTGGCTGTTCCTCGACGGCAGCGCCGCGGGCTGTCGCTATCGCGATCCCGTGCAGAAGGCCCTCGTCGAGCTGCGTCGCGACGGCGCGCGCTCGAGCGTCGTGCTGGACGGCGAACTCGCCGCCGGCTGGTCGATCGCGGCGACCGACGAGAGCGCGCCGCCGTCCGAACTCTTCGAGAGGCCGCAGTCATGACCCGGGTCCCTCACGCGCTCCTCGCGCTCGCGCTCGCGACCGCGGGTGCCACCGCCCAGGGCAGCCCCTACGCCTTCGCCGAGCGTGCGCCGCGCACGCGCCTCGAGGCGCTGATCGATCGCACCCTGCCGAGCCTCGTGAAGGTGCACGGCGCGTCGGGACTGCAGAACATCGAGCCCTTCGCGACCGGCGTGATCGTCAGTCGCGAGGGCCACGTCCTCACGCTCGACCTCGTGATGATCCAGGCGGGCCAGACGCGCATCGTGCTCGCCGACGGCTCCGTGCACCTCGCCGAACTCCTGCCTCCCGAGCCGCGGCTCGGCGTGCGGCTGCTGAAGTTCGACCCCAAGGCGACCTCGCTGGCCTTCACGCCGCTCGAGCCCGCGGTGGAGCTTCCCGAGACCGGGCGCTTCGTCGTCTCGATCGGCAATGCGTTCCGGCTCGCGGAGTTCTCCGAGAAGCTGTCGGCGGGCTTCGGCGTCGTGAGCGGCGTCGCGTCGACCGGCCTCCGCTATCGACTCGCGGACCTCGCGTTCGACGGCCGGCTGATCCTCACCGATGCGCCGAACAACCCGGGTCACGGCGGCGGCGCGCTCCTCACCCTCGACGGCCGCTGGGTCGGACTCAACGCGCGCATCATCGAGTCGACGGAGACGAACACGCTGCTCTCGGCCGCGATCCCGACCGCCGATCTGCGGGTCTACCTCGATCGCTGGGTGCACGGGATCCTGCCCGCGCCGTCGGCCGCGGTGGATGCCGCCGGCTCGCCCGGCACGCACGGCATCAGGCTCTTCGATCGCGGTGGGCGGCGCTCGCCGCCGGCCTACGTCGAGCGGATCGAGGCGGACTCGCCGGCTGCGGCCCTCGGCCTGCGCCGCGACGACCTCATCGTGCGCGTCGGCGAGCGCACCGTGCGGAGCTGCCTCGAGTTCGACGAGGTGATGCGACGGCACGCCGCGGGCGCCACGCTGCGCATCACCTGGAAGCGCGGCGACCAGGTCCTGCAGGGCGATCTCACGCTCGGAGCCAGCCGATGACGACCCGTTCCCTCGTGTTCGCCGCCGCGCTCGCGTGCGCCGTCGGCCTCGCCGCGCAGGACCCTGCGACGACGCCGGTGCGCGAGCTCCAGGACGACGGGCTGCTCGACCTCGAGGCGGTCGTGGCGATGCTCGCCGACCGACTCGCGCCGAGCCTCGTGCGCATCGAGACCTTCGGCGGCACGCGTCGCGTGCTCGCCGACGACGGCGGCGGCGATCGCATCGGCTCCGTCGAACCGAGCAAGCTCGACAAGGAGGTGCTCGCCGCGCTCTTCGCGAAGCTCGACCCCTTCGAGCTCGCGGAGCTCTGGACCGGGCTCGGACTGCCGCCGAAGCCGGAAGGCACGGCCTTCGAGGCCGAGGACCTGCGCCTGCTCGGCGACAAGGAACTCGACCGCCTCTGCCGCAAGTACCAGGTCGGCAGCTACGACCCCGAGAAGGTGAAGGAGGCGAAGGAGAAGAAGGGCCTCGGCCCCCTCGTCCAGCCCGGCTTCCTCCAGGCCCAGGGGGCCTCCACCGGGATCGTGCTGAGCAGCGACGGCTGGATCCTCACCTCGCGCTTCGCGCTGAACTTCGACCCCTCGACGATCCTCGTGACCCTCCCGGACGGCCGTGCCTTCACCGCACGCCGGGCGGGTGAGGACACGAGCCGCGGCATCGCGCTCATCAAGATCGAGGCCACGGACCTGCCCGTCCCGACGCTGGCGGCACCCGACGAGGTCGCCGTCGGCCAATGGGCCTTCGTGCTCGGCCGCACCTTCGCGGCGAGCGGGCGACCGACGATCCACATGGGCATCGTCTCGGCCGCCGGCCGCATCTTCGGCCGCGCACTGCAGATCGACGCCAACACCTCGCCGGCCAACTACGGCGGGCCCGTCGTCGATGCGCTCGGCCGCGTCCTGGGGCTGGCCGTCCCGCTCTCCCCCTCGGGGCGCAACGCGGGACTGGACTGGCACGACTCGGGGATCGGCTTCGCGACGACGCTGGCGGACATCGGCCCGCTGCTCGAACGGCTGAAGCGCGGCGAGACGCTGCACCGGGCCTGGCTCGGCGTCGCCGTCGATCCCGCCTTCATGGGGCCCGGCGCGAAGCTCGCCGGCCTCGCCCCGCGCAGTCCCGCCGCCAGGCTCGGTTGGCTCCGCGGCGACCTGATCGCCGCCGTCGACGGGGTGCCGGTGCGCAACTCGTTCCACCTCCAGACCCTGATCGGCTCCCGCCTCGCCGGGGAGACGGTCCAGATCACGACCAGGCGCGGCGACGGCGAGCCGCAGAGCATCGCCGTGACCCTGGCGGCGGTGCCGGCCGCCGAACGCGAGGAGCAGACGCGGAGCGAGGAGTCGGCCCAGCTCCCCTGGGACGGCGACCCGGCGCCGAAGCCCGACGAGCCGGGAAAGCGCTGAGGCCCGGCGCCGCGCTCCCTCGCTATCCTCGGCCGACCCGAGCCTCCGCCCTGCGGTCTGGGCGCCAAGGCCTCGGTCTCTCTCGTCCACGACACGGGGTCAGCCGTGATCCGACAGCCCGAGTTCGACCCGGCCCGCCGCCCGTCGCGCTGGCCGGACTGCGGTGCCTTTGAGCTCGATGCGTATTGGCGCGAGCTGCGTCGCGCGGTGCTCGCACTCGAAGAGTCGCAGTGGTCCGGCTCGCTGCGCGCGACGCTCGATGAACCCGGCATGGTCGAGCTGATCGGACCCGAGCTCTGCGCGGCGTACCGGTCGCTCGCCAAGCGCAAGCCTCCGGTGCACGACGACACGCGCGAGAAGCGTCGCGAGGTCGTGCACGCACTGCTCGATCAACTGCGCTGCGAGGCCTTCGTCGTCCGCAAGTGGGGTCGTGCGCGGGGCTCGCTCTGGCAGCGTCGTCCGGCCCTCGAGACCGCGGTCGACGGCGACGACGTCATCGTGCAGCGGCTCGATCAGGTCACCGCGCGGCGCTTCTGGGGGCTCGGCTTCGTCCACGAGGACGATCTCGACGCGAGCGACGAGCTCGCGCGACGGGCCGTGCGCCGCAGCGTGCGGCGCTTCGCGCGCGACCTCGTGGATCTCGCCGACGTGCTGCGGCGACGTCCGCTGCCCGAGGTCCTGCTGGTGCCGGGACACGCGGACCGCCGCTTCGAGCAGCTCATGCTCGACGTGCTCGACGAGATCGATCACCACGCGGAACCCGCGCGGCTCGCGGAGGACTTCTGTCAGAAGACGGACCTGCGCGTGCGCTATCCGGGTCTCGAGCGCGTGCGCGGCGCGCGCGTGCAGGTGAAGGCGACGCGCCTGCCGCGGGTGCACGAACTCCGCATCGCCGACATCCGCAACCGGGAGACGCTCGTGATCCTCTCGCCGGTGACCCTGGCGGAGTTCATCGATGCCCAGGTGCACCGCCGCATGGAGCCCTTGCTCGACAAGGCCCAGCTCGACGCGTTCTGGCGCTGCGTGCAGGGGGAACCCACGACGATCGACGAGCTCGCTCCGGCGATCGCCCGCATCTTCGACGCCGCGCTCGCGCAACCGACGCTCGATCCGCGCGGTCCCATGGCCGCGGTGCCCGAGGCGCTGCGCGTCGTCATCCGCAGCTTCGTCCGGCACGAGGCGTTCCGTTCGACCGCGGCCCTGCGGGTGCACGAGGCATCCGGTCTCGAGTTCCGGCACGGTCGCGACGGTCGCCTCCGCACACGCCGCAGCGACCCCGCGAGCTGAGCCCGACGCGGCCCTTGGCGTGCGCACACCCGCGGCCGAAGATGCTCCGCCCGCGAAGCCGCGGGATGCGGACCCCGCCCGGATGAACCCGACCACGATCGACCCCGCCCTCGATCTCTTCGCCGAGATCGATCGGCTCAAGCGTGCGCGCCGTGCGGTGATCCTCGCGCACTACTACCAGGACGCCGAGATCCAGGACCTCGCCGACCACCTCGGGGACTCGCTCGACCTCGCGCGCGCCGCGCAGGCCGAGCGCGATGCCGAGGTGATCCTCTTCTGCGGCGTCCATTTCATGGCGGAGACCGCGAAGATCCTCAACCCGCAGAAGACGGTCATCCTGCCCGACAAGGACGCCGGCTGCTCGCTCGCCGACTCCTGCCCTGCCGACGCGCTGCGCGCGTGGAAGGCGAAGCACCCGCAGCACTACGTCGTCTCCTACATCAACTGCAGCGCGGCGACGAAGGCCGAGTCCGACGTGATCTGCACGTCCAGCAACGCCGAGAAGATCATCCGCTCGGTGCCCGCGGATCGCCCGATCCTCTTCGCGCCCGACCAGAACCTCGGTCGCTGGCTCATGCAGAAGACCGGACGCCCCATGGACCTCTGGCCCGGCACCTGCATGGTGCACGTGACCTTCAGCGAGCGGCGCATCGTCGAGCTCAAGACCCGTCACCCGCGCGCGCTCTTCATCGCGCATCCCGAGTGCGAGCCCGCGGTCCTGCGCCACGCGCAGTTCGTGGGCAGCACGCGGCGCCTCCTCGAATACGTGCGCGACAGCGAGCACGACGAGTTCATCGTCGGCACCGAGAGCGGCATCCTCCACACGATGCATCAGGCGGCGCCGGGCAAGACGCTGATCGAGGCGCCGGTCGAGAACAAGGGCGGCTGCAGCGCGTGCAGCCAGTGCCCCTACATGAAGCTCAACACGCTCGAGAAGGTCTACCTGGCCCTGCGCGACCTCGCGCCCCGCATCGAACTCGACGAAGACCTTCGCCGACGCGCCGAGATCCCCCTGCTGCGCATGCTCGCGGCCTCGAAGTGAGCAAGCTCGACCGCGCGCGGGAACGCGCCTCGTACCTGCTCGCCCTGGGCGCACTCGTCCTGCTCGCGGTGGTCTATGCGCGCGCGCTGCGTGCCGACACTTGGCCGAAGGGCCACCCCTGGTTCGCCGTCGCGGTGCTGGCCACGGCCGCGTGGCTCGTCGTGCAGCCCCGCACCGGCGCGGGCCGCCCCCTCGCCAATGCCCTGGCGCTCCTGCTCCCCGCGGTCGCCATGCTTGCCGCGGGGTTCATGTTCAGACTGTGGTGAGCGCCGCCCGGAGACGGGCGCGGCGCACGCCCCAACGCCAGGCGTGCAGCCCCATCGCCGGCCCGATCCCGAAGTAGAGCCAGCCGGCGATCCCCTGCAGCCGGTCCGGCAGGAGCGCGGCGAGAGTCGCGGAGACGATTCCGAAGCCGGCGAGGATCCACGAGGACTGGTGGTACTGCCGCGTGATCGCGCGCTCGAACTCGTCGAGGGCGAGGCGGTCGCGCTGCGCCCAGGCGTGGCGGTAGAGCAACGCGATGACGAGGTAGATCGCGGCGAAGCCGAGGCTGTAGACGATGAGCAGCGGGAACTCGGCGTCGAAGATCTCGCGGATCGGCACGCGGGACCCGAAGCCGAAGAGCGCCTCGCTCAGCATTCCGAAGAGCAACTTCATCGGATATGCGAAGAGCAGCACGAGGAACATCAGCACGCCGTTGAGGAACGCACTCCAGCCGTCGCGCAGTCCATAGCGCCGGAAGAAGAGGTAGTGCGCGTGCCAGATCATCCCGACGATCGTGAAGCTGATCGCAAGCGGCAGGATCTGCTCGAACACGGCGCGCAGCTGGCTGAGCTTCGAAGGCACGCCGTCGGCGAGCATGACGAGGGTCAGCGCGAGAGCGAAGACGGCGTCGCTGACCGCCTCGAGGCGGGTGACGTCGCGGCCCCGCCAGCGGAAGTCGGTCTCCGGGCCGCGTTCGGGTTCGGGGTGCATCGGCGCGCGGATGCTAACCGGCACGCCTCCCCGGCTCGCTTCGTCGCGCGCGCCGGCGCGCTATCCTCTCGGCCCCTCGATGGCCAACCCCCTCGCCGACGAACTCACCTCGACGCGCCGTCCGCGCAATTGCGTGCTCGTGATCTTCGGCGCCACCGGTGACCTCACGCACCGCAAGCTCGTCCCGTCGCTGATGCGCCTCGCGCACGACGGACTCCTGCCGCCGGGCTTCTCGGTGATCGGCTTCGCCCGACGCCCCTGGTCGAACGAGGACTTCCGCCGCGGCCTCGCCGAGGCGATCGCACAGCACGGCGGTGACGAGGCGGCCACGGCGTTCACCCAGCACGCGCGCAACTTCGAGTTCTTGCAGGGCACCTTCGACGACGAGGAGTCCTTCGCCCGGCTCAAGGCACGGCTCGAGCAGCTCGACGCGGAGCGCGGCACCGCCGGCAACCGGGTCTTCTACCTCGCCACGCCGCCGAGCAGCTATGCGTCGATCCTCGGCCACCTGGAGGCCAGCGGGCTCTCGGCCGAGCGGGAGAACACCTTCGCGCGCGTCATCGTCGAGAAGCCCTTCGGTCACGACCTCGCGTCGGCGCACGCGCTCAATCGCCAGGTCGGCCGCGGCTTCCGCGAGCACCAGGTCTTCCGCATCGACCATTACCTCGGGAAGGAGACGGTCCAGAACATCGTCGCGCTGCGGTTCGCCAACGGGATCTTCGAGCCGCTCTGGAACGAGAAGTTCATCGACCACGTCCAGATCACCGTCGCCGAGTCGATCGGCATCGAGGGACGCGGCAGGTACTTCGAGGAGAGCGGGATCATCCGCGACATGATCCAGAACCACCTGCTCCAGGTGATGACGCTCGTGGCGATGGAGCCGCCGGTCAGCAGCGACGCGAACTCGATCCGCGACGAGAAGGTCAAGGTGCTGCGGGCCGTGCGCTCGCTGTCGCCGGAGCTCGTCGCCCAGCGCACCGTGCGCGGCCAGTACGCGCGCGGGTTCGTGCAGGGTCGCGAGGTGCCCGGTTATCGGGAGGAACCCGATGTCGCGCCGGAGTCACGCACGGAGACCTATGCGGCGATCCGCCTGCAGATCGACAACTGGCGCTGGGCGAACACGCCGTTCTTCCTGCGCGCCGGCAAACGCCTCGCACGCCGCGTCACGGAGGTCGCGATCCACTTCAAGCGCCCGCCGCACCTGCTCTACGGCAACGTGCACCGCCGCAACCTCGAATCGAACGTGCTGCTGATCCGCGTGCAGCCGGACGAGGGGATCAGCCTGCGCTTCGGCGCCAAGGTGCCCGGCCCCGACTTCAAGATCCGCGGCGTGCGCATGGACTTCAGCTACGGCTCGGCCTTCGGCTCGCAGACGGCCGACGCCTACGAGCGCCTGCTGCTCGACGCGATGCTCGGCGACACGACGCTGTTCGCCCGACGCGACGAGGTCGAAGAGGCCTGGCGCATCGTCGACTCGATCGTGGCCGGCTGGGCGGCGGCGGACGCGGAGCCGAGCGCCTACGAGGCCGGAACCTGGGGGCCGGACTCCGCGGACGCCCTGCTGGGCGAGGGTCGGAGCTGGCGCCGGCCGTGACCGGCTCCTCGGCGGACTCCGCGCTTCACGCGGCACGCCGCCAGGACTCCCTCAGCGCAGCGGGACGATCAGCACCGGCCGCGTCGCGTGGCGCAGGATCTGCTCGGCGATGCTGCCCATGACGATCCGGCGCAAGCCGGTCCGGCCATGCGAGGCGAGGACGATCAGGTCGGCCCCGCTGCCCGCGGCGAAGCGCTCGACCTCCGCGGCGATGTCCGACGCGACGCGCGACGCGAACTCGAGCTTCACCCCGGGGAACTTGGGCCGCAGCGCCTGGAGGTCGGCGTCGGCGAGGCGCAGCAGCTCTTCGTCGGAGGGCGGCCGGATCGGCGAGACGAAGGGCGAGCTGATGGGATTCACGTCCATCGCCGGCAACACGTAGAGGACCGTGATCCGAGCACCGAGCGCCGAGGCGAACTGGACCGCCGTCGGGAACGCGCGCGTCGACTCCTCCGAGAGATCGGTCGTGACGAGGATGTGCTGGATGGCTTGGCCCATGTCCGGCGCAGTCTAAGCCCGAGGTCTCGCCGAGAAAGGCCGACGCGACCCGCGAGGCAGCGCTTGCTATCGTCTTTCGGCCACCGACTCGCGCGACCGCACCCCTCGTCGCGCGGCTCCGCTTCCGACGCAGGCCGTCCGCGATCGATCGCCTGCGCCGGCGCCTCCCACCACCCATGCAGGACATCGTCGAGACCGAGTTCGCGATCCCACCGACCGAACTCGAACAGCACGTCCGCCGCAGTTGGCAGCAGGTCTCGCGCGACGACGAACGCCCGCTCTCGCGCACGACGACGATGAACCTCGTCGCCGTCGCGCCCGTGGAAGACGAGGCCCTCCTGCGCAGCGCCTTGCAGCGCCTGTTCCGCTCGAGCCCTTGCCTCGCGTTCCTCGTGCTCCTGTCGGGAGTCGAGCAGCCACTGGAAGCGAGCTTCGGCACGCACGTCGCCGTCGGTCGCAAGTCGCGCCGCGTGCTGCTGGAGCGCGTCACCCTGCGCGCGAGTCGCAGCGAGCAGCGCCGCATCGCGAGCCTCGTGCGACCGCTGCTGCTCGACGACCTGCCGACGCAGTTCTTCTGGGCGACCGCGATGCCCGAGGACGCACGTCTGCTCCACGCGCTCGGTTCGCTCGCCGATCAGGTGGTCTACGACTCGACCCTCTTCGCCGACCCCGCGGCCGACACGCGGCGCATGACCGCGCTCGGCCTGCGCGCCGTCGACCTCACCGCGTTGCGCATGCGGCCCTGGCGCCAGACCCTCGCCGAGGCCTTCGAGCACGTCCCCTGGCGCCCGGGCCAGCCGGTCGAGGTCACCATCCGCCACGCCGATGCCGCCGGCACCCGCGCCGCGGTGTGCTCGCTCGCGCAGTGGCTGCAGCAGAAGCTCGGCGCCAAGGTCCGCGAGGAGAGCGTCCGCGACGGCCACGCACCGTCCACCGAACCCAGCTCGCTCGTCCTGCGGACGGGTCCCTGCACCATCCGCATCGAGCACGGCTGGCCCGCGCCGCAGCTCCGCGTGACCCTCGACCTGCCCGACTCGAGCTCGGTCCCCTACGACGTCGCCTCGCCGCCGCTCACCCGCGGCGACCTCC